>NZ_JANLOH010000051.1:0-71674 GCF_025466155.1 Pseudomonas sp. 13B_2.1_Bac1 | reverse complement strand
CCCGGGGCCCCCCCCCCCCCCCCCCCCCACAGTTTTGATCGCTGTTCGGGCTGGGGATTCGGGGTACTGCACCGGCATCTGAGCGGGAGGCACAACCCGATTCCAACCTTGAAATACACCCCAAATGTGGGAGCGGGCTTGCTCGCGAAGGCGCCAGACCAGCCACCCTCTTCAGCGACTGACCCACCGGCTTCGCGAGCAAGCCCCACAGGGACTGCATTCCTTCCCGAATAGTGCGCGTACTCAGGCCTGCAAGTACCGCATCACCGAATCGCAAATCATCTCGCGATGCCGCTGTTTGATCGCCTCATCCGACAGTTCGATCTGAAAAATCTCACTGAACGTATGGCGGTTGGACACGCGGTAAAAGCTGAATGAGTTGATCAGCAAATGCACGTCCAGCGGGTTCAGCCCTTGGCGGAACACGCCCAACTCTGCCCCACGCTGCAAGGTGGCGCCCAGCCCTTCGAGGATGTTGCTGTTCATCGCCTTGATCGAATCGGAGCGCTTCACATATTCGGCGTTGTTGATGTTTTCGATGCTGACGATGCGCACGAAATCCACGTTCTGGTCGTGGTGATCAAAGGTGAACTCCACCAGCCGGCGGATTGCTTCGCGCGGTTCCAGCGCGGTGAGGTTCATCCGCGTTTCGGTGTTGCGGATATCGCCGTAGAGCTTCTCCAGCACCTCGACGTACAACTGCTCCTTGCTACCGAAGTAGTAATAGATCATGCGTTTGGAGGTGTGGATGCGCTCGGCGATCGCATCCACGCGAGCGCCGGACAGGCCCTGCTGGACAAACTCGACGATGGCTTCCTGGAGAATGTTTTCGCGGGTCTTTTCCGGATTGTTCTTGCGACTCTTGCGCGGTGCGTCTGACACCGCGGGGAGTTCGGGACTCGAGGTCATGGTGCGCTCACGGCCATTGTTATGCAGGCGGTGATTATGGGCCGCGGCGCTCCCCGAAGGAAGCACCTGGCCCGCCGTCATAAGCGTGCCTGACGCACTGCACCGCTGCGCGATTTGGCCATCGCAGCCAGGCGCACCGCCACGTTGGCCGCGCCATAGCCGGCATAGCCGTTCTTGCGCTGGATGATCTCGAAGAAAAACCGTCCCTCGAACGGTTCGGTGTACACGTGAAACAACTCACCGCCCTGCGCGTCGCGGTCGTACAGCACGTTGTAATACGCCAGTTCGCTGAGGAACTCGTCGTCAAAATCGAAACGCGCCGCGAGGTCGTCGTAATAGTTCAGCGGAATATCCAGCAGCGGCACCCCGGCCTCTTTCGCCCGGCGTACCTCGGCGAAAATGTCCGCACAGTCGAAGGCAATGTGGTGCACGCCCGAGCCGCGATAGCTCGACAGGGCGTGGGAAATTGCGGTGTTGCGGTTCTCGGAGATATTCAGCGGCAGGCGAATCGAGCTGCAGCGGCTGCGCAGTGCGCGACTTTTCACCAGGCCATACGGGTCGGGCAGCACCACTTCGTCATCGGCTTCGAAATCCAGCAGGCTCTTGTAGAACAGCACCCAGCTGTCGAGGCTGTCGGCCGGCAGCGCCATGGCCATATGGTCGATGCGCAGCAAGCCACCGCTGGCGGCAGTGGCCGGTTGCAGGTTGAAGTCGGTGTCGTAGAGACCGCCCTCGCTCGGATCCACAAGGTAAATCAGGCTGCCATCCGGCGCGCGCACGGCGGCCAGTTCCAGCTCGTTCGGGCCGACGAGGCCGCGATAGGGCTGGCCCTTGTAGGCCACTGCCCGCTGCAGGGCCTTGGCGCTGTCCTTGACCCGAATCGCCGTGGCACACAACGACGGTCCATGAGCTTCAAAAAAGTTATGCGCGAAGGAATACGGCTCGCAGTTGAGGATCAGGTTGATATCGCCCTGGCGCAACAGGCTGACACTCTTGGACCGGTGCTGGCCGGCCTTGACGAACCCCAGGCGCCCCAACCAGTGAGTCAGCTTGGCGCCGAGACTTTCATCCACCGCAAACTCGAGGAACTCGATGCCGTCGTATTCGCTGGCCGCCGGGGTTTCGAAAAGGATCTCCACCGGCACCGCAGGTTGCTCCTGCTCCAGGCGCTGGCGGGTCTTCTCTTCCAGGTACAGCAGCGACCGCAAGCCATCTGCCGCGTTCGCACGAGTGGGCGCGGCGCGGAAGCCGTCGTTGAAAATCTCCAGGGACAACGGCCCGGTGTAGCCGCTTTTTATGATCGGTGCGAGGAACCCCGCCAGGTCGAATTCGCCTTGGCCGGGGAAGCAGCGGAAATGCCGGCTCCACTCCAGCACGTCCATGGCCAGGATCGGCGCGTCGGCCATCTGCACAAAGAAAATCTTGTCGCCGGGAATCTCGGCGATGCCACTCGGGTCGCCCTTCAGCGACAAGGTGTGAAAGCTGTCGAGCAATACGCCGAGGCTGGGGTGGTCAATCTGGCGGACCAGGTTCCACACCTGCTGCCAGGTGTTCACGTGCTTGCCCCAGGCCAGCGCTTCATAGCCGATGCGCAAGCCACGCCGGCCAGCGTGTTCGGCCAGCAGGCTCAAGTCATCCAGCAGGATGCGTTCATCGCCGACGCAATCGGCCGAGGCGTTGCTGCACACCAGCACCAGGTCGGTGCCCAGTTCCTGCATCAAGTCGAATTTGCGCTCGGCGCGCTCAAGGTTGCGCGCCAGGCGGTCGCGGCGGCAGCCTTCAAAGTCGCGAAAGGGCTGGAACAGGGTGATGGCAATGCCCAGGTCGGCACAGATTTGCCTAACTTCCCGAGGACTGCCGTCGTAATACAGCAGATCGTTTTCGAAGATTTCTACGCCATCAAACCCGGCAGCCGCGATGGCTTCGAGTTTTTCCGGCAGGGTTCCGCTCAAGGAAACGGTGGCAATAGAGCGTTGCATGGGGCGACTCCCGGCATTTGAGGCTCGTCTTATTTACGGCAAATTATTCGCCGCTAAACTGTTCACAGCAATTGAAATGTACGAACCGGTTAGTTTTCAGTGCGATTATCGAACACAATGGCTGTTGACGAATTGACGATTTTTTAACCGCTGCGCACCATCGATTCCGTATCAAGACCCAGAACACACCATAAAAATTTCAAAAAACGGGTACGACCTCATGCCTTCGCAAAACTCCGTCCTGGCCGCGCGCCCGGGCAACCCGCACGCCGGCATCGGCGACAAGATTCGCGGCGCCCTGGCCGTGGGTAAAACTCGCTGGGGCATGCTGGCCCTGGTGTTCTTCGCCACCACCCTCAACTACATCGATCGCGCCGCCCTGGGCGTGATGCAGCCAATCCTCGCCAAGGAGATGAGCTGGACGGCGATGGACTACGCCAATATCAACTTCTGGTTCCAGGTCGGCTACGCCATCGGCTTTGTGCTGCAAGGGCGCTTGATCGACCGCGTCGGCGTGAAGCGCGTGTTCTTCTGCGCGGTGCTGCTGTGGAGCCTGGCCACCGGCGCCCACGGCCTGGCGACCTCGGCCGTCGGCTTTATGGTCTGCCGCTTTATCCTCGGGCTGACCGAAGCCGCCAACTACCCGGCTTGCGTCAAGACCACCCGCCTGTGGTTCCCGGCCGGTGAGCGCGCGGTGGCCACCGGCATCTTCAACGCCGGCACCAACGTCGGCGCGATGATGACGCCGATGCTGCTGCCGTTGATCCTGCACGTGTGGGGCTGGCAGGCGGCGTTCCTGTGCATGTCGGCACTCGGCGGGATCTGGCTGCTGTTCTGGGGCTTGAAGTACTACAACCCGGAAGACCATCCGACGGTTAAACAGTCCGAACTGGACTACGTGCAACAGGAAGCCGAACCGGAACAACCGCGCGTGCCGTTCAGCCGCATCCTGCGCATGCGCGGCACCTGGGCCTTCGCCCTCGCCTACTCGATGACCGCGCCGGTGTTCTGGTTCTATCTGTATTGGCTGCCGCCGTTCCTGAACCAGCAATACAACCTGGGCATCAACGTGACCCAGATGGGCATCCCGCTGATCATCATCTATCTGACTGCCGACTTCGGCAGTGTGGGTGGGGGGATTCTCTCGTCGTTCCTGATCGGCCGTGGGATGAACTCGATCAAGGCGCGGTTGCTGTCGATGCTGCTGTTTGCCTGCTGCATCGTCGGCGTGATCATGGCGGCCGGCTCCAGCCAGCTGTGGGTCGCGGTGTTTGCCATCTCCCTGGCCATCGGCGCGCATCAGGCCTGGACCGCGAATATCTGGAGCCTGGTGATGGACTACACACCCAAGCACATGATGAGCACGGTGTTCGGCTTTGGCGGGATGTGCGCGGCCATCGGCGGCATGTTCATGACCCAGATCGTCGGGCATATCCTCACAGTCACCAACAACAACTACACGGTGTTGTTCACCCTGATCCCGGCGATGTACTTCATTGCGCTGACCTGGATGTACTTCATGGCGCCGCGCAAGATTCCCACCGTAGACGTCTGATCACCTGCGCCGCTGCTGCCAGGCAGCGGCCAACCCGCTCATGCAGATCACCCCAATGCCGACCACCGTGGTCACATCGGGGGTATGGCTGAACACCAGCCAGCCCAACAACCCCGCAAAGACGATCTGGCAATAGCCGAACGGCGCCAGCAAGGCCGGCGCCGCAAAGCGGAACGCCTGGGTCAGCATCAAGTGGGCGGTCATCCCACAGGTGCCCAGCGCCAGCATCAACGCACCATGCCACAGCGTCGGAACCTGCCAGAAGAACGGCACCAGCGCACTCATCACCAGGGTATTGCACAGCCCGGCAAAGAAGTTGCTGGTGGTGGGCGTGTCGTATTGGCTAAGGATGCGCGTGAGCAATTGGTAGAAGCAGAAGAACAGCGCCGAACACAGCGGCAGCAGCACCGCCGGGGTGAACAGCTCGCCGCCGGGGTGGATGATGATCAGTACCCCGACAAACCCGCAGATCACCGCCAGCCACTGGCCTCGGGTCACGTGCTCGCCGAGCAGCGGCACCGAGAGTGCCGTCACCAGGATCGGCGCGAGGAAGTTCACCGCCGTGGCTTCCGCCAGCGGGATGTAATGCAGCGCCGCAGTGAAGAACAAACTCGTGCCCAACAGGCACAACGCCCGCACCACCTGCATCCCCGGCCGCTTGCTGCGCAGCACGCGCAAGCCGGATTGCGGCAGGAAAATCCCGGCCATCAACACGGTATGCACCAGGTACCGCGCCCACACCACCATCACGATCGGGTAGAACCCGGCCAAGTATTTGGACAACGCGTCGTGGCTGGAAAACAGGAACGTCGCCAGCACAATCAGCAGGATGCCTTTGAAAGGATGGTTGACGCCGGAAAGGGGGGTGCTGACAGTCATTGAATTCTCTTGCGTGGCGAGCTGAACGCGGTGGCACTCAACCCGGTAATCTAGCAGCCGGGCATGCGTCTGCCCCCAGAGCATAACCAAACACCGTGCGAACAGCGCACTAAATCACGGGATTCGAGTCCAACGCTGCACCTCAGCCCCAGCGTTGCACACTTTTTAACCAAGGCCTTGCTGCTATGAAAAAAAACCTCTTTATTCTTTCTGCCCTCGTCCTGCTGACCGCCTGCAACCAGGAATCCAAGGAGGCACCCAAGCCTGCGCCACCGTCTGTGCAAGCCACGCTGGTGCCCGAAACCCCGCCCACCGATAAGTGGGTCGGCAAGTGGATCGGCGTCGAAGGCCTGAACCTGACCATCGCCAAGGACGACAGCGTCGGCCGTGGTCACTACATCCTCACCATGCAATACGGCCTTGACGCCGATGACTCCGGCACCTTCAAAGGTGAAGCCGCCGAAGACGGCATCGCCTTCACGCGCCCCGACGGGCCGCAACTGCTGCGCGCCGGCAACGGCGAGGCCACCGGGCTGAAATGGCTGGCGGAGAAAAAGGACTGCCTGGTGGTTGATAGCGGTGAAGGCTACTGCCGCGATTGAGCCGTCCAACCTGACACAACTTTCATCTGGCGCCCCTGCCAGCACGGGCTGAGAGCAGCGATACTACGCAGCTCTCAAACCTGTCGGACAGCCGGGCTGGCGCCATTCCCACGCACCAACAACACTGTTTCAGAGTTCATCGAGAGGATTGCCCCATGCTATGGAAAAAAGGCCGACGCAGCGACAACGTGGTGGATGCCCGCGATGACAGTGGCGGCGGCGGTGGCGGCATGCGGTTTGGTGGCGGCAAGGGCCTGAGCCTGACGGCAATTGTGCTGATCGTCGGCATCGGTTGGTTGACCGGCCAGGACCCGCTGCAGATCCTCGGCCAGTTGACCGGCCAGATGGAACAGGCGCCCTCGGTGAGCACGCAGCCACGCCAGGCACCGCCGGCCAACGACGAGCAAGCGGACTTTGTGCGCGCGGTGCTGGGTGATACCGAAGACACCTGGGCCCAGGTCTTTCAGGAAAATGGCCTGGCCTACAAGAATCCGAAACTGATTCTGTTCCGCGGTCGGGTCAATTCGGCCTGCGGTGGCGCCACCTCGGCCAGCGGCCCGTTCTATTGCCCGGCCGACCAACAGGTGTACCTGGACCTGGATTTCTTTCGGGAAATGTCGCAACGCTTCAAGGCCGCCGGTGATTTCGCCCAGGCCTACGTGATCGCCCACGAAGTCGGGCACCACGTGCAGACGCTGCTCGGCATCTCGGCCAAGATCCAGGCCGCGCGCCAGCAGGGCCGGCAGCTGCAAGGCGATGGCGGCCTGCTGGTGCGCCAGGAACTGCAGGCCGACTGTTTCGCCGGGGTCTGGGCCAACCGCGCGCAGAAGCGCCTGAACTGGCTGGAGCCGGGTGATATTGAAGAAGCACTGAATGCGGCCAACGCCATCGGCGATGACCGTTTGCAGCAACAGGGTCAAGGGCGCGTCGTGCCGGACTCGTTTACCCACGGGACCTCGGCGCAGCGGGTTCGCTGGTTCAAGACCGGCTTTGCCCAGGGCCAGATCACTCAATGCGACACTTTTACCGCCAAGAGTCTTTAGATGAATAAACGATTGGGATTGCTGCTGGGCTTGTTGATTACCTGTTCCTCATCCACCTGGGCCGCCGAGAAAGAACATGGGGTCAAGGTGGTCAGTCCCGATCGTTTTCACCTGGATGCCGGCGACCTCAGCCTGGGCTTGAGCCAGGACTGGCGCCAGCCGCTGCCCCAGGTCACTCGCGCGTTGATCATCGTGCACGGCCGCCTGCGCAATGCGCAGACCTACCTGCAAAGCGGTGAAGACGCCGCCGAGCACGCGGGCCAGGCGACCAACACGCTGGTGATTGCGCCGCAGTTTCTGAATGAGTCCGACATCAAGCGCAACCACCTGGACAAACAGGTGCTGCGCTGGAACGGCAACGACTGGATGGCCGGCGAGTCCTCCGTCGGCCCAGGCCAGGTCAGTTCCTACAGCGCACTGGACCAGATCATCAAGCACCTGGGCAATCGCAAGCTGTTCCCGGCGCTGAAAGAGATCGTCGTCGCCGGCCATTCCGGCGGTGGCCAGGTGGTCCAGCGGTTTGCCCTGACCGGCCACGACCACCCGATGCTGCAGACCGAAGGCATCAGCCTGCGTTACGTGGTCGCGAACCCATCGTCCTACGCGTACTTCACGCCACAGCGTCCGGTGAAGTTCGACACCGCCAGTTGCCCAGGCTTCAACGACTGGAAATACGGCATGCAAAACCTGCCGGATTACGCCAAGGGCCAGAGCGCCGAGCAGCTTGAGCAGGCCTACGTGTCACGCAACATCACCTACCTGCTGGGTCAGCAGGACACCGACCCGAACCACCCGGCGCTGGATAAAAGCTGCGCCGCCGAGACCCAAGGCGCGTATCGCCTGATTCGCGGGCACAACTATTTTGACTACCTCAAGCAGCGGCACCCGCAGTTGAGCCAGAAACTGGTGGAAGTGCCGGGCGTCGGGCATAACGGCGACGGCATGTTTACCTCGCCGGAAGGCCAGAAAGTGCTCTTCCAATAACCCCACATCCCTGCAGGAACCGGCTTGCCGGCGATGGTGGTGGGTCAGCCAACCCCTCTATCGCCCATGCGGCCGCTTTCGTAGCCTCGCTAGGGCTCGACAACTCCCACAGGGGATCGCGGGGTGGGCTGTGAGATCTGTGGCGAGCGATTTTCTACCTGGCAACCACGGTCAAAATGTGGGAGCTGGCTTGCCTGCGAAAGCGGTGGATCAGCCAACGCCTCTATCGCCCATGCGGCCGCCTTCGCAGCCTCGCTGGGGCTCGACAACTCCCACAGGGGATCGCGGGGTGGGCTGTGAGATCTGTGGCGAGCAATTTCCTACCTGACAACCACGGTCAAAATGTGGGAGCTGGCTTGCCTGCGAAAGCGGTGGGTCAGCCAACCCCTCTATCGCCCATGCGGCCGCTTTCGCAGCCTC
This sequence comes from Pseudomonas sp. 13B_2.1_Bac1, assembly GCF_025466155.1. Classification (NCBI taxonomy): domain Bacteria; kingdom Pseudomonadati; phylum Pseudomonadota; class Gammaproteobacteria; order Pseudomonadales; family Pseudomonadaceae; genus Pseudomonas; species Pseudomonas sp. 13B_2.1_Bac1. The sequence goes on along the minus strand of NZ_JANLOH010000051.1, from coordinate 63,303 downwards.
GCTAAGGCTCGACAACTCCCACAGGGGATCGCGGGGTGGGCTGTGAGATCTGTGGCGAGCTATTTTCTACCTGACAACCACGGTCAAAATGTGGGAGCTGGCTTGCCTGCGAAAGCGGTGGACCCGTTGAAAACAGATCGACTGACACGCCGCCATCGCCAGTTCAAGCCGGCTCCAACAGGGCTCAGGGTTGGATCATCTGGCGCAGCACTGCACAGTCTGTGGCATGCCAATCTGCCAATTCCGGCCATGGGTTCTGCGGCAAGTTGACCAACACCGTGCGCGTGCCCGCTGCGCGGCCGCAGTCGAGGTCGAAGCGGTAATCGCCGACCATCACCATCTCGCTCGGTACCACATCCCAGGCTGCGGCCAGTTTCAGCAGGCCGCCTGGATCGGGCTTGGGCGGTGCATCATCGCGACCCAGCACGTCGTCGACGGCAAAGCAGTCGGCCAGGCCAATCGCTTGCAGGGTGATATGCGCCAACTCCCGCGCATTGCGGGTAAGGATGCCGAGGCGATAACCGCGTCCCGCCAGTTCCCGCACCAACTCCACCGCACCCTCTGCTGCGACGGAACCCAGCGCCAGCTCGCGCTCATGCTCCAGCAACCAGGCATGCTTGGCCGCTGCCACGTCGGCAGGCAATGCAGCCAGGTGAGTGAGGATGTCGTCCTCGGGCGGAATCTCCAGGGCCACGCGAATGGCCGCAAAGTCATGCACGGCCACCGTGAGGGTGCCGTCCATGTCGAATACCCAATGCTTAACGTCCGTCAGGCTCATGCCCAATCCTTGCGATGGCGAATCAACCCTTCCTGGGTCACCGACGCCACCAATTGCCCGGCACGGTTGTACACGCTGCCGCGCGAGAAACCCCGTGAGTTGCCGGCCCACGGGCTGTCCATGGCGTAGAGCAACCAGTCATCGGCGCGCAGGTCGGCGTGGAACCACAGCGCGTGGTCAAGACTGGCGACTTGCATGTCTTTCTGCCAAACGGTCTTGCCGTGAGGCAGCAGCGAAGTGGTCAACAGGCCGAAGTCCGAGGCGTAGGCCAGCAAGTATTTGTGCAGCGCCGGCGCGTCAGCCAGGGCACCGTCGGCGCGAAACCACACGTACTTGACCGGGTCGGACGGCTGCGGGTTGAACGGGTCTTTCTCGGTCACCGGGCGCACTTCGATCGGCTTGGGGCACAGCAGCTTGTCGCGCATGTGCTCGGGGATCAGGTGCGCACGCTGCTGGGTCAGCTCCAGCTCCGACGGCAGGTTTTCCGGACCGACCACCACGGGCATGGTGGTCTGGTGTTCGAAGCCTTGTTCGTCGTACTGGAACGAGGTGGTGCAGGTGAAGATCGGGTGGCCCTTCTGGATCGCGGTCACGCGGCGCGTGCTGAAACTGCCGCCGTCACGCACGCGGTCCACCGAATACACCACTGGCAATTTCGCATCGCCGGGGCGCAGGAAGTAGCCATGCAATGAATGCACGTGCCGCGCTTCTTCGACCGTCTGGCTGGCGGCCGACAAGGACTGGCCGAGCACCTGGCCGCCGAACAGTTGGCGAAAACCCAGGTCCTGGCTGCGGCCGCGAAAGAGGTTTTCCTCGATCGGCTCCAGGGTCAGCAAGTCCACCAGATCTTCCAATACTTGGCTCATTAACACTCTCCTCAGAGCAATTCTTTTCTACTTGTAGGAGCCAGCTCCTACCCGTGCAGCGTGTCCAACCATTGGGCGCGGGTGATGCGGTACAAAACATGCGGGCGCAGCGGGTCATCGGCTGCGACCTTGGGGTGTTCGAAATCTGCCAGCGGATCGTAATGCATACCGATGGCCTGCATGACTTTTTGTGATGGCAGATTGGCCTCCGTGGTGAAGGCGACAATTTCATCCAGCTGCAAGCGGTCGAACCCACAGCGCAATGCCGTCCACGCCGCCTCGCTGGCATAGCCCAGCCCCCAGTGCTCGCGCGCCAGGCGCCAGCCGATTTCCACCGCTGGGGTGAAGCCCGCCTCGAAGCTGACATTCTGCAACCCGGTCAGGCCAATGAATTCGCCAGTGTCCTTGCGCTGCAAGGCCCACAGGCCAAAGCCGTATTCGGCGAAATGGCCACGAATCCGCCCGATCAGCGCGGCGCTTTCCAGGTGGCTCAATTTGGCCGGGAAATAGCGCATCACCTGCGAGTCGGCGCACATGCGTGCAAAGTCCGGCAGGTCGCTGTCACGCCATGGGCGCATCAGCAGGCGTGCACTTTCCAGTTCGAGTATCGGCTCCATGGGTCCCCTCCCTTGCCATGTGCGTGAGTGTACAGCGCTGTTAAGATCCTTCGCAGATTCCTGTCAGAAAATCCCATGCCTTTGCCATTGATCTACCACGATGACTACAGCCCCGAGTTCCCGGCGGACCACCGGTTCCCGATGGACAAGTTCCGTCTGTTGCGTGACCACCTGGTGGCCAGCGGCCTGACCGAGGACAGCCAACTGCTGCGCCCGCAGCTGTGTCCGGCAGATATTCTCGCCCTGGCTCATGAACCGGGCTATATCGAACGCTACATGAGTGGCGAGTTGTCCCGCGAAGACCAGCGGCGCCTCGGTCTACCCTGGAGCGAAGCCCTGGCCCGACGCACCGTGCGCGCGGTGGGCGGCTCGATCCTCGCGGCCGAGCAGGCACTCGAACATGGCCTTGCCTGCCACTTGGCGGGCGGCACCCATCACGCCCATTACGATTACCCGGCGGGCTTCTGCATCTTCAACGACCTGGCGGTGATCAGCCATTACCTGCTGGCCAGCGGCCGGGTCAATCGCGTACTGATCTTCGACTGCGACGTGCATCAGGGCGACGGTACCGCCCGTATCCTCCACGACACCCCGGATGCCATCACCGTGTCGCTGCACTGCGAAAAGAACTTCCCGGCGCGCAAGGCCCAGAGCGATTGGGACATCCCACTGCCCATGGGCATGGGCGATGCCGAGTACCTCAAGGTGGTCGATGACGCCCTCAACTACCTACTGCCGCTGTACCAACCCGACCTGGTGCTGTACGACGCTGGCGTCGATGTGCATAAGGACGACGCCCTCGGTTACCTCAAGCTGACAGACACCGGCGTCGCCGCCCGCGATGAAGCCGTGATGCGCCACTGCCTGGGCCGCGACATCCCGGTGATGGGCGTGATCGGCGGCGGCTACAGCAAGGACCGCCCTGCCCTGGCGCGTCGTCACGGCATCCTGCATCACAGCGCACAACGGGTATGGACGTCGTCAGGCTGTCATTGAAGTGTGAGCGTTACCCACAATGCCTGTGGAACGGCCTGTGGATAACTTGAGCGTAAGCGTCTGAAAGCTAACCCACGCATGGCGTGTAGGAAACTGTACGTTTTCTGATCAGACACGCAGGCTTCCTTGTGGTGAGCGGGCTTGCCCCGCGTTGGGTTGCGTAGCAGCCCCTTTTGAGGGCGTCGCGTTCTGTCAGTTAGAACGGGGGTTTAGGGTTTGGGGCTGCTTCGCAGCCCAACGCGGGGCAAGCCCGCTCGCCACAGGAAGCACGGTCACTATGGAAAGCGTGCTCGCCGATCACAACGATCCTTCCCCCCCCACAATTGCGCGCCATTGCTTACAATGGGCGCCCTTTCGTTTTCACCAGGCCTGCTGATGTCCGCTACTGCTCCCTCCCACGCTGCCATTATCGGCGGCGGCCCCGCCGGGCTGATGGCCGCCGAAGTTTTGAGCCAGGCAGGCGTGCGGGTCGATCTGTATGACGGCATGCCCTCCGTGGGGCGCAAGTTCCTGCTGGCGGGCGTGGGCGGCATGAACATCACCCATTCGGAGGCGTACCCGGCGTTCCTGTCGCGTTACGCCGAGCGCGCGCCGCAGATGGCGCCGTTACTGCGCGCGTTTGGCGCCGAGGCGTTGTGCGAATGGATTCACGGCCTGGGCATCCAGACCTTTGTCGGCACTTCCGGTCGCGTGTTTCCTACCGACATGAAAGCCGCACCGCTGCTGCGTGCGTGGCTCAAGCGCCTGCGTGACCAGGGCGTGGTTATCCACACCCGCCATCGCTGGCTCGGCTGGAATGCCGAGGGCAAGTTACTTATCCACAGCCCTGACGGCGAAAAAACTATCCACAGCGATGCCGTGCTACTGGCCCTGGGCGGCGGCAGCTGGTCGCGCCTGGGTTCCGATGGTGCGTGGCTCAAGTTGCTGGAAGACCGTGGCGTGCCCTACGCTCCGCTGCAACCGAGCAACTGCGGCTTCGAGGTGTCGGCCTGGAGCGATTTGATGGTGAGCAAATTCGCCGGCGCGCCGCTGAAAAACGTCGCTATCGGCGTGGCGGATGACAAGCCTCGACTGGGCGAGTGCGTGATCACCGCGACGGGCATCGAGGGCAGCCTGATCTACGCACTGTCGGCGCCGATTCGTGAAGCCATCAACCGTGACGGCGCAGCCACCGTGCATATCGATCTGCTGCCGAGCAAACCGCTGGACAAGGTCCAGGCCGCCCTGGCCAAGCCACGTGGCTCGCGCTCGATGAGCAAGCATTTGCACAGTCAGTTGGGGTTGGATGGCGTGAAAGCGGCGCTGCTGCGCGAGCTGACCCCGGCCGAGCACTTTCATGATCCGGCGCAGTTGGCGGTTGATATCAAGGCGCTGCCACTGACCCTGGTGAAAACCCGGCCGATGGACGAGGCGATCAGCACCGCCGGTGGCGTGCCGTTCGAGGCGTTGGATGAGCGACTGATGCTCAAGCAATTGCCGGGGGTGTTTTGCGCAGGGGAGATGCTTGACTGGGAAGCGCCGACCGGCGGGTATTTGCTGACGGGGTGTTTTGCCAGCGGACGAGCAGCCGGGCGCGGGATGTTGGAGTGGCTTGTGGCGAGCGGGCTTGCCCCGCGTTGGGCTGCGGAGCAGCCCCAATAAACCCGCTGGGTTTTAACAGGTAAACCGCGCTTGCAGGTTTTAGGGCCGCTTCGCGGCCCAACGCGGGGCGAGCCCGCTCACCACAAAGGTCAGTTACTTCTTCTTGCGCGGCCCGGTATTAAAAACCGGGACCTTGCGCACCGGCTTGACCGACGGCTCCGCCGGCGCCACCTCGCCACTGTCCACCCACTTGCCGAGGTTGCGCTTGCCGCCGCCACCGGAGGTCTTGGGCTTCTTCGGTTTTTTCGGTTTCTTCACTACCTGCCCGCTGGCATCGGTGTCCGGCACGCGGTGCTCCGGTTCGAAATCCGGCTCCATCTTGCGGGTCAAGGTCTGACGGGTCAGCATCTCGATGGCCGACAGCATGTTCACTTCATCAGCGCACACCAGCGAAATCGCCTCGCCGGTGTTGCCCGCACGGCCGGTACGGCCAATGCGGTGGATGTAATCCTCGGCCACGATCGGCAGGTCGAAGTTGACCACCAGCGGCAGGTCTTCGATGTCCAGGCCACGGGCCGCCACGTCGGTGGCCACCAGGATCTGCACTTCGCTGGATTTGAAACGGTCCAGCGCGCGTTGGCGGGTCGCTTGGGGTTTATCACCATGGATGCCGTCGGCATTGATGCCCAGGCCCTGCAACTTATCCACCAGCGCATCCACGCCATTGCGGGTCTTGGCGAACACCAGCACCTGCTTCCAGCGGCCTTTGCGCATCAGGTGCACAAACAGCTCGGGCTTGCGCTTCTTGTCGACCGGCACCACCCATTGCTTCACGGTATTGGCGGCGACGTTGCGCGGGCTGACCTCGATGCTCAGCGGGTCGTTGAGCATCTGCCCGGCCAGCACGCGAATGTCATCGGAGAAGGTCGCCGAGAACAGCAGTGTCTGGCGCTTCTTCGGCAGCATGCGGTAGATGTTCGCCAGTTCTTCGGAGAAGCCCAGGTCGAGCATGCGATCGGCTTCATCCAGCACCAGGGTCTGCAACTGGTTGAGTTTCAGCGCGTTCTGGCGGAACAGGTCGATCAGCCGGCCCGGCGTGGCGACCAGGATGTCGACGCCCTTGCGCAGCTTCATCATCTGCGGGTTGATGCTCACGCCGCCGTACACCGCGTAAGTGGTCAGCGGCAGGTGTTGGGCGTACTCGGCAACGCTGGCGTGAACCTGCTCGGCCAGTTCACGGGTCGGGCACAGGATCAGTGCGCGGGCCGAGTTGGCAGCGACTTTGGGCCCTTCCATTGTCAGCAATTGCAGGAGCGGCACGGCGAAACCGGCGGTCTTGCCGGTGCCGGTCTGGGCCGCAGCCATCAGGTCGCGACCGGCCAGCACCGCCGGAATGGCTTGCGCCTGCACCGGCGTCGGGGTCTGGTAGCCAAGCGTCTCAAGGGCGCGCAGCAAGGGTTCGATCAGGCCAAGTGTGGCGAAAGTCATGTGTTTACCGTAGGAAAAATTCAGCGCAAGGGCGTAATGCGCGGCAGTTTACCTTATTTCCGGCTTGGGCTTGCGCCACTGGGGCAGGCTGATTAACAGCACCGCGCTGATAATGACCAGCATCGCCAGGGCTTCTTCGAGGCCGATGGTCTCGCCGATGAACACGATCCCCAGCAAGACCGCCACCGCCGGGTTGACGTAGGCATAGCTGGTCGCCGCCGCCGGACGCACATGCTTGAGCAGGTACATGTAGGCGTTGAAGGCGATGATCGACCCGAACACGGCCAGGTACGCCAGGGCCAGCCAGCCTTCCAGCGGCGGCATGGCTTGCAGGTGTTCCCCGGTGAGCGCGCTGGCGATCAACAGCGTCACGCCGGCCACCAGCATTTCCGCCGCACTGGCCATTGCCCCCGGCGGCAACGGCAGGCGCCGACTCCACACCGAACCGAACGCCCACGACGCCGCGGCAAACAACAATAAAGCCGCGCCCATCGGGCTCGACTGCAATGTGCTGCCCATGTTGAGCATGGCGATACCGATCATCCCCAGGATCACGCCCGCCCATTCCAGGCGGGTATTACGCGCGCCCCAGAAATAACCGCACAGCAAGGTGAACAGCGGCACGGTCGCCACCGCCAGCGCCGCCACACCGGACGAGACGCCGGTGTGCTCGGCCACACTCACCGCGCCATTGCCGAAGGTCAGCAGCAAAATGCCGATCTTGGCAGCGGCCTTCCATTGCTCCCAGGTCGGCGCTGGCGCCCCGCGCCAACGCAAGAAGCCATACATCACCGCCCCCGCCACCAGGAAGCGAATCCCACCCAGCATCAGCGGCGGCCAGAATTCCACGCCGATGCGGATCACCAGGTAGGTGGAGCCCCAAATCACATACAACGCAAAAAAAGCGGCGATCAACGGTAAGGGAAAGCGACGTGGGCCTGGCATTGGGCAGCTCTATGGCAGAAATGAGAGAGGCTTATTCTAAAAAGGCAGGCGCCTAAACATAAGTTACAAAACCTGTTTAATCCGCCAGTACACTTTTCAAAACATGGTTATCAGGGCTATAAACCCTACTTTCGAAAGCCCCGCGCTCCTGGAGCCTTATCATGGACAAATACGACCGCATGCTCCTCAGCGCCCTGCTCGAAGACGGCCGCGCTTCCTACGCGCAACTGGCGCGCACGGTAAACCTCTCCGCCCCCGCCGTCGCCGAACGCGTGGCCAAGCTGGAGGCCAGCGGCGTGATCACCGGGTATCAGGCCAAAGTGGACTTATCCAAAGTCGGTCTGCCGATTCAGTGCGTGATGGAACTGAGACTGACCAACCACGGCAGCCAGAAGGTCTACGATGCCCTGGCCGAAATCCCCGAACTGACCGAATGCCACCGCGTCACGGGCGATCCGTGCGTGATCATGCAGGCAGCGGTGGGCTCGATGCCGGAGTTGGAGAATTTGATCAACCGGGTGGCGAAGTTCGGGTTCAGCAAGACCTCGATCATCTTGTCGAGCGCGATAGAGCGGCGGGTGCCGTTGGGGCAGTTGGAAATCAACGGCAAGAATGGTGGCTGATCTACCGCCGTCGGGGGCAAGCCCCCTCCCACAGTTTGATTTGTGAATACATTCGAAATGTGGGAGGGGGCTTGCCCCCGATGGCGTCAGTGGCCGCACTGCAAATTCGGGCGTTCAACGATCAAGTCAACTATCTGCTTGATGGTAGTGATGTGGTCCCAATCTTTCTGGGTCGCTTGCAAGTTGAATTGCCACTTGATCTGCATGACAAAGCAGCGAGGCAATGAAGGTGCAGGACGGGGCGGTGATGCATTGGGCGTTGGCGTGCGTGCAGCATCGATAGCCTGACGAGCGAAGTTTTGTGGTGATTTGGCTTTGTGGTGATTTGGCTTTTTTGTGGCGAGCGGGCTTGCCCCGCGTTGGGCTGCGTAGCGGCCCCAAAACCAGCAACTCAGTCTGTCTGGATGACCGCGTTTACCTTACTGGGTCTGCTTCGCAGCCCAACGCGGGGCAAGCCCGCTCACCACAACAAGCGCGCTCACCACAATTGGCCTGGTGTCCATATGAGGTCTGCGCAGGCTCAGAACCCGCGATGTTTCTTCAGATGCTCATTGATCTTCGCCGCCGGCACTTTCTGCAAGGTGCACAGCAGGTCGTGGGACAGTTCGCGCAACCCGTGGGTGCGGCGCAGTTCCTGGGCCAGGTGCGCTGTGAGGTTGGCGGCCATTTCCGCATCCGCCAGCGCCCGGTGAGCCTGGCCGGTGTGGGGCAGCTTGGCGAAGGCATTCAACGTGCCGAGTTTGTGGTTCGGCGCCGACGGCATCAGGCGGCGCGCCAGCAGCAGGGAGCAGGCGAATTTCTGCAGGCGGGTGCGGCGGATCAGGCCCAGTTCGTAATCCCAGAATTTCTGGTCGAACGCAGCGTTGTGCGCCATCAGCGGCGTGGTGCCGACGAATTCATTCACTTCGTTCATCACCCGCTCAGCCGGCGGCGCGCTGCGCAGCATGGCGTTGCTGATGCCGGTGAGCTGTTCGATAAAGCCGGGCACGCGCACGCCAGCGTTCATCAGGCTCTGGTAACGGTCCACGATCTGGCCACGTTCGAGGATGACCACGGCGATTTCCGTGGCCCGGCAATGGCTGCTCGGGGTGATGCCGGTGGTTTCAAAGTCGATGACCGCTATACGTTCCAAACCTGTTCCAACTCCGTCTAACTATTTATTGAGCCGTAGCGCTTATTTGAGCAGCAACGCGCCTTCGATCGGCACGTAGCGGCTGGCAGCGCGTATCAACGAGTTGGCCGTCAGCCCCGGCACGCCATACGCCACGGCTTCGACGCCGTGCTTGTGGATGATGCGGTCGAGCAGCATGTCGAAGTCACCATCGCCGGAGGCCAGCACGATTTCGTCGACGTGGTCGGCGGCGTCCATGATGTCGATGGTGATGCCCACGTCCCAGTCGCCCTTGGCCGAGCCGTCGCTGCGCTGGATATACGGCTTGAGTTTCACCGTGAAGCCCAGGTTGCGCAGGATCTGCTGGAACTGCTGCTGCTTGCTGTCGCCTCGGTCGATGGCATACGCATAGGCCTCGACGATCTGCCCGCGCGCGCTGATATCAGCCCACAGGGCGGCGTAGTTGAAGTGGCAACCATAGGCCTGGCGGACGGTGTAATAGAGGTTTTGTACATCGGCGAACACTGCAATTTTCTTCACCGCACTTCCTCATGACAGCCAGGCGCCAGCGCCCGGAAAGGGTGCCAGTATGCCAGTCGCGAGAACGTTTCCGGGAAAAATCAGACCGGGGCGACACCGCGCCCCGGTTGAGTGCAGGTCAGACGAAGGAATCGTCGTCGCCAAAGGAAGAAGAGTCGTCGGAATAGTCGCTGTCGGCAAAACTGTCCGCGTTGTTGCTGCCCCAGCTGTCGCTGTCATTGCCGGCAAAGCGCTGGTCGTCGTTGCCCCAGCCGCCCTGGTCGCTGGCCGGCGCCGGTTGCTCGATGATTTCTTCCACCACCTGCGGCTGCTGGTTGTGGTGGAACAGGCTGCTGATGCCTTCGGCCAGCATTACACCACCGGCCACGCCTGCAGCGGTTTTCAGTGCACCGCCGAGGAAGCCGCTGCCGATCGGAGCCGCAGGCGCCTGTTGCGGTTGCTGGTAGTTCTGCTGGGGCGCGCCATAGTTCTGCTGCGGCGCAGGCTGGCCAAACGCAGGCCTGCCCGGTTCACGCCAGCCACCCGACGACGCCGGGGCGCTCTGGCTTGGCTGCGGGTCGCGGGAACCGCCGCCAAAGATGCTCGACAGGAAGCCGCCGCCGCTTGCAGGGGCTGGCTGCGACGACTTGGCGCGCTCTAGCTCGTCCTGCAACTGCTGGATCTGCTGCGCCTGCTGCTTGTTCTGCGCGTCGAGGCTCTTGAGCGCGTGTTCCTGCACCAGGATCGACTGGGTCATGTAGTACCCGGCGGCCGGTTGGCGAGTCATGTGCTCCTTGATCCGCGCTTCTGCTTGCGCATCGCGGGGGGCTGAGTCCGTTTCGGCTTGCTGCAACCGTGAAAACAGTCCATCGATCAGGGTTTGCTCTTCGCTGTTCATGGCGACCTCGTTAGATTGCCGGTAGAAATCGTGGTCCTGCCTGTGATCAGGCCAGGTGCACTCTAGTTATGGGGCTGTTACCAGTTGTTTCAATGGTCTTTACTCAAGGTTTACGTTTGCGTCCCTGCAACCCTGATCGGTTAAAGTGTCGCCCTTGTTTCCAGGCCTGCGATGAACCTGATGAATCCGTTAGACGTATTGCGCGACTCTTTCCGTTTTACCCGGAACAACCTGGGCGCCATCGTTCAGCTATGCCTGCCGCTGGTCATCCTGGAGGCCCTGCTGCAACAGGTGCTCGACCACACGCTGGGCCCGGATGCCTTCCCCGGCTACAGCGTGGTGGTGGGGTTGCTGGTGTACCCGCTGTACACCGGCGCCTTGATCCTGTTTCTCGACGCCCGCACCCGGGGCGAATCGCCGCGCACCAAGGATGTGTGGGCGATGGCGCTGACCCTGTGGCCGCGCTTCGCCCTGCTGACGGCCATGAGCACCTTGCTGATTCTGCTCGGCCTGTCGCTGTATTTCCTGCCAGGCCTGTGGCTGATGGTGGTGCTGGCGTTTGCCGAGTACCTGCTGGTACTGCGCAGCATGCCGGCGCTGGAGGCGATGAAGGAAAGCTTCCGCCTGACCCGTGGGCATTTCTGGCGGATCCTGGTGTGCCTGTTGTGCGTGATGACACCGCTGTGGCTGCTCAAGGGCGCCAGTGTGGCGGCCTATCCCGAGCCTGCGCCGTTGCTCGGCGTGCTGATCGACAGCGCGCACAGCTTCCTGCAGCTGTTTACCAGTGTGGTGCTGTTTCGTTTATTCATGCTGATCGGTGGCGATGCCGACGCGCGGTGATATGCTCCGTGCCACTCCCGAAACGCTATAAGCCGAGCCGATGACCCGTTTATTGCGCATAACCTTGCTGGGCCTGTTGATCATTGCAGGCCTGCTGACGGCCCTGATCTACAGCCTGACCTGGCGCCCCGAGCCCAAGGAAATCCTGCCCGTGAGCTGTGTTGCGCCGCGTGCGCCGACCCTGTTGCCAGGGCAGGCGCTCAAGGTCATGACCTGGAACGTGCAATACCTGGCCGGCAAGAACTACGTGTTCTGGTACGACACCACCGACGGCAGCGGCCCCGACGACCGCCCTACCGTGGAAGACATGGCCGCCAGCCTCGACGAAGTGGCGCGGGTGATCCGCGACGAACAACCCGACATCCTGCTGCTGCAGGAACTCGACGAAAACGCCAAGCCCTCCCACTACCAGGACCAACTGGCCCTGCTCCAGGAACGCCTGGTCGACCTCTACCCCTGCAGCGCCCAGACCTTCGACTGGAAAGCCGACTTCGTCCCCGACCGGCATATCTTCGGCAGCGTCGGCCGCAAGCTGGCGACCCTGAGCCGCTACCAGATCGAACACGCCGAGCGCCTGCAATTGCCGGCGCCGGACGCCAACTTCATCAGCCGTCAGTTCCAGCCCAAGCCGGCCCTGCTGCTGACTTACTTGCCACTGAGTGATGGCGGCCAATTGGCAGTACTCAACACCCGCCTGGACGGCGATGCCCCGGGCCGCAGCGCGGTGCAGGCGCAGGTGCAAACCACGGTCAAGTTGCTGGATAAGTTCGAAGGTCGCGGCACGCCCTGGCTGATCGGCGGCGACTTCAACCTGCTGCCCCTGGGGCAATTCCTGCGCCTGGACGCGGGCAAGCGCGGACGGTATTCGCCGGACAGCGAGCTGCATCTGCTGTGGGACAAGTACCCGATGATCCCGAGTAACAGCGAATCGAGCGGGATTGACCGTGAAAAATGGCTGACGCACTTCCCGAATGATCCCAGCATCGAAGGCCCGGATCGCACGCTCGATTACCTGTTCTACAGCCCACGGATCAAACGGGTGCAGGCCAAGGTGCGGCAGGAGGATACCTTGCGTATTTCCAACCATCTGCCGGTGATCGCACGATTCCTGCTGCCTGCCGCGCAATAACCAACACCTGTAGGAGCCCGGCTTGGCGGCGATGCAGACGACGCGGTGTGTCGGCTGCACCGCAGTCGCAGGCAGGCCGGCTCCCACATTTGATCCCGGTGGTCGCTACTTTCTCGGCTTGATCCTGGCGGTCGCCTCCGCCACCAGCGGGTCATCCGGCCAATAGTGCTTGGGGTAACGGCCCTTCAGATCCTTCTTCACTTCGGCGTAGGTACTGCGCCAGAAGTTCGCCAGATCCTGGGTCACCTGCACCGGCCGCCGTGCCGGGGACAGCAGGTGCAGCTTCACCACTTGGCGCCCGCCGGCAATGCGCGGGGTGTCGGCCAGGCCGAACAATTCTTGCAGGCGCACCGCCAGAATCGGCGGCTGTTCGCTGTAGTCCAAACGCACTGACGAGCCCGACGGCACCTTCACATGTTGCGGCGCCAGTTCATCGAGCCGCTGGGGCAGCGGCCACGGCAACAGGTTATGCAGGAAGCTGGAAATATCCAGCTGGGCGAAATGGCTCAGGCGCGAGACTTTGCCCAGGTAGGGCATCAGCCAGTGTTCGAGGCTGGCGAGCAAGGCGTTGTCGCTGATATCCGGCCATTCGCTGGTTTTGCCGGCGTCCAGCTGGCGCAGCAGCATGACGCGGGACTGCCATTGGCGCAGTTCGGGCGTCCAGGGCAGCAACTCCAGGCCTTTGCGGCGCACCAGGTTGACCAGCGCCTGGCTGCGGGCGGACTCGTCCAGGCCGGTCAGCGGTTCACGGCTGAGCACCAGTTCGCCGACTTTGCGCTGGCGTTCGGCACGCAGTACGCCTTCGCGCTCGTCCCAATCCAGCTGGTCGACAGTGCGCACCTGCTCGGCCAGCACCGTGTCGAACAGTGCCGGATCAAAATCGGCCGCCAGGTAGATACGCTCTTCACGCTGGCCCTGGCGACTGCCCAGGTCGGCGATCACCAGCCAGGGTTGTTTCATCAGGCTGTCGGCCTCGGCGAACAGCGCCGCTCGGCCGTTGGCCAGGCGATATTCGGCGCCGCCGGGGCGACGTTGCTGGGCGACGCGGTCCGGGTAGGCCAGCGCCAGCAGGGCACCGAGCCAGCGTGGGTGGTCGGGATCGGCCACCGGCTGGGTGGCCTTGCCTCTTAGATAGCCACGGTATTGCCGCGCCAGTTGCTTGGCCCGCTGCACGCCGCCTTGGGTGCCGCGCGCACGTTCTTCACCGGACAGCAACGCCAGGCGACTGTGCAAATCCGCACCAGCGCCGCGCAAAATATCGCGCTCCCCCAAGAGCGCGGCGACCTCACACGCGGTCGCCGCGAGGCCCAGATCCTGGCCGCGCAACAGCAGATGGGCGATACGCGGATGGGCCGGCAGCTCGGCCATTTTCTGGCCATGCGCGGTCAGCGTGTCGTCATTCAACGCCCCCAGGCGCTGCAGCAAATCCTGGGCCTGGGCATAGGCGGCGGTCGGCGGCACATCGAGCCACACCAGTTGCGTGGGCGTGACACCCCAACGCGCCAGTTGCAGCGCCAGGCCGGCGAGATCGGCGGCGAGGATTTCCGCACTGCCATACGCGGCCAGGCCTTCATGCTGGTCCTCGGACCACAAGCGATAACACACCCCCGGCTCCAGGCGCCCTGCCCGGCCGGCGCGCTGCGTGGCACTGGCGCGGGAGATGCGTTGGGTATCGAGGCGGGTCATGCCGCTGCCAGGGTCGAAACGCGGCACGCGCGCCAAGCCGGCGTCGATCACCACACGTACGCCATTGATGGTCAGGCTGGTCTCGGCGATGTTGGTGGCGAGTACCACTTTGCGCTTGCCGGGCGGAGCCGGGTCGATGGCGGCGCGCTGGGCGTTGAGGTCCAGCTCGCCATGCAGCGGGCACAGCAGCACATCGCTGCGGTCGCCCAGGGCGTCAGCCAGTTGTTGATGGACCCGGCGAATCTCCGCCTGCCCCGGCAAGAACACCAGCACACTGCCGGACTCGTCGTGCAGGGCCTCGAGGAGGGTGTTCACCACACGCGGCTCGATGAATTCACCCGCCTGGTAGGGCCGGCCCCAGCGCGTCTGCACCGGGAACATACGTCCCTCGCTGCGCAGGATCGGCGCGTCGTTCAGCAGACTGGCCAGGCGCTCGCCTTCGAGGGTCGCGGACATCAGCAGGATTTTCAGCGGCTGCTCATCGCGAAACAGCTCGCGCCCGTTCAGGCTCAGGGCCAGCGCCAGGTCGGCGTCGAGGCTGCGTTCGTGGAATTCGTCGAAGATCAGCAAACCCACGCCGTCGAGTGCCGGGTCATCCTGCAGGCGACGGGTGAGGATGCCTTCGGTGACCACTTCAATCCGTGTATTGGGGCCGACTTTGCTGTCGAGACGGATGCGATAGCCGACGGTGTCGCCGACCTTTTCGCCCAGCTCACTGGCCAGCCGTTCGGCGGCAGCACGCGCCGCCAGGCGCCTCGGTTCGAGCATCAGGATGGTCTGCCCGGCCAGCCAGGGCTCGTTCAACAAGGCCAAGGGCACACGGGTAGTTTTACCGGCGCCGGGCGGCGCTTCCAGCACCGCTTCATGGCGATTCGCCAAGGCGTCACGCAGGGCGGGTAAAACATCATCGATGGGCAACGAATTCATACTGGCTCCAAAGCAGAGCGGCGAGTATAACGGCGAACTGCCGGATGCCGGTGCTGGTCTCACAAGCACCCCACCCTTTCGCGGTGAATGCGCTCAAAGGTCGGCGCTGGCTTATAGTTTCGTATCAACCGTGTTCAGGAGAGTCTTCATGCGTATCGCTTCCCGTGTCATTGGCGGTGTCCTCGCCGTCACCCTGCTGAGCCAGTTGACGGCCTGCGGCTCGATTTTCTACCCCGACCGCCGCGGCCAGATCGACGGCAAGATCGACCCGGCGATTGCCGTGCTCGACGCCGTGGGCCTGCTGTTCTATGTGATCCCTGGCCTGATCGCGTTCGGCGTGGACTTCGCCACCGGCGCGATCTACTTCGAACCGGGCAAGACTGCCCAGGTCGCCCCGGAAAAACTCCACGAGGCCATCGGCGCCGACGGCAAGGTCGACAACGCCAAGCTGCAAACCATCATCCAGAAGGAAACCGGCCGCAGCCTGCCGCTGGATGACCCGCGCATGATCCAGTTCAAGGGCAGCGTGCAACAGCTCGCGTCCCTGGGCCTGCAACCCGCTGCCTAAGGACTGCCCATGACCACCAGCCCCGAACACGCGCGGCTCCTGCGCCTGGCCACCCGCGCCTCGGTGGGCGTGGCCTGTGCGCTGATTATCACCAAGGCCATCGCCTGGTGGCTCAGTGGCTCGGTGAGCATGCTCGCCGGGTTGACCGACTCACTACTCGACGGCGTGACCTCGCTGCTGAACCTGCTGGCCGTGCATTACGCCCTGCGCCCGGCCGATGACGATCACCGTTATGGTCATGGCAAGGCGGAATCGCTGTCGGGCATGGCCCAGGCGCTGTTTATCGGCGGCAGTGCGGTGCTGATCGCGTTCCAGGCCTACGAGCGCCTGCAACACCCGGAACCGGTGGGCGCGCCGTGGCTGAGCATTGGTGTGATCGTGTTTTCCCTGGTGCTGACCGTGGCCTTGCTGATGCTGCAACACCGGGTGGTGCGCGAAACCGGCTCCAACGCGGTACGCGCGGATTCTCTGCATTACCGTTCGGACCTGATGCTCAACGGCAGCATCCTGGTGGCACTGGTGCTGGCGGGCATGGGCTTTCATCAGGTCGACGCCTGGTTCGGCCTGGGCATTGCCGCCTACATCTTGTGGAGTGCGATCCAGATCGCCCGGGAAAGCTTCGCGGTATTGATGGACGAGGAGCTGCCGCCGGAGGTCAGCCAGCATATGCTGGAACTGGCGCGCGGCGTGCCCGGCGTGCTGGGTGCGCATGATTTGCGCACGCGGATTTCCGGCAGCCACTGGTTCGTGCAACTGCACCTGGAACTGCCGGGGGATTTGACCCTGTCAGTCGCCCACGGCATCAGCGACCAGGCCGCCGATGCCATTCACCAAGCCTACCCGCGTGCCGAAGTACTGGTACACGCGGACCCCGCAGATCAACCGCAAGAAGCCAGCTATAAGCTGTAAGCCTCAAGCCTCAAGAGTGAAGATTGCGGCTTGAAGCTTGAAGCTTGCGGCTTATAGCTAGCAGCTTGCAGCTTATCAATACTGCACTTGATACCCGCGACTGCTCAGGCAGTTGCCCTGTGCCTGGCGGTAGGTTTGCACCACCGCCGGGTCGGGCGCGTAGGTGACGGCCTGCGGGTCGAAGCCGCTTTGCTGCACCGCCCAGCGATAACAGTCATAACCGTCCTGCTGCACTTGGGCCGGTGACTGGCCGTTGGCGGGATAAGCCACCACGTCATACCCGTTGCCTTGCGGCGCCGGCTGCGGCCCAGGCACTGCGGTCGGCGGTTGCACCACCACGTATTCCTGGGACGTGCTTTCGTAGGTGTAGTAGGCACCGGCCGCGAGGAAAAACAACGCGCTGCCCACCCACACTTCGCGCGCGTAGTCCGGCAGGTAGCGCACGCGAATCCCATACGGCGGCGTTACCACCACGTAGCGCGGGCCTTGCGGGCGATACCAGTAGCCGCCGGAGAAGAAGTAATCCTGGCCACGGTACGGCACGCGGTAATTGCGGTCGGGAAAACGGTCGACGGTATAACCGGGACGATACTGCGGGCCGGGCCCCCAACCATTGCCATGTCCGTCGGGACGACCCGGCCAGCGATTGTCATTCGGGTGACCGTTGTTGAAGCCAGCGCCCGGACGTGGGCCGGGACCATTGCCGGCCTGCCAATGCTGGTTGCCATCATTGCGACGTGGGATGTCTTGGTAGTTGCCCTGGCGCGGTTCCTGGGTCTGGCGCACGGTATCCGGACGCCCTTGGATCGGCAGGTTATTCGCCGGCTGCGGCGCCGGCCGAGGCTGTTCTGCCCCTTGCGGGCGACCCTGCCATTGCCCGCCACCGTGCGGCTGCTGCTCGGCGCGATCAAAGTGCGGATTCTGGGGACGCGGCTGGTTGTTCTCGAAGTGCTGGTTCTGCGGACGCGGCTGAGTGTTTTCCGGCCGTGGTTGATTGTTCTGCGGGCGAGGCTGGTTGTTTTGCGGTCGCGGCTGTTCGTTACCTTGCCGACCGCCTTCCGGCCCTCGTTCATGCTGACCGCCGCCTTCAGGGCGCGGGTCGTCTGCCATCACTTGCGTGCCGACGGTCACCATCAGCAAACCTACACCTGCCATACGCCAGATGCGCTTCATGCTATTCCTCACTGCGGATAAGGGCCTAGAACGTCCGGCCTCATAGATAAGACTGGAAAAGCCGCGCCCGGTTCTGAGACAGGTTATCAGTCACGAGAACAATTTTCTCAAGGCAAAAGAAAAGGGGTGACCCGTCGGCCACCCCTTGAGAACTTCGTCCTGGCTCAACGCTTTTGACGTTGGCTCACCTCACGCCGTCTTGTGGACAGTGTGCAGCCTGGAGGCCAACTCAACCCTGCTGGGGTGGCGGCCGCAGCGGGCCTGATTGGGCGAGCTGCTGTGGACTGTTGTCCAGGCGGTGATTCTGTTGATAACGATACCCGCCAACGTCCGACAGATGATTGCGAAGATTGCGTCAATAAACAGTGCTTGCGCAATTTTTAACCCTTCATGGATAATTCACCGCAATAGTTACGACAAAGGCCAACCCAATGAGCAAGCTTGACCGATACGACCTGAGTATTTTGGCGGAATTGCAGCGCGACGCGAGGATCTCCAACCAGGAGTTGGCCGAGCGTATCGGCCTGTCGCCTTCGCCCTGCTCACGCCGGGTCAAGCAATTGGAGGACGACGGCTACATCGCACGCCAGGTCGCCCTGCTCGACCGCAAGATGCTCGGCCTGAGCCTGACCGCCTATGTGCTGATCGGCATGGACCGCCACACCCCGGAGCGTTTCGAGAATTTCGAAGCGGCCATCCGCACCCTGCCCCAAGTGCTGGAATGCAGCCTGGTGACCGGGATGGACGCCGACTATCAACTGAAAGTGGTGGTGCCGGACATGGATCACTACCAGAAGCTACTGCTGGGTCACCTGACCCGCATCGAAGGCGTGACCAGCGTGCGCTCCAGCTTCGTGCTGAACCAGGTGCTCAACAGCACCGAATTGCCGCTGACTCATTTACGTACCTGATTTCAACAACACTGAAAATCCCCTGTGTTAGCGGGCTTGCTCGCGAAAGCGCTGATTCAGCCAATACATGCGTTGACTGACACTGCGCTTTCGCGAGCAAGCACGCTCCCACATTTGGACCGTACCTCGATCCAAATCAATGTTGTGTTGAAGACGCTGCCTTATACTTGCCGCCTGCCCCGTCGGAAGATCCCATGAACAACATCGATCCCGCCCTGTTTGAAGAATGGATGATGACTGGCCTGGTCACCATCCTGATCATTTTCATGGGCTTTATCGTCTGGGACCTGGCAAAGAAGTCCAAGGCCGGGCGCTTTGGCTCGTTCATCCTGTTCTTCGTGCTCGGCCTGGGCGTAGCTGCGTTCATCATCAAGAGCGTGGTGATCGGCCTGATCGAGTCCGGCGCCTTATAAGCGCGCCGGCACTTCCTTCCACTGGCCTTGATCCAGGCCATCGATCGACCAATCGCCAATTCGCACGCGCACCAGGCGCAGGGTCGGCAACCCGACTGCGGCGGTCATGCGCCGAACCTGACGGTTACGCCCTTCTCGAATCACCAGCTCCAGCCAGTAAGTCGGTATGTTTTTGCGAAAGCGCACTGGCGGGTTGCGCGGCCATAACTGAGGCTCATCCAACCGCCGGGCTTCGGCGGGCAGGGTCATGCCATCGTTGAGTTCCACGCCATTGCGCAGGCGCTGCAGATGCTCCTCGGTCGGCTCGCCTTCGACTTGCACCCAATAGGTCTTCGCCAGCTTGTGCTTGGGGTCGGCGATGCGTGCCTGCAACTGGCCGTCGTTGGTCAGCAGCAATAGGCCTTCGCTGTCACGGTCCAGGCGGCCGGCGGGGTAGATGCCGGGGATGTCGATAAAATCCTTGAGGGTCGCCCGCCCGCCTTCGTCGCTGAACTGGGTCAGCACATCGAAAGGCTTGTTGAACAGGATCAACTTCGGCTCCGCCGGTGGCGCCTTGGCGACTCGACGCGCAGCGGAATACGGGGGTTTCACGCCGGGGCGGCGCGAATCGGGACGGGCAGGACGGGACATGGCAAAAGGAACATCTAACGGTCAGGACCGACAATGCTAGTGGCCTGACCGCCAAATGACCATCCCAACCGCTTAGCGGAACGGCGGCTCGTCGAAGCTGCGCAATTTGCGCGAGTGCAGCGAGTTGAGTTCGGTGCGCAACAGGTCGACCGCCTCGATGCCGATCTTCAAGTGCTGGCTGACCGCACGTTCATAGAACGCGTTGGCCGAACCCGGCAGCTTGATTTCGCTGTGCAGCGGTTTGTCCGACACACACAACAAGGTGCCGTACGGTACGCGCAAGCGATAACCCTGGGCGGCGATGGTGCCGCTTTCCATGTCCACGGCCACTGCGCGGGACAGGTTGATCAACGGGCGTTCCTGGGCCCAACGCAGTTCCCAGTTGCGGTCGTCGTAGGTCAGCACGGTGCCGGTGCGCAGGCGTTTTTTCAGCTCTTCGCCTTTCTCCCCGGTGACATTGGCAGCCGCTTGCTGCAAGGCCAGCTGCACTTCGGCCAGGGCCGGGATCGGGATGTTCGGCGGTACCACGCGGTCGAGAATCCCATCGCGGCGCATATAGGCGTGGGCCAATACATAGTCACCGATGGTCTGCGATTGGCGCAGGCCGCCGCAGTGACCGATCATCAGCCAGCAATGCGGGCGCAGCACGGCCAGGTGGTCGGTGATGTTCTTGGCGTTGGACGGGCCGACGCCGATATTCACCAGGGTCACGCCGTGGCCATCAGTGGCCTGCAGGTGATAGGCCGGCATCTGGTAGCGATGCCACACCACGCCGGCGGCAATCGCCGATGCTTCACCGTGGTCCATGCTCTTGTCGATCACCACGTTGCCCGGCAGCACCATGCGGATGAAACGCGGGTCGCTGCGCAGTTGCTCCAGGCCATGCAAGATGAACTGGTCGACATAGCGATGGTAGTTGGTCAGCAGGATCCACGGCTGCACATGGCGCCAGTCACTGCCGGTGTAGTGCACCAGGCGGCGCAGGGAAAAGTCCACGCGCGCCGCGTCGAACAACGCCAGGGGCAGCGGGTCGGTGTTTTCCCAGTCGTACAGGCCATCGGCGATGCCATCGGTGGCGGCCGACAGGTCGGTGCTGGGGAACACTCGGGCGAGGGTCGCGGCCGTTACGCCGGAGCCGGCCAGTTCGTCGCCCTGCTCCACCACGTAAGGGTACGGGATGTTCTGTTGGCTGACGCCGACTTCCACCGTCACGGTGAAGTCATGCATCAGCGGCACCAGTTGTTCCAGCAGGTACTTACGGAACGCCGCCGGATGGGTGACGGTAACGCTGTAGGTACCCGGCAACTGGACTTTGGCATACGCCCGGGTGGTCTGTGGGACTTCGCCGTGGCAGTGGTAGGTCAAGCGCAGTTCCGGATAGCGAAACAGCGCGCGTTGTTCGGCGTCGGGTTCGACGCGGTCTTTGAGGTATTGCTTGAGGGCTTGGTTGAGGGCGCCGGTAGCACGCTCATGCAGAGCCGCCAGCCGATCCACGGCTTCTTCAGCGGTTTGAACGACAACAAAAGCTTCGGTCACGGTAAGCATCCTGTGTTCTGACGTGCAGGCCTTTATCTTGCCTGTATCCCGGCCACACCGAAACACCGATTTGGAAACACATTACCTTGCAGGAGCTGGCTTGCCGGCGATAAGGACCTTGAATTCAATACATGTCTCAAGGCCGCTATCGCCGGCGAGCCGGCGCGTACACGGGAGGGTGATCAGGTTTGAGGGGTTGAGCGCGCGACGATGGCCTCCACATCGACACCCCGCGGCAAGGTGCCATACACGCGGCCGGACGACTCACCCAGACGGCTGGCAATGAAGCCATCGCTGACCGCCGCATTCCCGGCCTCCAGCAGCAGCTTGGCCTGCAGCGCTACGGCAATGTCCTCGGTCATTTGCCGCGCGCGGTACTGGATGTCCTGGGTGTCCATGAACGCCGACTTCAGTTGCTCGATATGCCGCGCCAGTCGCCTGTCGCCGTGCCCGTCGCCCAATTCGACGAACAGCGCCTCGAGCACGCCCGGCTCTTTGGACAGGGCGCGCAGCACGTCCAGGCATTGCACGTTGCCGGAACCTTCCCACGTGGAATTCACCGGCGCCTCACGGTACAGACGCGGCAGGATGCTGTCCTCCACATAGCCGGCACCGCCCATGCACTCGGCGGCTTCGTTGATCATCGCCGGCGCACGCTTGCAGATCCAATACTTGCCCACCGCCGTCACCAACCGGGCGAACTTGGCTTCCTGCTCATTATCCAGATGATCCAGCGCCCGGCCCATGCGCATGCTCAAGGCCAGCGAGGCTTCGCTTTCCAGGGCCAGGTCGGCGAGCACGTTTTGCATCAGCGGTTGCTCGCTGAGCACACGCCCACCCACGGAACGATGGGCACAATGATGGCTGGCCTGGGTCAACGCCTGGCGCATCAGGGCACTGGAGCCGACCATGCAGTCGAAGCGGGTCATGGCGACCATCTCGATGATGGTCGGTACGCCACGGCCCTCTTCGCCGATCATCCAGGCCAGGGCGCCGCGAAACTCGACTTCGCTGGAGGCGTTGGAGCAATTCCCGAGTTTGTTTTTCAGGCGCTGGATATAGAACTCGTTGCGCGTGTCATCCGGGCGGTGCCGAGGCAGGAGGAAACAGGTCAGGCCCTTGTCAGTCTGCGCCAGGGTCAGGAACGCATCGCACATCGGCGCCGAGCAGAACCACTTGTGCCCCACCAGCTCGTAGGCCTGTCCCGGGCCACCGGCGCCTACCGGATAGGCACGTGTGGTGTTGGCGCGCACGTCGGTGCCGCCTTGTTTCTCGGTCATGGCCATGCCGATGGTGGCACCGCCCTTGTGGGCGATGCCGACGTTGCGCGGGTCGTATTCGGTGCTGAGGACTTTCGGCAACCAGGTCTGCGCAAGATCCGGCTGCAGGCGCAGGGCCGGCACGCAGGCAAAGGTCATGGTCAACGGACAGCCGGTGCCGGCTTCGGCCTGGCTGTGCAGGTAGGTCATGGCCGCGCGGGCGACATGCGCGCCGGACTGCGGATGGGCCCACGGCAGCGACGGCAGGCCGTGTTCGACGGCGGTGCGCATCAGTTCGTGGTAGGCCGGATGAAACTCCACCAGGTCGATGCGATGCCCATAACGGTCATGGCTGTTGAACACCGGTTTGTTCTGGTTCGCCAGGAACCCGGCCGCCATCAACGGCCCGCCGGCCAGCTCTCCGTAGGCATCGATGCGCGTCTCGGCCCAGCCGGCGCCGAAGCGGCGCGACCACTCTTGCAGGGGCAGGTCGATGCGGTAGAGGTTGGTGCCATCCAGGGATGGCGGCTGGTTGGTGACGTCGTGGGTTTCGGCGAACGAGTGCAGGTTCATGACGGGCCTCCTGGAAAAAAGGCCACGTCGATATGAGGCCTGAATTTCAGTTAAGCACCGACACCGGGCTTAAAAAAGTGGCATACCCGCCGAATGTCCGGCGCTTTCACCCTCTACTCGACCCAACAATCGACGCTCCAACACCGCCTGCAAAGCGTCGAAACGCACCGGCTTGGCCAGGCGCTCGGAGACGCCGATGCCATGGCAATGTTCGCGCTCGGACACATTCAGCGACGTACTCAAGGCAATCACCGGCAACTCAGCGCAGCCAGGCAGTGCACGAATCTGACAGCACAACGAGAAACCGCCTTCAGGTATATCCAACAATACTGCGTCGAATGTCTCGGCCTGCAGGCTCGCCAATGCGGATGGCCCGCTGTCCACGGTTTTTACCCGGTAACCGAGCTTGAGCAACATGCCGCGTACAGCCAGCTGGCCCACGCTGTTGTCATCCACCAGCAGCACCGCGCACTCCTGCGGGCCACGCTGCCGATCCGGTGGCCGCTTTGGCTCCGGCGCCACCAGGCTGACCTGCATCTCCAACTGGAAGCGACTGCCCTTGCCCGGCTCGGAGTGATGGGTGAGGCGCCCGCCCAGCAGTTCGATCAACTGCCGGCAAATCGCCAGGCCAATCCCCAGGCCACCGTATTCGCGGGTGGTCGAGCCATCGAGCTGGAAGAAACGCTGGTACAGCGTGGCCTCGTCGAGGAAAGCGAAGCCGATACCGGTGTCGGTGACGATAAAACTCAAGCGCACGCCACCGTCACTCTGCGGCACGCCCACCACCCGCAGGCGCACCGAGCCCTCATGGGTAAACTTGAAAGCGTTGTCCAGCAGGCAATCCAGGCACTGCAGGAGTTTGTCGGCGTCGCCCATCACGCGGTCCGGCAACTCGTCCGCCACGTCGATGGAAAACGCCAGGCCTTTGCTCTGGGCGCTGGCATTGAATTGCTGGCGCAAACCGTCGAGCGCGCCGCGCAGGCTGAAGACCTTGGGCTGGGGAGTCAGGCGTCCGGCTTGCAACTCAGTGAGCGTCAGAATGCCGTTGACCATGCGCATCATGTCCCGCGCCGAACCGGCGGCGGTTTGCTGGTACTGCGCCAGGTCGTCGCCCAGCGGCACGGTTTGCATCAGTTCGAGGGAGCCGATCACGCCGTTCATCGGCGTGCGCAATTCATGGGTCAGGGTCGCAAGGAATTCATCCTTGAGCCGGTTGCTGCGGGCCAACTGCTGGTTGAGCACTTCAAGCTTCTGGCTGGCATCGAACAGGATCTGCGCCTGCTGCTCGCGCATGGAATTGATGCGGTCGGCCAACGCCAGGGACAACAGCGCCACTTCGATCGCCGAACCGATCTGGCTGGCGTACATGGTGAGAAACATATTCGGCAGGTAGCCCAGCACCATCAGGGTATTGATCACCCCACCGAGCAGGAACGCCGACCAGGCGATGATGAAATACCGCGCCATGCGCTGGCCGCAATACCAGGCCTTGATGGCAGCCACGAAGATGGTCACGGTAAACACCAGCGCCAGGCCGGTGGCCAGGCGCAAGGCCACCGCATAGCTGGTCAGCAACGCCAGCGCCATGACGACCGCGCCGCACGCCGCCAGCCCCAGCAGGATGCGGTTGAGCCAGCGGCTGTGCTGCGCGGTGTGCAGGAAACTGCGGGCGAACAGGCTGCCGAACAGCGCCGCCGAGCCGATCAGGAACGGCACCGCCGCGTTCGCCCACCACGGGTTGTTCGGCCAGAAGTACTCTACCGCCACGCCGTTGACCGACAACTGGTACAGGCCGAAGGAGGCGATATAAAGGATGTAATAGAGGTAGCTAGTGTCGCGCACGCTCAGGTAGATGAACAGGTTGTAGACCAACATCCCCAGCAGCACGCCGTAGATCACCCCGAGCACAGACAGGCGCAGGGGTTGTTGTTCCAGATAAGCGGTGCCGGCCCACAGCGTCAAGGGCGCCTGGATCGAGCCTTCGCTTTGCAGGCGCAGGTAGACCGTCTGCTGTTGATCGGGCACAAAGTTGAGCTTGAACAGGTAGTTGCTCTGGCGTACTTCACGGCTGGAGAACGGCAATGCGCTGCCCGTGCGGGAGGTCAGCCGGTAGGTGCCGGTGCCGTCGTTCTGGTACAGGTCCAGGTGATTCAGCGGTGGGTAGGCCAACTCCAAAAACCAGGTGCGCGGCGCGCGCGGGTCCTTGGCGAGGTAATGCAGGTCGACCTTGAGCCAGAACACCGAGCGCGAATAGCCGGCGTTGAGGGTGGCTTTGTCATGGGGCTTGAATTGGGCGGCGTAGGCGGGTGAACTGACGTCGGCGATGGTCAGCGCATCGGTGGGGTCTTCGAGCACTTGCATGACTCGGCCCAGCGGCAGGCTTCGCGTGTCCTGGTTGAACTCGATGGCGCTGGCGAGCATTGGCAGCCCGCACAACAATAAAATCAGCAAATAGCGCATAGAGCCCCAGTGTGGCGTGTCCGGTTATGTCAAAAGCCCCCCATTCCTTTTGAGAAGACGTACACCGGCGGTACATTAAGTTGTTTGGATCCACTTTAGCATAGCCGCTAAAGGCCATTGGACACCATTGAAATAATTTTTTGAAAGGCTCTAGGACGCGGGTTTCAGCGGGTTTTCTCGAGTGAAAAAGCGCCAAAAAAGCGTCACAACCACGGCAACATTCAACCCGCACCCGACAGCCACGCAAAAAGCGTTTGGTGGTAAGCTCGCGCACCATGAATATCTACAGCTCTCGCCCCGTTGTCCTCTGTCTCTCCGGCCATGATCCCAGTGGTGGCGCCGGCTTGCAGGCAGATATCGAAGCCCTGCTCGCCCAGGGCTGCCATGCGGCTCCGGCCGTCACCGCCCTGACCGTGCAGAACACCGTCAACGTCAGCGATTTCCGCGTGCTCGACCGCGAGTGGGTGCTGGCCCAGGCCAATGCCGTGCTCGGCGACTCCGAAGTGGCGGCGGTCAAGCTGGGCATGCTCGGTTCCACCGCGATGGTCGACACCGTGGTCGAACTGCTGCAGGCGCACCCGCACCTACCGGTCGTCTGCGACCCGGTGCTGCGCGCCGGCGGCGGTGGCAGCCTGGGCAAGGACGAAGTCGGCTATGCCATGCGCGAGCGGCTGTTGCCGCTGTCGCTGATTGCCACGCCGAACCTGCCCGAAGCGCGCATCCTCGCCGAACTGCCCGAGGGCACGGCAGACGAATGCGCCGAAAAGCTGCTGCCGTACATCAAGCACCTGCTGATCACCGGCGGGCATGGCGACGAGC
Source organism: Pseudomonas sp. 13B_2.1_Bac1 (assembly GCF_025466155.1). Taxonomy (NCBI): domain Bacteria; kingdom Pseudomonadati; phylum Pseudomonadota; class Gammaproteobacteria; order Pseudomonadales; family Pseudomonadaceae; genus Pseudomonas; species Pseudomonas sp. 13B_2.1_Bac1. Next base: position 37,048 of record NZ_JANLOH010000051.1, on the reverse strand, counting down.
ATGAAGTGCACAACCGCCTGTACAGCCGTGACGGCACGCGCCAGACCTTCACCTGCCAGCGCTTGCCCGGCAGCTATCACGGTTCGGGCTGCACGCTTGCCAGTGCCCTGGCCGGCCGGATTGCCCAGGGCGAAGGGTTGGTCAGCGCGGTGCAATCGGCCCTCAACTACACTTGGCGCACCCTGCGTGACGCCGAACAACTCGGTCAGGGCCAGTTCGTACCGCGTCGGTTGCCGCTGGATTTCTGCTCGTAACTTTTTCTGCTCGAAGGGGCCTGCCCGATGAAACTACGTGGCCTGTATGCCATTACCGACAGCCAACTGTTGGCTGGCAAGTTCCTCGCCTACGTCGAAGCGGCGCTGGACGGTGGCGTGACCCTGCTGCAGTACCGCGACAAAAGCAGCGACGAAGCCCGGCGCCTGCGTGAGGCCGAGAAGCTGCGCGAACTGTGCTCGCGCTACAAGACCCAACTGATCATCAACGACGACGCCGAGCTGGCCGCGCGCCTGGGCGTCGGCGTGCACCTGGGCCAGACCGACGGCCCGCTGACCCCGGCCCGCGCGTTGCTGGGCTCCAAGGCGATCATCGGCGCGACCTGCCACAGCCAGATCGAGCTGGCCGAGCAGGCCGCCAAGGAAGGCGCCAGCTACGTCGCCTTCGGCCGCTTCTTCACGTCTAACACCAAGCCGGGCGCTTCTGCCGCCACCGTCCCGATGCTCGCCCAGGCCCGCGCGCGCCTGCAGCTGCCGATCTGCGTGATCGGCGGCATCACCCTGGAGAACGCCGAACCGCTGGTGGCGCATGGCGCTGACCTGCTGGCCGTGGTGCACGGCCTGTTCGGTGCGGACAGCACCCAGGAAGTGACGCGTCGCGCCCGCGCCTTCAACGATCTTCTTAAATATTCAGTTTAGAGAGCCCGATCATGTCCCGTTCCGAAACCCTGTTTGCCAATGCCCAGAAACACATCCCCGGCGGTGTGAACTCCCCCGTGCGTGCGTTCAAGAGCGTGGGCGGCACGCCGCTGTTCTTCAAGCATGCCGAAGGCGCGTACGTCACTGACGAAGATGACAAGCGCTACGTCGACTACGTCGGCTCCTGGGGCCCGATGATCCTCGGCCACAGCCACCCGGACGTACTCGACGCGGTGCGCAAGCAGCTGGAACACGGCCTCTCTTACGGTGCGCCGACCGCCATGGAAACCGAGATGGCTGACCTGGTGTGCTCAATCGTGCCGTCGATGGAGATGGTGCGCATGGTCAGCTCCGGCACCGAAGCCACCATGAGCGCGATTCGCCTGGCCCGTGGTTTCACCGGTCGCGACAGCATCATCAAGTTTGAAGGCTGCTACCACGGTCACTCCGACAGCCTGCTGGTCAAAGCCGGTTCGGGCGCGCTGACCCAGGGCGTACCCAGCTCGGCCGGCGTGCCTGCGGCGTTTGCCAAACACACCCTGACCCTGCCGTTCAACGACATCGAGGCCGTCGCGCAGATGCTCGATGAAGTCGGGCAAGACGTGGCGTGCATCATCGTCGAGCCGGTGGCCGGCAACATGAACTGCGTACCACCGGCACCGGGCTTTCTCGAAGGCCTGCGCGAGCAGTGCGACAAGCACGGCGTAGTGCTGATTTTCGACGAGGTGATGACGGGTTTTCGCGTTGCACTCGGCGGCGCACAGGCGCACTACGGCGTCACGCCGGACTTGAGCACCTTCGGCAAGATCATCGGCGGCGGCATGCCCGTCGGCTGCTTCGGCGGCAAGCGCGAAATCATGCAGCACATCGCGCCGCTGGGCCCGGTGTATCAGGCAGGCACTTTGTCGGGTAACCCGCTGGCAATGGCTGCCGGCCTGACCACCCTGCGCCTGATCAGCCGTCCGGGCTTCCACGCCGAGCTGACCGACTACACCACCCGCCTGCTCGACGGCCTGCAACAGCGCGCCGATGCCGCCGGCATCCCGTTTGTGACGACCCAGGCGGGCGGCATGTTTGGCCTGTACTTCAGCGGCGCCGATGACATCGTTACCTTTGATGACGTGATGGGCAGCGATGCCGATCTGTTCAAGCGCTTCTTCCACCTGATGCTCGAAGGCGGCGTGTACCTGGCACCGAGCGCCTTCGAAGCCGGCTTCACCTCGATCGCCCATGGCGACGCCGAGCTGAAACTGACCCTCGATGCCGCCGAGCGCGCCTTCGCGGCCTTGAAATAAACGACGGAAAAAATCAGGCGCCGCCCCAGCGGTGTCTGATTTGCTACTTTGTTTACAGAGATTTCCGAGTTTTTTCGAGAAACCACCTGCAATCCGGCAGATAACTTGCCCAACCAGCAGAAAAACGAGTAAAGACTTTGTAAGCAGAGGCCTGCTTATTTCATAATGCGCGCTTATTGGATCCCCCGAGGATCCGCGCGCCCCGTCAGAGGTAAGTCGATTCCCATGAAACGCACCGGCCGCACCCTGGTTCTGGGCTGCCTGTTGCTCCTTCAGCCGCTGCTGGCACATGCACAAGCAGGCGGCAACTCGTTGTTAATCCCAGCGATGGGTCGTTGCACCCTCAATACCCAGCCAGACAGCCAGGCCGAAGCCCTGAGCGCGTGCCAGAAACAGGCCGACGGTGGGGATGCGCAGGCGCAATACGAGTTGGGCGAGTACTACCACGACAGCAAGAACCCCGCCCGCGACCTCAACAAAGCCTTGAGTTACTTCGAGAAAGCCTCGCTGCAGGGCCACGCGCAGGCGCAATTCCAGCTCGGCACCATGTTCTTCAAAGGTGAAGGTGTGCCGGCCAATAACGTTCAGGCGTATATCGTGCTGAAGATGGCGGCGGTCAACGGCGCCGAAGACGCGCTGGACACTGCAGACGAAGTCGCCGAGCACATGCAGCGCAATGAACTGGAAACCGCGACCCAGGTGCTGGGCCAGATTTTCCGCAACTACCTGCAGGAACTGCAGAGCGCAGATGGCAGATCGCCATTCTCGCCACTGCCCTGAGTTTTGTAGCGCCTTTACTGTCGCCTTCGCGAGCAAGCCCGCTCCCACATTCGACTGTATTCCAAAGGTGGAACTCGGTCGAATGTGGGAGCGGGCTTGCTTGCGAAGGGGTCGGCGCGGTCTTAAGCCCTACTTTTCAGGCATCGGCACCGGAAACGGCATGACATTGCTCACGCCCCGGGCTTCGCTGATCTTCGGCGTGCCCAGGCGCTCGACTTCATCGATGCGCACAATCGAATGCATCGGCACAAAACTGCGCACCACGCCTTCAAACTGCGCCTTGAGTTTTTCCTCGCCCGGGTCGACGACCAACTGGGTGCGCTCGCCAAAGACGAACTCTTCCACTTCCAGGAAGCCCCACAGATCACTTTGATAGATCTGCTTGGCGTACATTTCGAACACCTGGCCCTGGTTAAGGAAAATCACCTTATAGATTGGAGCTTCACGTTTGGTCATGGTGGGCGAATAACACATCGGGGATATAAAAGAGGGCGCGAACTATAGCATGGCACCCGATGCACAACGCTAGGAACCAATGGGCATGCCCCCTATAATGCGCGGTTCTTTACCACCAGTTGACGATCCCCATGGCCAAGAAGCTCTATATCGAAACCCACGGTTGCCAGATGAACGAGTACGACAGCTCGCGCATGGTCGATCTGCTGGGTGAACACCAGGCCCTGGAAGTCACCGCCCGCGCCGAAGATGCCGACGTGATCCTGCTCAATACCTGCTCGATCCGCGAGCGAGCCCAGGATCGGGTGTACTCGCAGCTGGGCCGCTGGCGCGAATTGAAACTGGCCAACCCGGACATGGTGATCGCCGTCGGCGGTTGCGTGGCGAGCCAGGAAGGTGCGGCGATCCGCGACCGCGCGCCCTATGTGGACGTGGTGTTCGGCCCGCAAACCTTGCACCGCCTGCCGGAAATGATCGACGCCGCACGCTTCACCAAGCTGCCGCAGGTCGATGTCTCGTTCCCGGAAATCGAAAAGTTCGACCACTTGCCCGAGCCGCGCATCGACGGGCCGAGTGCCTACGTGTCGGTGATGGAAGGCTGCAGCAAGTACTGCACTTTCTGCGTGGTGCCCTACACCCGAGGTGAAGAAGTCAGCCGGCCGTTTGACGACGTGATGTCGGAAATCATCCACCTCGCCGAAAACGGCGTGCGCGAAGTGACCTTGCTGGGCCAGAACGTCAACGGCTATCGCGGCCTGACCCACGACGGGCGCCTGGCCGACCTGGCCGAGCTGATCCGGGTGGTCGCCGCCGTCGACGGCATCGAGCGTATTCGCTACACCACCTCGCACCCGCTGGAGTTCTCCGACAGCCTGATCCAGGCTCACGCCGAAGTGCCGGAACTGGTCAAACACCTGCATTTGCCGGTGCAATCGGGCTCGGACCGCATCCTCTCGGCGATGAAACGCAACCACACCGCGCTGGAATACAAATCCAAACTGCGCAAGCTGCGCGCGGCGGTGCCGGGTATCTGCATCAGCTCGGACTTTATCGTCGGCTTCCCTGGCGAAACCGAAAAAGACTTCCAGCAGACCATGAAGCTGATCGAAGACGTCGGTTTCGACTTCTCCTACTCGTTCGTCTACAGCCAGCGCCCGGGCACCCCAGCGGCGGACCTGCTGGACGAAACCCCGGAAGCGCTGAAAAAAGAGCGCCTGAATGCCCTGCAACATCGCTTGAACCAGCAGGGTTTCGAGATCAGCCGACAAATGGTCGGCTCAACCCAGCGCATCCTGGTCACCGACTACTCGAAAAAAGACCCGGGCGAATTGCAGGGCCGTACCGAGAACAACCGAATCGTCAACTTCCGCTGCGATAATCCCACGCTGATCGGTCAGTTTGCCGATGTGCACATCGATGCGGCGCAACCGCACTCGTTGCGCGGCTCGTTGATCAACTGACTTCAGGACACACGAAGCTCAACTGTGGGCGCTGGCTTGCCGGCGATAGCGGTGAAACAGGCGGCATCTCTTTTGGATGTGCCGCCCCTTCGCCGGCAAGCCAGCCCTCACAGGGATCGCCTTGGTTCCTGAGAGTGGACCCCGCCTACATAAGTGCTTTCGCACACCGGCGGCTGGCGTTATCCTCTATTTCACCTAAACAGCCAAAGGGCGGCTAAAAGCAACCTTGAACGCACCCATAGCAGAACCCCATCGTTTTCTCCTCGAGCCGTTTGAGGCTCGCCGTTTCGCCAATCTGTGCGGACAGTTCGACGAGCACCTGCGCCTGATCGAACAACGCCTGAGCATCGAGATCCGCAACCGCGGCAATCAGTTCGAGCTCATTGGTGAACCCCAGCACACCACGTCCGCAGAAAACCTGCTGCGCCGTCTCTACCGTGAAACCAAGGGCAGTGAGCTGTCGCCGGAAACGGTGCACCTGTACCTGCAGGAATCGGCCGTGGAAGACCTGGCCAACAACCCTGTGGCCGAAGCCAGCGTGGCCCTGCGCACCAAAAAAGGCATGATTCGCCCGCGCGGCTTGAATCAGCAGCGCTACGTCAAGGAAATCCTCGGCAACGACATCAACTTCGGCATCGGCCCGGCCGGTACCGGCAAGACCTACCTGGCGGTAGCCTGCGCCGTTGACGCCCTGGAGCGTGAACAAGTGCGCCGCATCCTGCTGGTGCGACCGGCGGTCGAGGCTGGCGAAAAGCTTGGCTTCCTGCCCGGCGACCTGGCCCAGAAGATCGACCCGTACCTGCGCCCGCTCTACGACGCGCTGTACGAGATGCTCGGCTTTGAATACGTGGCCAAGCTGATCGAACGCCAAGTGATCGAGATAGCCCCGCTGGCCTACATGCGTGGTCGTACGCTGAACAACAGCTTCATCATCCTCGACGAAAGCCAGAACACCACGGTCGAGCAGATGAAGATGTTCCTCACCCGCATCGGTTTCGGCTCCACCGCCGTGATCACCGGCGACGTCACCCAGGTCGACCTGCCCAAGGGCACCAAGTCCGGCCTGGCCCAGGTGATCGAGGTGCTCAAGGACGTGCCGGGTATCAGCTTCACGCACTTCATGCCCAAGGACGTGGTCCGTCACCCGCTGGTGCAGCGCATTGTCGAAGCCTACGAGCGCTTCGATCATCGCGACGACGCACCCGCCAAGGACAGCCGCCGCGATGCTTGAGCTTGACCTGCAACTGGCCACCGAAGCGCCCGCCCCCAGCGAAGAACAGTTCCGTCAATGGTGCACCCTGGCCCTGCGCCAGCGCACCGCCGATTCGGAGCTGACCATCCGCCTGGTGGACGAGCCCGAAGGCCGCGAACTGAACCACACCTGGCGCCAGAAGGATTACGCGACCAACGTGCTGTCCTTCCCCGCCGACGTCCCCGACGAATTGCTGGATATCCCGCTGCTGGGCGACCTGGTGATCTGCGTCGAAGTGGTCGAGCGCGAGGCAAAGGAGCAAGGCAAGGAACTTGAAGCCCATTGGGCCCATCTAGTCATCCACGGCTGCTTGCATCTCTTGGGTTACGACCATATAGACGATGACGAAGCCGAAGAAATGGAAGCACTGGAACGAACGTTGCTTGCAGAATTGGGTCACCGCGATCCGTATGCAGACGACGAAAACTGATCAACACTCAACTGAAACATCAAAGGATTTAGAGTAATCGCTATGAGCGAAGACCGATCGAGCAACGGGCAGAAGTCATGGCTGGGTAAACTGACCCAGGCTTTTGCCCACGAGCCGAAAAACCGCCAGGAGCTGCTGGAGCTGCTGCGCGAGGCCCATCAGAACAAGTTGCTGGACAGCGAAGCGCTGGCCATCGTCGAAGGCGCCATCCAGGTGGCTGACCTGCAGGTTCGGGACATCATGGTCCCGCGCTCGCAGATGATCAGCATCAAGGCGACCCAGACCCCTCGGGAATTTCTCCCGGCCGTGATCGACTCGGCGCACTCGCGCTACCCGGTGATCGGTGAAAGCCATGACGACGTCATGGGTGTCCTGCTGGCCAAGGACCTGTTGCCGCTGATCCTCAAGGAGAACGGCGACAACTTCAACATCAAGGACCTGCTGCGTCCTGCCACCTTCGTGCCCGAATCCAAGCGCCTGAATGTGCTGTTGCGCGAGTTCCGCGCCAACCACAATCACATGGCTATTGTGATCGACGAATACGGCGGTGTAGCGGGCCTGGTGACCATTGAAGACGTGCTGGAACAAATCGTCGGCGACATCGAAGACGAGCACGACGTCGAAGAAGACAGCTACATCAAGCCGCTGCCCAGCGGTGATTTCCTGGTCAAGGCGCTGACGCCGATCGAGAACTTCAACGAGTTCTTCGACAGCGAATTCTCCGACGATGAGTTCGACACCGTCGGCGGCCTGGTGATGAGTGCGTTTGGCCACTTGCCCAAGCGTAACGAGACCACCGAGATCGGCGCCTACCGCTTCCGCATCCTGAATGCCGACAGCCGCCGGATTCACTTGATTCGCCTGACACCTATTGCCCGTTAAGGACTGACATGCGCCGTATGATCGCACCCGGCTGGCCCGGTAACCTGCTGGCCGTGGCGGCCGGTGCCATCACCACCCTGGCGCTGGCGCCGTTCGATCTGTGGCCGTTTGCGCTGCTGGCAGTCGGACTGTTCTATATCGGTCTGCGGGAGCTGACACCACGCCAGGCCCTGGGCCGTGGCTGGTGTTTCGGTTTCGGCCTGTTTGGCGCCGGCACCAGCTGGATCTACTACAGCATCCACCACTTCGGTGGTGCCTCGGTGTTGCTGGCAGGCTTCCTGATGCTGCTGTTCACTGCCGCCATCGCCTGGTTCTTCGCCTTGCCCGCCTGGTTGTGGGCGCGCTGGCTGCGTCGCAATGAAGCGCCACTGGCCGACGCCCTGACGTTTGCCGCACTGTGGGTCGGCCAGGAAGCCTTTCGCGGCTGGTTCCTCACCGGCTTCCCGTGGCTGTATTCCGGGTATAGCCAACTCGACGGCCCGCTGACGGGCCTCGCTCCTGTCGGCGGGATCTGGCTGATTTCCTTTGCCCTGGCGCTGACGGCGGCCCTGTTGTGCAACCTGCCCCGCCTGCTGGCGAGCAAGCGCAATGCCTTTATCGGCGCGGGCCTGGTGTTGCTGGTCGCCCCCTGGGCTATCGGCCTTGCCCTCAAGCATCACGCCTGGACTGCGCCTTCCGGCGCGCCGCTGAGCGTGGCCGCCATCCAGGGCAACGTCGAACAAAGCATGAAATGGGACCCCGAGCAGCTCAATGCGCAGCTCGCGCTGTACCGCGACATGAGCTTCAGCTCCAAGCCCGTGGACCTGCTGGTGTGGCCGGAAACCGCGGTGCCGGTACTCAAGGAATCCGTCGAGGGCTACCTGGGGATGATGGGCAAGTTCGCCGCCGACCGGCACACCGCACTGATCACCGGCGTTCCGATCCGCCAGGAAGTGCACCACCAGAAGCGCTATTTCAATGGCGTCACCGTGGTGGGCGAAGGCGACGGCACCTACCTGAAGCAGAAGCTGGTGCCCTTCGGCGAGTATGTACCGCTGCAGGACATGCTGCGCGGGCTGATCGCCTTCTTCGACCTGCCGATGTCGGACTTCGCCCGCGGCCCCGCCGACCAGGCGATGCTGCAAGCCAAGGGCTATCAGATCGCGCCGTTCGTGTGCTACGAAGTGGTGTACCCGGAATTTGCCGCCGGCCTGTCGGCCCAGAGCGACTTGCTGCTGACCATCAGCAATGACACCTGGTTTGGCCGCTCCATCGGCCCACTGCAGCATCTGCAGATGGCGCAGATGCGCGCGCTGGAGGCGGGTCGCTGGATGATCCGCGCCACCAACAATGGCGTGACCGGACTGATCAACCCGTTCGGGCAGATCACTGCACAGATCCCGCAATTCGAGCGCGGCATTCTCTACGGCGAAGTGGTGCCGATGCACAACCTCACGCCGTACCTGCAATGGCGCTCGTGGCCGTTGATCATCCTGTGCCTGGGGCTGTTTGGCTGGGCGCTGCTGGCGAGCCGGATGGCCAAGACGGTCTGACAGGCACGACAAAACAATGTGGGAGCGGGCTTGCTCGCGAAGGCGGTGTATCAGTCAACGTAGCTGTTGGCTGAACCAACGCCTTCGCGAGCAAGCCCGCTCCCACATTTGCAGGGCGGCGCTAGCGGTAGAACAACCGATAACCCACCTGCCCCACCGCCTCGTTGATCAACTGTCCGCTCTGCCACACCGACTTGAATTCCGGCATCCAACCGCCCAGCGGCCGGGCATTGTCCACGCCCAGGAAGCCTACCGGCGCCGGGACCACGGTAAAGCCAGCCTTTTCAAAGCTCCACACCGAGCGCGGCATGTGCCAGGCCTGGGTCACCACCACCACGCGCTTGATGCCTTCGGGCAGCAATATCTCGGCACTCATTTGCGCATTTTCCCAGGTAGTACGGCTGCGTTCTTCCTTCCAGCGCACCGTTACGCCGAAGTCGTCGTGCATCGACACCGCCATCAACTCGGCCTCGCTGGGCGGCGTGCCGTAATGCAGGCCCCCGGTGGTCAGCACCGGCAACCCGGACGCCTTGGCCAGGCGCGCGGCATAGCGCTGGCGCTCCAGGCCGATACCGGTCGGCTGATCGGCGCCCCATGCCGGGTCACCGCGCTCGCGGCCCGAGCCCAGCACCACAATGGCATCGGCGCGCTGGGCCAGGGTCGACCAGTCTTCCCGCGCCAGCGGCGGTTCGGTCTCCAGCGCACGGGCGCCCCACTCCACCATCACCGGCAGGCTGATCAACCACATGCCGCCCAATCCGAGGGCAAAACAGACACCGGCCAAGCGTGGGCGGCTGCGACGAAACCACCAGGCAAGCGCCAGCAACAGCAAGAGGATGCCGGGCGGCAAGAGCAGTTGTTTAATGAAATAGCGAATAGGCATCGGGCATCTCCATAGATGCCCGAAGCCTAAGGTGTAACGGGGTTTAGCGACAATCTTTACGCTGACATGACGCGATAACGCAGCTCAGGGGGGAATGAACTACTTGTAGCGGACGGACCGGAGCTTTTCCGGGCCGCGACCGGCCGACAAGTCCTTGAGCCACACCACCTTGGCTGAGTGCGTGGGTTCCTTGGCTGGCGGGGGTGCTACCCAAGGAGGCGCACTGCGCCCGTTTCGTTCCAGATAAGCCTTGATCAGTTCCAGCTCCGCGCGGCTCAGACCGCGCAGTTCCAACTCGACAGGCCGTTCATCACGCAATCGGCCCGCTGTTCTCGCTGCATCCAATGCACGACCCAATCGGTCGATCAGTCCTTCGTAGATTTCCGGTTTCGTTGCGATTCGCTGCGATTCAACCATCCCCTCACCTCATTGAAGATATGACTCATTCCCCAATAAACAGCGTAGTCCTAGTGGCTGCACCTGCCCGGCGCCGCGACAGACGGCCCTGCCTGCGCAATCAGGGTTTCCCTCGATAGAGTGGGGTCATGTATGCTACGGCGCTTCCTGTAACTCCACTTCCCGCAGGGTTTGGGCACGGACGCGCCGCTTTTTGGTGTCGAACAACCCGGACAGTGCACCGAAGAGGATTAGGCCACCCCTATTCAGTTCAAAAGTAGCCATGCACGAACAATATCAGCCCCGTGAAATAGAAAATGCCGCCCAAACCTTCTGGGACGAGCAAAAGTCCTTTGAAGTCAGTGAACAGCCAGGCAAGGAGACTTACTACTGCCTATCGATGTTCCCTTACCCCAGCGGCAAGCTACACATGGGGCACGTGCGTAACTACACCATCGGCGACGTCATCTCGCGCTACCAGCGCATGCAAGGCAAGAACGTCCTGCAACCCATGGGTTGGGACGCCTTCGGCATGCCGGCAGAAAACGCCGCGATGAAAAACAACGTGGCGCCCGCCAAGTGGACCTACGAAAACATCGCCTACATGAAGACCCAGCTGCGCAGCCTGGGCCTGGCGGTGGACTGGTCTCGCGAAGTGACCACCTGCAAGCCGGATTACTACCGCTGGGAACAATGGCTGTTCACGCGCCTGTTCGAAAAAGGTGTGATCTACAAGAAGAGCGGCACCGTGAACTGGGACCCGCTCGACCAGACCGTACTGGCCAACGAGCAGGTGATCGACGGTCGCGGCTGGCGCTCCGGCGCGCTGATCGAAAAGCGCGAAATCCCGATGTACTACTTCAAGATCACCGCCTACGCGGATGAACTGTTGTCGAGCCTCGACGACCTGCCGGGCTGGCCTGAACAGGTCAAGACCATGCAGCGCAACTGGATCGGCAAGTCCAAGGGCATGGAAGTGCAGTTCCCGTACAACGTCGACTCGATCGGCGAAGCGGGCGCACTCAAAGTCTTCACCACCCGTCCGGACACCCTGATGGGCGCGACCTACGTCGCCGTGGCCGCTGAGCACCCGCTGGCCACCCAGGCCGCACAGAACAACCCTGAGCTGCAGGCGTTCATCGCCGAATGCAAAGGCGGCAGCGTGGCCGAAGCCGACGTCGCCACCCAGGAGAAAAAAGGCCTGCCGACCGGGCTGTTCGTCGAGCACCCGCTGACCGGCGAAAAACTGCCGGTGTGGGTCGCCAACTACGTGCTGATGCATTACGGCGATGGCGCAGTAATGGCAGTACCGGCCCACGACGAACGCGATTTCGAGTTCGCCACCAAATACAGCCTGCCGATCAAATCCGTGGTGCGCACCAGCTCGGGCGACACCAACCCGGCCCCGTGGCACGACGCCTACGGCGAGCACGGCACACTGATCAACTCCGGTGAATTTGACGGCCTGGACTTCCAGGGCGCTTTCGACGCGATCGAAGTTGCACTGGTGAAGAAAAACCTCGGTGCCTCGCGCACCCAGTTCCGCCTGCGCGACTGGGGCATCAGCCGCCAGCGCTACTGGGGCTGCCCGATCCCGATCATCCACTGCGACAGCTGCGGTGACGTCCCCGTGCCGGAAGACCAACTGCCGGTCGTCCTGCCGGAAGACGTGGTGCCGGACGGCGCTGGCTCGCCCCTGGCGCGCATGCCCGAGTTCTACGAGTGCAGCTGCCCGAAATGCGGCCAGCCTGCCAAGCGTGAAACCGACACCATGGACACCTTCGTCGAGTCCTCGTGGTACTACGCACGCTACGCTTCGCCGCACTATGAAGGCGGCCTGGTGGAAAAATCCGCGGCCGACCACTGGCTGCCGGTAGACCAGTACATCGGCGGTATCGAACACGCCATTCTTCACCTGCTGTACGCGCGCTTCTTCCACAAGCTGATGCGCGACGAAGGCCTGGTGAGCTCCGATGAGCCGTTCAAGAACCTGCTGACCCAGGGCATGGTGGTCGCCGAGACCTACTATCGCCGCGAAGCCAACGGCGCCTACACCTGGTTCAACCCGGCCGACGTCGAGCTCGAGCGCGACAGCAAAGCCAAGGTCATCAGCGCCAAGCTGATCGCCGACGGCCTGCCGGTGGAAATCGGCGGCACCGAGAAGATGGCCAAGTCGAAGAACAACGGCGTCGACCCCCAGTCGATGATCGACCAGTTCGGTGCCGACACCTGCCGCCTGTTCATGATGTTCGCCTCGCCGCCTGACATGAGCGCCGAATGGTCCGACTCCGGCGTCGAAGGTTCGCACCGTTTCCTCAAGCGCGTCTGGCGCTTGGCGCATGCCCACATCAGCCAGGGCCTGCCGGGCAAGCTGGATGTCGCAGCACTGAGCGACGAGCAGAAAGCCATTCGCCGCAGCACCCACCTGGCAATCAAGCAAGCCAGCCAGGACGTGGGCCAGAACCACAAGTTCAACACCGCCATCGCCCAGGTGATGACGCTGATGAACGTGCTGGAAAAAGCCCCACAGGTCACCGAACAGGACCGCGCGCTGGTGCAGGAAGGCCTGGAAACAGTCACCCTGCTGCTCGCGCCGATCACCCCGCACATCAGCCACGACCTGTGGAGCCGCCTGGGTCACAGCGACGCGGTGATCGATGCGCGCTGGCCGGTGCAGGACGACAGCGCCCTGGTACAGGACACGCTGCAGCTGGTGATCCAGGTCAACGGCAAGCTGCGTGGCCAGATCGACATGCCGGCCACCGCTACTCGCGAGGAAGTCGAAGCAGTCGCACGCGTCAACGAGAACGTGCTGCGCTTTACCGAAGGCCTGACGATCCGCAAAGTGATCGTGGTGCCTGGCAAACTGGTCAACATCGTCGCTAGCTAATCGGATCGGGCGCAGGGCTTGAGCCCTGCGCCGAACAAAGCCTTCAGGGCCTCGATAAGGCCCACATGGTTTCAAGGGGAGCAACAAAATGATCAAACGCAACCTGCTGGTTATGGGCCTCGCCGTGCTGCTGAGCGCTTGCGGCTTCCAGCTGCGCGGTACCGGCACCAACGAACTGGCGATCAAGGAACTGGACGTCAGCGCCCGCGACGCCTACAGCGAAACCGTCACCCAGCTGCGTCAAGTCCTGGAAAACAGCGGCGTTCACGTCTACACCGGCGCGACCTACAAGCTGTTCCTGGCCAATGAAAAAGAGACCCAGCGCAACCTGAGCTACGCCAGCGCCGGCCGTGCTTCCGACATCGAACTGAGCACCATGCTCAGCTTTGAAGTCCAGGGTCGCGATCACCTGCCTTTGATGAGTGACGACATCCAGGTGCAGAAAATCGTCAGCCACGACGGCAACAACCTCGTGGGCTCGGACTCCGAAATCATCCAGGTGCGCAAGGAAATGCGTCGTGAGCTGGTACAGCGCATGGTCCTGCGCCTGTCGATGATCACCCCGGAACAACTCGCGACCTTGCAACAACGCGCTGACGACAAGGCCAAGGCCGATGCCGACGCGCTGAAAGCGGCGCAAGAGTACGAAGACAACACGCCGAAACAGTCGCCTGTTGAAGTCCCAGTCGAGTAAGCCCGACGGGGCGCCCCAGGCGCCCCGTTCGCCCTGCCTATGAAACTCGCCCCCGCCCAACTCGCCAAACACCTGCAAGGTGGCCTCGCGCCTGTCTACATTGTCAGCGGGGATGACCCGCTGCTGTGCCAGGAAGCCGCCGACGCCATTCGCACCGCCGCACGCCAGCAAGGCTTCGATGAACGCCAGGTCTTCAGCGCCGACGCCAGTTTCGACTGGGGCACGTTGCTGCAAGCCGGCGCGAGCATGTCGCTGTTTGCCGAAAAGCGCCTGCTGGAACTGCGCCTGCCTTCGGGCAAGCCCGGCGACAAAGGCGCGGCCGCCCTGATGGAATACTGCTCGCGCCCCGCCGAGGACACGGTGCTGTTGATCAGCCTGCCCAAGCTTGACGGCAGCGCGCAGAAAACCAAGTGGGGCAAGGCCCTGGTGGAAGGGGCGCAAACCCAGTTCATCCAGATCTGGCCGGTGGACGGCAACCAGTTGCCGCAATGGATTCGCCAGCGCCTGTCCCAATCCGGCCTGTCGGCGACCCAGGACGCCGTGGAGCTGATCGCCGCCCGCGTGGAAGGCAACCTGCTTGCCGCCGCCCAGGAGATCGAGAAGCTCAAGCTGATGGCCGAAGACGGGCAGATTACCGTCGAGACCGTCCAGGGCGCCGTGGCCGACAGTGCGCGTTTTGACGTGTTCGGGCTGGTGGACGCGATCCTCAACGGTGAACCCGCCCACGCCCTGCGCATGCTCGAAGGCCTGCGCGGCGAAGGTGTCGAGCCACCGGTGATTCTCTGGGCGCTGGCCCGCGAACTGCGGGTACTGGCCAATATCTCCCTGCAATACAGCCAGGGCACGCCGCTGGACAAATGCTTCAGCCAGGCCCGGCCGCCGGTGTGGGACAAGCGCAAACCCCTGATGAGCAAAGCCCTGCAACGGCACTCGGCGCAACGCTGGGCGCAACTGCTGCTGGAAGCGCAGCGCATCGATGCGCAGATCAAGGGCCAAGCGGCCGGTTCGCCATGGATGAGCCTGAGTCGCCTGTCGCTGTTGATGGCCGGCCAGCGCCTGACATTGCCTGCCGAATAACCCAGCGCCCTGTAGGCAATGAGCCCCTTGAAGGCAGCCGTGACCCCAAGAACGCCATCGCCCACCAATCGGCTCCTACAAGTTATGGCGCACGGTCTGACATATCAGCGGGCTTTACAGCGGCGCAACTTCGGCAGATTATTTGCGCCGTTGCCCCACCCCACGAGAGTACCGATCATGAGCAAAAAGCCATCCAAGCATGGCCCCAACAAGGCCAAATCCATCATCGCCCAGCCACTGTTCCGCAGCCGTCAGGAACGCGCCGGCAAGGGCAAAGGCAGCTACCGCCGCGAAGCCTTCCAGTCTAATAGCTGGGAGGCTTCTTACTTTCTGGCTGCCTGAAGGCAAGCGCCCCTCTGGCATGATAAGGTCTGCACCTGATTTGTAATCCCTGGACCTGTGCATGCCCTCTAGTCTTTCCCGTCGTTGGCACCTTCGCCAATTGATCGCTGCCTCCAGCCTCATTCTGCTTGTCGCCTGCGCGGAAAAACCCACCGCTGCTGACGCCCAGCCCCTGCCGACGCTCCAGACCGCCCCTGTCGCAGCGCCCGCCGTCGTCGCCCCGCTGGCCGTGGACAACCTCGATATCCAACCGACCCAGACCTTTGCTGAATGGCAGGCTGGCTTTCGTGTGCAAGCCCTGCAGGCCGGCATCACTGCCGCCGTGTTCGACAATGCCTTCGCCAATGTCACCCCCGACATGGCCGTGATTCGTGCCGACCGCAGCCAGCCGGAATTTTCCCGTCCGGTGTGGGAATACCTCGACGGCGCGCTGTCTCCGGTGCGGGTGCGCAATGGCCAGGCGCTGCTGATCAAGTACGCCGACATCCTGCAAAGCATCGAACAACGCTACGGCGTCGACCGTCAGGCGCTGGTATCGGTGTGGGGCATGGAGAGTAACTTCGGCCAGTTCCAGGGCAACAACTCCGTGATCCGCTCCCTGGCGACCCTCGCCTATGAAGGCCGTCGCCCGGCCTTTGCCCAGGCGCAATTACTCGCGGCGCTGCAGATCATCCAGCACGGCGATATCCAGGCCGACCAGATGAAAGGCTCCTGGGCCGGCGCCATGGGTCAGACCCAGTTTATCCCGACGACCTACAATACCCACGCCGTGGACTTCGACGGCGACGGTCGCCGCGACATCTGGAACAGCCCGGCCGATGCCCTCGCCTCCACCGCGCATTACCTGCAAAGCTCCGGCTGGCAGAAAGGCCAGCCGTGGGGCTTTGAAGTCAAGCAATTGCCGGCGAACTTCGACTATGCACTGGCCGATGGCGGCATCCGCAAAAGCGTGGCCGACTGGCTGAAGTTGGGGATTCAGTTGCCACCGGGCGCGAGCCTGCCACCGAACGTCGACTCGTTATCCGCCGCCCTGCTGCTGCCGGCCGGCTACCGTGGGCCGGCGTTCCTGGTGCTGGATAACTTCCGCGCGATCCTCAAGTACAACAACTCGTCGTCCTATGCATTGGCGGTGGGGCTGCTGTCGGAGCGCTTCGCCGGCGGCGGTGTGATTCGTGGCGATTGGCCCAAGGATGAGCTGCCGCTGAGTCGCTCCCAGCGCATAGACCTGCAGACGGCGCTGAGCGCCAAAGGCTATGACGCCGGCAACCCGGACGGCATCATCGGCGCCAACACGCGCAAGGCGATTCGTGCAGCCCAGCAGGCGCTGGGCTGGCCGGCGGATGGCTATCCGACGGTAAAACTGCTGGAGTCGCTGCAGAACCGGTAGAGCGTCGTAAGGCAACTACCGCTATCGCAGGCAAGCCAGCTCCCACAGGGGAATGCATTCCAAATGTGGGAGCTGGCTGGCCGGGGGATGGCTATCCGCCAGTGAAACTGCTGAAGTCACTGCAGACCCGGTAGGGCGTCGTAAGGCAACTACCGCTATCGCAGGCAAGCCAGCTCCCACAGGGGAATGCATTCCAAATGTGGGAACTGGCTGGCCGGGGGATGGCTATCCGCCAGTGAAACTGCTGAAGTCACTGCAGACCCGGTAGGGCGTCGTAAGGCAACTACCGCTATCGCAGGCAAGCCAGCTCCCACAGGGGAATGCATTCCAAATGTGGGAGCTGGCTTGCCTGCGAAGACGGCGTGACAGGCAACATCAAACTCAGCCTTTGAGCACGACATCCTGCTCCAGCACCAGCCGCTTCTCCCCCGCATCCAACCGCAACAGCGCGCCCATCGGCAGCGTCAGGTTCGGGTCGCAATGCCCGCTGCGCCAGCCAGACAACACCGGAATGCCCAACGGGGCGAAGGTCTGCTTTAGCAGGCGCTCCAGCGCCACAGCGTCCACACCCGCCACATCCCCCACCAGCACACCGGCCACTTGTGCCAGCTTGCCCGCCAGGCGCAGGTGCGTCAGCAGGCGGTCGATGCGGTAGATCGGCTCGTTGACGTCCTCGATCAGCAGGATGATGCCCTGCGCGTCGATTTCAAACGGGGTGCCCATGACCGCGGCGATCATCGACAGGTTGCCACCCAGCAAGCGCCCACAGGCAATGCCAGGCTCAATCGTGGTCAACGGGTACGCCACCGGGTGTGCCAACAGGCTGCCGCTGACCAGCTGCCCCCGCAGCAGGCTGAACAAGGAAGACTCGGTGGGTTGTTGTTTGTCGCCGAGCAGGTCGGCATTGAGCATCGGCCCGTGGAAGGTCACGAAACCGGCGTAGCGGCTGATCGCCAGGTGCACCGCGGTGATGTCGCTGTAACCCACGAACGGCTTGGGATTGGCGCGCAGCAGGTCGAAATCCAGGCGATCGAGCAAGCGCGGCGTGCCATAACCTCCGCGCAGGCAGAAGATCGCATCGATTTCAGGGTCGGCGAAGGCGGTATGGAGGTCATGCAGGCGCACGTCATCGCTGCCGGCCAGGTAGCCGTCGCGCTCATACACACCGGGGAAGATTCGCAGGTCGTAGCCACGGGCACGCATCCATTGCCCGGCTTTTTCAACGTCCAGCGCGGCAGGGCCGGCGGGGGCGATCAGGGCGATGGTGCCCTCACTGCGTAAAGCAGGTACGGCGGCCGCGAGTTGAGTGGTCATCCATGCTCTCCGTATCGGTAACGCAGAAACAACTGTAGGAGCTGGCTTGCCAGCGATGCGGACACTTCGATGCAACGGACGCATCGAGGTGAGGCTATCGCAGGCAAGCCAGCTCCCACACAAGCCAGCTTCTACAATTGGATCGGGGCCGGCTTACGAAACCAGGCTGGCCTTGACCAGCTTGGCCTGTTCGTCAGCGTGGTACGAGGAACGTACCAGCGGGCCCGAGGCGACGTTCTTGAAGCCCATCTTGTAGCCTTCCTCGGCGAACCAGGCGAAGGTGTCCGGGTGCACGAAGCGCTGGACCGGCAAGTGGCTGCGGGACGGCTGCAGGTACTGGCCGAGGGTCAGCATGTCGATGTCGTGTTCGCGCATGCGCTTCATGACTTCGATCACTTCTTCGTCGGTCTCGCCCAAGCCCAGCATCAGGCCGGATTTGGTCGGGATGTGCGGCATCATCTGCTTGAATTTCTGCAGCAGGGTCAGCGACCACTGGTAGTCCGAACCCGGGCGCGCGGCCTTGTACAGGCGTGGCACGGTTTCCAGGTTGTGGTTGAACACATCCGGCGGCTCGGCAGCGGTGATTTCCAGCGCTACGTCCATGCGGCCACGGTAGTCGGGCACCAGGGTTTCGAGCATCACGTTCGGCGACAATTTGCGGATTTCGCGGATGCAGTCGGCAAAGTGCTGGGCACCGCCGTCACGCAGGTCGTCGCGGTCTACCGAGGTGATCACCACGTACTTGAGTTTCAGGTCGGCGATGGCGATGGCCAGGCTTTCCGGCTCGTTGACGTCCAGTGGCTTCGGCCGGCCGTGGCCGACGTCGCAGAACGGGCAACGACGGGTGCAGATATCACCCATGATCATGAAAGTGGCAGTGCCGCCGGAGAAGCACTCACCCAGGTTCGGGCAGGAGGCTTCTTCGCACACGCTGTGCAGCTTGTGTTTGCGCAGCAGGGCCTTGATACGGTCGACTTCCGGCGAAACCGGGATGCGCACGCGGATCCAGTCAGGCTTCTTCGGCAGTTCGGTGGTCGGGATGATCTTGACCGGGATGCGTGCAACCTTCTCGGCGCCGCGCAGCTTGACGCCGGCTTCCACCTTGGCACGCGGGGCCGGGGCCGGACGCTCGGTGATGTCCAGCGTCGGGATCATGGTTTGCACTGCATCAGTAGTCATAATCAGTCGATTCCGCCCGTGAGGGTCGTCTGCTCAGCATAGTCGAGGTGTTTGACGAGCTGCGCACGCAGCCGGGCACTTACCTCGGCAAATTTAATCGGTGTGGCGTGGTCGCTCAGTTGGGTCATCGCCAACCCGGCGTAACCGCACGGGTTGATCCGCCGAAACGGCGTCAGGTCCATGTCCACGTTCAAGGCCAGGCCATGAAAGGAACAACCGTGGCGAATGCGCAACCCGAGGGAGGCGATTTTCGCGCCGTCCACATACACACCGGGTGCATCGGGCTTGGCCGCGGCGGTCACGCCGTAACTGGCCAACAGCTCGATCAGGCAAGCCTCCATTCGGCTCACCAGGTCGCGTACGCCAAACCCAAGCTTGCGTACGTCCAGCAGCAGGTACGCCACCAGTTGACCCGGCCCATGGTAAGTCACTTGGCCACCTCGGTCGACCTGCACCACCGGAATATCACCCGGCAACAACAGATGTTCGGCCTTGCCGGCCTGGCCCTGGGTAAATACCGGCGGGTGTTCCACCAGCCATATCTCATCGGGGGCCGAGCTGCCGCGCTCATTGGTGAAGCGCTGCATGGCGTGCCAGACGGGCTCATAGTCCATCTGGCCGAGCTCGCGAAAGCCCAGGGTATGCGACATCACAGCACCATGTGCACGAAGCCGGTGGCCCGCAGTTCACTGTTGATGTTGTAGAGCTGGTCCTGATCCGTGGCAACGATGTGCAACTGGATCGTGGTGTATTTGCCGGTGGAGCTTTGACGCTCGTCCACACGGTTGTCGTTGATCGTCGCGTGTTTTCTGACGATCTCGAGAATCTTGTCCTTGCGGCCCACGCCGGTATCGCTGATCACCTTGACGGGATAATCCGTCACTGGGAATTCGATCTTGGGCGCCTTTACTTCTACTTCTTTATCGGTCATGGCGAAACGGCCTCGTAAGCGTAAGCCGTGGCGACGGGCAAAGCCCCGTGTCGGATCAACACGGGGCTTTGCAGGTGCACACTAATCAGTTGAACAAGCTGTAGAAGAATAGACGGATGCTATCCCACACGCGGCGGAAGATACCACCTTCGTCGACGGCGTCCAGCGCGATCAGGTCGGCGCTGTGCACCACCTTGTCGTCCAGCTTCACTTCGACCTTACCGATCACGTCACCCTTGGCAATTGGCGCGACCAATTGCGGGTTCATGGTCATGCTGGCCGCGAGCTTTTTCAGCTGGCCTTTAGGCATGGTCAGGGTCAGGTCTTCAGCCAGGCCGGCCTTGACCTGCGAGGTTGCGCCTTTCCAGACCGGAGCGGTGGCCAGCTCAGCACCCTTCTGATAGAAGGTCTGGGTTTCGAAGAAGCGGAAACCGTAGGTCAGCAGTTTTTGCGTCTCGGCCGCACGGGCCTGCTCGCTGTTGGTGCCGAATACGACGGCGATCAGGCGCTGGCCATCACGTACGGCGGACGACACCATGCAGTAACCGGCTTCTTCGGTGTGGCCGGTTTTCAGACCGTCGACGGTCTTGTCGCGCCACAGCAGCAGGTTGCGGTTAGGCTGCTTGATGTTGTTCCAGAAGAATTCCTTCTGGGAGTAGATCGCGTAGTGCACCGGGTCGACGCGGATGATCGCGCGCGCCAGGATCGCCATGTCGTGAGCCGACGAGTAGTGCTCTGGGTTTGGCAGGCCGGTCGGGTTCATGAAGTGGCTGTTGGTCATGCCCAGGTCAGCCACGGTTTTGTTCATCATGTCGGCGAACGCGTCTTCGCTGCCGGCGATGTGCTCGGACAGGGCCACGCTGGCGTCGTTACCGGACTGAATGATGATGCCGTGCAGCAGGTCGCTCACGGTCACTTGCGAGCCGACCTTGATGAACATCCGCGAACCGCCGGTGCGCCAGGCGTTTTCGCTGACGGTGACCGGGTCGTTCTCGCCGATCTGGCCGCGACGGATTTCCAGGGTCGCGATGTAGGCGGTCATCAGCTTGGTCAGGCTGGCTGGGGGCAGGCGCTGGTCACCGTTGTTCTCGACCAGCACGTTGCCGCTGGCGGCATCCATGAGGACCCAGGCCTTGGCAGCCAGTTGCGGGGAAGCCGGCACCATTTCAACCGCCCAGGCGGCCGGGGTGATGATCAGCGAAAGAAGCAGGCACGTGCGTTTGGCTAAGGTGGTGATGTTCATCCGTCTCTCGAAATTGCTTATGGAAACTTGCCCTCGCGGGCAAAACTTATTCAGACAGCCCGCTACCAGACTGTCACGTGTTCGGTTGCCCGCTCACCCCTTGCCCCTGGGTTTTTATTGTTCAACGAGCCAACAACCAGGGTTCAAGCCCGCGCACGGGCCAGAACCATCAATCTTTCTTATTCGGCAGTGACCACGCTGGGTTGCCCCAGGTTGGCCAGGCGCACGCTGTTCTGCACTTGCGCGACCTCGCTCGGCGAGCCGATCGGGCCCATGCGCACACGGTGCAGGGTCTGCTGGTTACGCACGATGGAGCTGATGAAGACCGGCGCGCTGACCATGCTGCTCAGCTTGGACCTTAACAGTTCTGCCGCATCCGGGTTGGCGAAAGCGCCCACCTGCAGGTACTGCCCGCCCGCCATCGAACTGCCCGGCGCGGCCTGAGGCACGGCCACGGTGTCCGGCGCGTGCTGCGCCGGCGGCGGTGTCCACTGCTCGACCTTGCCGGCCGACGCGGTAATCTGTGGTTGCGGCGTTTGCGGTTCGTTGAGCATCAACGGCGCCGGCTTGCCACGCTGGGCCCAGTACTGCGCCGGGTCGATGCCTTCGACCTTGACCCGCGCGGTGCCGGTTTCGGCGTAGCCGAGTTTTTTCGCGGCGGCGTAGGACAAGTCGATGATCCGGTCCGAATAGAACGGCCCACGATCGTTGACGCGCAGGATCACCGTGCGATTGTTGTCCAGGTTGGTCACGCGCACATAGCTGGGCAGCGGCAGGGTCTTGTGCGCCGCGCTCATGCCATACAGGTCATACACTTCGCCGTTGGCGGTGTTCTGGCCATGGAACTTGGTGCCGTACCAGGACGCCGTGCCCGATTGCACGTAGGTCTTGGATTCCTGCAGCGGGAAATAGGTCTTGCCCAGCACGGTATACGGGTTGGCCTTGTAGGCGCCGGTGTGCAGGGTTGGCGTGGCATCCGGGATCTTCGATACGTCGACATCCCACCAGGGCGCGCCATCTTTGTGCGCACGGTTGATGTCCAGGCCAGGCTGGGAACGGATGGCGGTGCCGCCCGACTTCTGCGCCGGACCGCGACTGGTGGAACAACTGACAACCAGCAAGGACAACGCGGCGAACGCCACCAGCTTGAGCGGTTTATTGAACGGCGATGCCCGCATTACTTGTTGCCCCGTGCTTGGACCAGCATGTCTGACAGCTGATGCACGGCCATGGCGTACATCACACTGCGGTTATAACGCGTGATTGCGTAGAAATTCTTCAGGCCCATCCAGTATTCAGGGCCATTTTCGCCTTCGAGGCGGAACGCCGTCACCGGCATATCATCGCGTGGCGCATTCTGACTCGACCAGCCCAGCGCCCGCAACTCCCCGACCGTCTTGGCCGGCTCGATACCCTGGGTCAGGCCTTCATCGGCGCGATCGCCAGTCACATCGGCGCGGATCACCACCGGCTCGCCGGCGACCCAGCCGTGGCGTTTGAAGTAGCTGGCCACACTGCCGATGGCGTCGTCGGGATTGCTCCAGATATTGATGTGCCCGTCGCCGTCAAAATCCACGGCATAAGCGCGGAAGCTGCTCGGCATGAACTGCGGCAGGCCCATGGCACCGGCGTAGGAACCCTTGAGGGTCAGCGGGTCGACCTGCTCTTCGCGGGCCAGCAGCAGGAACTCACGCAGCTCCTTGCGGAAGAAGTCGGCGCGCGGCGGGTAGTCGAAACCCAGGGTCGACAGGGCGTCGATCACCCGGTAGCTGCCGGTGTTGCGACCGTAGAAGGTTTCGATGCCGATAATCGCGACAATCACCTGGGCCGGCACGCCGTACTCCTGCTCGGCGCGGGCCAGGACTGCCTCGTGCTGGCGCCAGAAGTCCACGCCACGGGCCACGCGGGCGTCGGTCAGGAACATCGGGCGATATTCCTTCCACTGCTTCACGCGCTCGGCGGGACGGGAGATGGCGTCGAGAATCGCCTGCTTGCGCTGGGCTTCGCGGAACACGCCCATCAGTTGTTCACCGGCGAAACCGTAGTCGCGGGTCATCTCACCGACAAATTCGGCGACCTGGGGTGAGCCATCGTAGTCACCGGCCTGCACCTCCTGCGTTGCCCCCAGCAGCCCGATCAGGCCCATCCAGGACGCATGCCGAGTCGCCCAGCCGCGCATTACTTGCATTGACATCTTCACCTTATTCAAACCTGTGCGATCCATTTGCGATGCGTATGAATCGACATCAAAACCCCAAACGCTGACAGCAATGTCACCAGCGAAGTTCCGCCGTAGCTAATGAACGGCAACGGCACCCCAACCACCGGCAACAGGCCACTGACCATACCGATGTTGACGAAAACGTAAACAAAAAAAGTCATGGTCAGGCTGCCGGCGAGCAATTTGCCGAACAGCGTCTGCGCCTGCGCGGTGATCACCAGGCCGCGACCAATCAACAGCAAATAAATCAGCAACAGCGCGCAAATGCCCACCAGGCCGAACTCTTCGCCCATCACCGCAATAATGAAGTCGGTGTGGCTCTCCGGCAGGAAGTCCAGGTGCGACTGGGTGCCCAGTAACCAACCCTTACCAAATACACCGCCGGAACCGATGGCGGCCTTCGACTGGATAATGTTCCAGCCGGTGCCCAGCGGGTCGCTTTCCGGGTCGAGGAAGGTCAGGATCCGTTGCTTCTGGTAGTCGTGCATGAAGAAGAACCACATGGCCACGGCCACCGGCACGGCGGCGGCCAGCACGCTGAGAATCCAGCGCCAGCGCAGCCCGCCCATGAACAGCACGAACGCACCGCCCGCCAGGATCAGCAGCGAGGTGCCGAGGTCTGGCTGGCGCACGATCAGGATAAACGGCACGCCGATCAGGAACAGGCTGATGGCCACATGCTTGAGCTGCGGCGGCAAGGTGCGCTTGGACAGATACCAGGCAATGGTCGCCGGCATCAGGATCTTCATGAATTCCGACGGCTGGAAGCGAATCACCCCGGGAATGTTGATCCAGCGCGTCGCCCCCATGGCGTTGTGGCCCATCACGTCCACCACCACCAATAGCAATACGCCGGCAACGTAGCCCAAGGGCACCCACCGCGCCATGAACCGCGGTTCGAGCTGGGCAATCACCAGCATCGACAACAGGCCAAGGCCGAACGACGAGGCCTGCTTGATCAGCAGGTCCCAGTTCTTGCCGCTGGCCGAATACAGCACGAACAGACTGCCAGCCGCCAGGGTCAGGAGCAGGATCAGCAACGGGCCATCGATGTGCATGCGCTGCAGCAACGTCGCGCGGCGACGCATCACATCCTCGCTGGAGAGGATGCGGTCAAAATTACTCTTCACTGGCCGTAACCTCGGTGCTTGAAGGGGGGCCGCCATATTCGGGCTTGAGCCTGCCGTCGTCGGCCAACAGCCAGGCATCCATCACTTGGCGCACCACGGGCGCAGCAACGCCGGAGCCGGACTCGCCGTTCTCGACCATCACCGCCACCACGATTTTCGGGTCGTCCGCCGGGGCAAAGCCGACAAACAAGGCGTGGTCACGGTGGCGTTCCTGAACCTTGGAGCGGTCATATTTCTCGCCCTGCTTGATCGCGACCACCTGGGCGGTCCCGCTCTTGCCAGCAATCCGGTACTGCGCGCCGACCGCCGCCTTGCGCGCGGTGCCACGGGCGCCGTGCATCACTTGCTGCATGCCGTGGTTGACCTTGGTCCAGTCCGACGGGTCGCGCAGCACGATGTCCGGGATCGGGTTTTCATCCAGCGGCTTTTCGCCCTCGATGGTCCTGGCCAGGTGCGGCCGATTCCAGACGCCTTTGTTCGCCACCAGCGCCGTGGCCTGGGCCAGTTGCAGCGGCGTGGCCTGCATGTAGCCCTGGCCGATCCCGAGGATCAGGGTTTCGCCCGGGAACCAGGCCTGGCGACGGGTCGCGCGCTTCCACTCGCGCGATGGCATCAGGCCAGGGGATTCCTCGAACATGTCCAGGGAGACTTTCTGGCCCAGGCCGAACTTGCCCATGTAGGCAGACAAACGGTCAATGCCAAGCTTGTGGGCCAGGTCGTAAAAATAGGTGTCGTTGGAGCGCATGATTGCGGTGTCCAGGTCGACATAGCCGTCACCGGTGCGGTTCCAGTTACGGTATTTGTGATCGTAGTTGGGCAGCATGTAGTAGCCCGGGTCGAACACGCGGCTGGAGGCGGTGACCACGCCCGCATCCAGGCCGGCAATCGCCACCGCCGGCTTGATCGTCGAACCCGGCGGGTAGAGGCCGCGCAACACGCGGTTGAACAGCGGTCGGTCGATGGAATCACGCAACTCGGCGTAAGCCTTGAAGCTGATCCCGGTGACGAACAGGTTAGGGTCGAAGCTCGGCTGGCTGACCATCGCCAGCACTTCGCCGGTATTCGGGTCCAGCGCCACGACCGCGCCTCGACGCCCACCCAGGGCCATCTCCGCCGCTTCCTGCAGCTTGATGTCCAGGCTCAGCACAATGTCCTTGCCCGGCACCGGGTCGGTCCGCTTGAGCACCCGCAGCACGCGGCCGCGCGCGTTGGTCTCGACTTCTTCGTAACCCACCTGGCCGTGCAGTTCCGGCTCGTAGAAACGCTCGATGCCGGTCTTGCCGATATGGTGGGTGCCGCTGTAGTTGACCGGGTCGAGGCTTTTCAGCTCTTTCTCGTTGATCCGCCCCATGTAGCCGACCGAGTGCGCAAAGTGCGGCCCCTGCGGGTAATGGCGCACCAATTGTGCGACCACTTCCACGCCCGGCAGGCGGAACTGGTTCACCGCGATCCGCGCGATCTGCTCTTCGGTCAGCTCAAACAGGATCGGCACCGGCTCGAAAGGCCGGCGCCCCTGCTTCATGCGCTTCTCGAAAATCACCCGGTCTTCCGGAGTCAGCTGCAGCACCTCGACGATGACATCGAGGATCTGCTGCCAGTCGCCGGAACGCTCGCGGGTCATGCTCAGGCTGAAGCTGGGACGGTTATCCGCGACCACCACGCCATTGCGGTCGAAAATCAGGCCACGGGTCGGCGGAATCGGCTGCACGTGCACCCGGTTGTTTTCCGACAAGGTGGAGTGATAGTCGTACTGGATCACCTGCAGGAAATACAGGCGGGCAATCAGCACCCCCAACAGCACCACGACCATGATCGCGCCAAACACCACGCGCGCGCGTACCAGACGTGCGTCTTTCTCGTGGTCCTTGATGCGGATCGGCTGGGTCATCGGGAGGGGCGCAGATTATTTGTGGTAAGGGTGCCCGGACAGAACTGTCCAGGCGCGATACAGCTGTTCACCGATCAGGATCCTTACCAACGGGTGCGGCAGCGTCAGCGCCGACAGCGACCAGCGCTGATCCGCCCGCGCGCAGACTTCCGGCGCCAGCCCTTCCGGGCCGCCGACCATGAAGTTGACCGTGCGCGAGTCCAGGCGCCAGCGATCCAGCTCGACCGCCAGTTGCTCGGTGCTCCAGGGTTTGCCGTGCACTTCGAGGGTGACGATGCGCTCGTTGGGGCCGACCTTGGCCAGCATGGCCTCGCCTTCCTGACGGATAAAGCGTGCCACGTCGGCATTCTTGCCCCGGGTATTGAGCGGTATCTCTACCAGTTCCAGCGACAGCTCAGCGGGCAGACGCTTGGCATACTCGTGCCAGCCTTCTTCCACCCACTTGGGCATGCGTGAACCGACAGCAATCAGACGCAGGCGCACAGCCGTTCCTTATTCCTGGTCTTTGTTGAGCTTGTCGAAGTGCGCGTGGCCCACTTCCGGGCTGTGGTGCTTGCCGTCAGCCGCACGGCTCTGCTCGGCGCCTTTCCACAGACGCTCCAGGTCGTAGAACTGACGGGCGTTGGAAGTCATCATGTGAACGATCACGTCGTCCATGTCCAGCAGCACCCAGTCGCTGTCGCCCTTGCCTTCTTCACCCAGCGGCTTGACGCCCTGGGCCTTGACGGCTTCGCGGACCTTGTCGAGCATCGCGCCGATCTGACGGTTGGAGGTACCGGTGGCGATGATCATGAAGTCGGTGATGCTCTGCTTGTCGCGTACGTCCAGGACCTGGATGTCCTGGGCCTTCACGTCTTCCAGGGCCGCCACGGCGACTTTTACCAGCTCTTCGCCAGCCAGCTCAGGGCCGGTGTGCGCTTCGACCGGCAGCGGGGCGCTTTTGAACGTGCCTTTGCGCTTAACTTTGCTTACGTCTTTGTTCGTCATAAAAAACTCGTTTTGCTCGTATGTTCGGGCGCTTGCTGCACGGTTGTCCGTGCGTTCAAGCGCGCCTTTTCAGTTCGACGCACGGTAAAGCCCGTGCGCATCGATGTAGGCCAGGACCGCGTCAGGCACCAGGAAACGTACCGACTTCCCGCTGGCCAGCAGTTGACGGATCTGGGTGGCGGACACCGCAAGCGGGGTCTGCCAGACGAATGCAATATTCCCGTTCGGCCCGGTCAGGGCCAAGGGGTCACTTACCGACCGCGCGGCCAGCAGGTTGCGCAAGGCATCCGGCGGTTCGCTGTCGGCATCCGGGCGTTGCAAAACCAGGATGTGGCAATGCTGGAGGAGTTCCTCCCAGCGATGCCAAGAGGGCAGGCCGCAAAATGCGTCCCAGCCCAAAAGCAGAAACAACTGGTCATCCGCGGCCAACTCGGCGCGCATCAGCTCCAGGGTGTCGACAGTGTAGGACGGTTTATCGCGCTTGAGCTCGCGATCGTCCACCACCAGCGGCGCTATGCCTTCCACGGCAAGACGCACCATTTCCAGGCGCTGCTGCGGCGACACCTGTGGAGTATCGCGATGCGGCGGCCGGAAATTGGGGATCAGACGCAGTTCGTCCAACGCCAGGGCATCCGCAACTTCCAGGGCACTGCGCAAATGGCCGATGTGCACGGGGTCGAAGGTGCCACCGAGCAGCCCGATGCGTTTAGCCATCAAGTGCGCACATGACCGTCGCCGAACACCACGTACTTCTCGCTGGTCAGGCCTTCCAGGCCAACCGGGCCGCGTGCGTGGAGCTTGTCGGTGGAGATGCCGATCTCCGCCCCCAGGCCATACTCGAAGCCGTCGGCAAAACGCGTCGAGGCGTTGATCATCACCGAAGCGGAATCCACTTCGTTGAGGAAACGCCGGGCATCGCTGAAATGCTCGGAAACAATGGCGTCGGTGTGCTTGGAGCCGTAGGTGTTGATGTGTTCGATGGCCTCGTCGAGGTCGTCGACAATCTTGATCGACAGGATCGGCGCGGTGTATTCGGTGTACCAGTCCAGCTCGGTCGCCTCGATCACATCCGCGCCGAGCAGCGCACGGGTGCGCTCGCAAACCCGCAGCTCCACGCCCTTGTCACGGTAGATGGCAGCCAGCGGCGGCAGCACGCGCTCGGCAATGCCTGCGTGCACCAGCAGGGTTTCCATGGTGTTGCACGGGGCGTAGCGGTGAGTCTTGGCGTTGTCGGCGATGCGGATCGCCTTGTCGATATCGGCGGCCACGTCGATGAACACGTGGCACACGCCGTCCAGGTGCTTGATGACAGGCACCTTGGCATCGCGGCTGACGCGTTCGATCAGGCTCTTGCCACCACGCGGCACGATCACATCGACGAATTCCGGCATGGTGATCAAGGCGCCCACGGCGGCGCGGTCGGTGGTTTCCACCACTTGCACCACTTCCGCCGGCAACTCGGCCACCGCCAGGCCCTGCTGGATGCACGCGGCAATGGCACGGTTGGAATTGATCGCTTCGGAGCCGCCACGCAGGATGGTGGCATTGCCTGACTTGAGGCACAGGCTCGCGGCGTCGATGGTCACGTTCGGGCGCGACTCATAGATGATGCCGATCACGCCCAGCGGCACCCGCATCTTGCCAACCTGGATGCCGGACGGCAGGTAACGCATGTCGCGGATTTCACCGATGGGGTCAGGCAGCTTGGCCACCTGACGCAGGCCTTCGATCATGTCGTCGATACGTGCCGGGGTCAGCGCCAGGCGGTCCAGCAGCGCGGGCTCCAGGCCATTGGCGCGGCCGTTGGCCAGGTCCTGTTCGTTGGCGGCGGTCAGCTCGGAGCGCGAGGCGTCCAGAGCGTCGGCGGCCGCCAGCAGGGCACGGTTCTTCTGCGCGGTGCTCGCACGGGCGATCAACCGCGAGGCCTGACGGGCAGCGCGACCCAGGCGGGTCATGTAGTCAAGAACGGACTCAGTCATGGTCAGGGAGTCTTGGCAAAGAGGAAAGCGGCAGATTATAGCTGTGACGCCGCCCGACTGACAGCGGTGAGGGGCGGATGGTCGAAATGAACTGTAAAAACCTGGGGTTCAGCGGTAATTAAGGTGGGAGTTGTTATTATTCCGTCACATTTAGCCGTAATAACCCTGAACGCCATGTCCGGTTTGACCCCGCAACTCCCCGCCAGCGCCCTGCCCGACAGCTTCTTCGACCGCGATGCACAATTGCTCGCGCGCGAATTGCTCGGAAAAGTCATACGCCATCGCGTCGGCGATATCTGGCTTTCGGCGCGAATTATTGAAACCGAAGCCTATTACGTGGCCGAAAAAGGCAGCCACGCCTCACTCGGTTACACAGAAAAGCGTAAGGCTTTGTTTCTGGATGGCGGCCATATCTACATGTACTACGCCCGTGGCGGCGATTCGCTGAACTTCAGCGCCCACGGCCCGGGCAATGCGGTACTGATCAAATCGGCCTATCCGTGGGTCGATGAACGCTCCGGCCCCGCCAGCCTGGCGCAGATGCTGTTGAACAATCCGAACGCCGACGGCAGCCCTCGCGCCTCGCAGAAGCTGTGCGCCGGGCAGACGCTGCTGTGCAAAGCGCTGGGCCTGAAGGTGCCGGTTTGGGACGCCAAGCGCTTCGATCAGGACTTGCTCTATGTGGAAGACGTTGGCCAGTCACCCACACAGATCATCCAGACCACCCGCCTGGGCATCCCCAGTGGCCGTGACGAACACTTGATGTACCGCTTCGTGGACGCGGGCTATGCGCCGTATTGCACGCGCAACCCGCTGCGTCGGGGCCAGGTCGAAGGCCGCGATTATTTTTTGATGTGATCACACGGCCTGCAGGAGCCCGGCTTGCCGGGCGCGTGCAAGGTGTACGAACTTGGATGGAGTGGATTGTATGGGCCAATGGCTCGATAGCATTACTGGCTGGCTGACCCTCAACCCGCAATGGCTGGCGGTGGCGGTGTTTATCGTCGCGTGCGTGGAATGCCTGGCGATTGCCGGCCTGATCGTGCCTGGCACGGTGTTGCTGTTTGCCATCGCTGCCTTGGCCGGCAGTGGCGCGCTGTCGTTGAGCGAAACCCTGTTGCTGGGTTTTCTCGGAGGGCTGTTGGGCGATGCTGTGTCCTATTATCTGGGGCGTCATTTCCACCAGAACATTCGCCGCCTGCCCGGTCTGCGCCACCACCCGGAGTGGATGAGCGGCGCAGAGACCTACTTCCACAAGTACGGCATCGCCAGCCTGCTGGTCGGACGTTTCATCGGCCCGCTGCGCCCGATGTTGCCGATGGTGGCCGGCATGTGCGACATGCCGTTTC
Organism: Pseudomonas sp. 13B_2.1_Bac1; assembly: GCF_025466155.1. Classification (NCBI taxonomy): domain Bacteria; kingdom Pseudomonadati; phylum Pseudomonadota; class Gammaproteobacteria; order Pseudomonadales; family Pseudomonadaceae; genus Pseudomonas; species Pseudomonas sp. 13B_2.1_Bac1. The sequence continues at coordinate 6,160 of NZ_JANLOH010000051.1, read as the reverse complement.
CGCGCTTTGCCGCCGTCAGCGTTCTAGCGGCCGCCGGCTGGTCGGTGGCCTACCTGTTGCCAGGCTGGGCGACCGGCGCCGCGTTTCGCCTGCCATTGCCGCCAGGGTTCTGGCCGGAAGCGGGGATTGTCGCGGCCTGCCTGGCGATACTGCTGGGGCTGAGCTTGAACAGCAGCCTGCGCGGGCATCGTCGCGCGACGCTGTGGATCGGCTGCGCCAGCCTGACGCTGTTGATCGCACTGTTTATCGGCTATCCGCACCTCAACGACTTTGACCAGGGCCTCAGTGCGCTGGTCCAGGAACATCGCAGCGCCTGGCTGGACGAGGTGATGGTGCGGCTTACGCAGTTGGGTGAGTTCAAGAAGATGTTCGTCGCCAGCGCCGTGTTCACCGGCCTGCTGCTCCTGGCACGGCAATGGCGGCATGCCGTGTTTGTCGGCGCCACGCTGGCCGGCGCTGCGGTGATCAATACCGGGACCAAGCTGTTTTTCGCGCGCGGTCGCCCGGAAATCCTGACCGACCCACTCACCAGCTTCAGCATGCCCAGCGGGCACGCGTCCGGCGCGTTCGCGTTTTTCCTGGCATTGGCGGTATTGGCCGGTCGCGGCCAGCCCACGCGGTTGCGCCTGACCTGGATGCTGCTGGGCTGCATCCCCGCCGCTTTTATCGCATTGTCCCGGGTGTACCTGGGCGCTCATTGGCCCACCGATATCCTGGCGGGCACGCTGCTGGCGATGACCGTGTGTGCGTTCAGCCTGACCGTCAGCCAGTACCGCAGCCCATTGCCGCCGATGCCGCGCCAAGCCTGGTGGCTGTTACTGCCGGCGATAGTGGCGGTGCTGAGTTTTATCGCCTTTACCGGCACACCGCATGCGCTGCTCAGGTATGCCTACTGACTCCGGGCCGGCCCCAACCAGTCGACGGGAGCAACGCGACGCTCAATACAGCGTTCGCGTCGCTCCAACAGCATCTCATCGGCAATCTCTGCGGCGCGCTCGGCGATGTATTCCGCACCGCGCTTGGCGTCCGACTGCAGCAATTGCCCGGCAATGCTGACAAAAAAAGCGTCCCAGACCGCCTGCTCCGATTGCGCTAGCCGAATCATGTCCATCCCCCGATCATCGTTATGTGATCGGCGACTATTTCAGGCAACGCACAGCGGGCCGCGAAGAAACGTCCGAAAGCACCGCCGGACTTTTCCGAAACTCAGGTGAACAGCTCACCTTGCAGCTCATCGAGCAACATCTGGATCGCGTCCAGCCGTTGCTGCGGGTCGTCGAGTTGCAGCAGGTCGATCTTGTCGGCCTCGGTGAACGGCAGCAGATACGCCAGTTGGTTGCCCAGGGCTTGCTGGCCGTCGGCGTGGGCGCCCATGTCCAGCGAGGCGACCATCGGGTGTTCGGCCAGGGCCTGCAGCAAGGCCAGTAGGTCGGCGTCCTCTTCTTCCAGCGCCTGGTCCGGTTGTTCTTCCAGCCACTGCACCTCGGCCACCAGCAACTGGTCTTTCTGCACGCCGGCGTCACGCACGCGGAAGCGACGGCCACCTTCGACGCGAATCCCAAGCAGGCCGTTGTCCTGTTGCTTGAAGTCGCGAATCAGCGCTTCGCAGCCGATCAGCGCGTAGCCGTCCGGCGCGATGCCCACTTCCTTGCCGTCGAGGATGCACACCACGCCGAAGCTTTCGCCCTTTTTCAGGCAGCGGCTGATCATGTCCAGATAGCGCGCCTCGAACAATTGCAGGTCGAGGGTGCAGCCAGGGAACAGCACGGTATTGAGCGGGAACAGCGCCAGACTCATAAAGGTTTCCTTAAACCCGGTTTAAACAATCACCGACACAGCCAGCGGCAGGAACACCGCCGTGGCCACGCCCATCAGACTCATGGCCAGCGCTGCAAAGGCGCCGCACTCTTCGCTTTCCTGCAGGGCCACCGAGGTGCCGACGGCGTGGGCGGTCATGCCCAGCGCCATGCCGCGCGCCTCGGGGCTGCGCACCCCCAGGCGCGACAGGTAAGCAGGCCCGATCATCGCGCCGATTACCCCGGTGATCAGTACAAACACCGCCGCCAATGCGGCCACGCCGCCGATCTGCTCGGCCACCAGCATGGCGATCGGCGAGGTCACCGACTTGGGCGCCATCGTCATCAGCATCCTATGCTCGGCGCCAAACCACCACCCCAGCAGCACACACAGGCCAGTGGCCAACACGCCACCTATCACCAGCGTAGTAAAAATCGGCCAGAACAATTGGCGAATCCGCCGCAGGTTCAAGTACAGCGGCACCGCCAGGGCCACGGTCGCGGGGCCGAGCAGGATGCTCATGATCTCGGTGCTCTTGCGGTACTCGGCGTAGCTCAGCCCGCAGGTGAGCAACACGCCAATCACCAGCAGCATGGAAACCAGCACCGGCTGCAGGAAAATCCAGCGGGTTTTCTCAAAGCCCGCGAGTACCAATTGATACGCGCCGAGGGTGATACCGATGCCAAACAGAGGGTGGTGAATCACGGCTGTCCACGCGCCTTGCCAGTCGAAGATCATTGATCCTTCTCCTTGCGCTTGACCATGTGCTCCATCAACAGGCCAACAAAGCCCATGGCGATCACCAGCGACACCACCAGCGCGCCGACGATTGCCCAGAAGTCGGCGGCAATGTCCCGCGCATACACCATCACCCCCACCGCCGGCGGCACCAGCAGCAACGGCAAATAGCGCAACAGGCTGCTGGCCGCCAGGCTCAGGGGCTCGCCGACTTCGCCGCGCCACACCAGGTAGCCGAGCATCAACAGCAGGCCAATGATCGGGCCCGGCAGCACCGGTAACAGCAAATGATTGATCGCCGTGCCGATCAATTGAAACAGCACCAGCCATGTCAGACCGCGTAACAGCATCCGTTCTCTCCCCCCTCAAGACCCGCCCGCATTATAAGCATGCCCGCCCTATGCATCGGCATTCGCCAAAAGCATGGTGGGTTGACCGGGCTGATTGGCCATGATGATCTACATTGGTTCTCTGTAACCCATAAAAACAGCACCGATGAACCAAGGAGAGACGCAATGCCCTATGTACCCGTAGCGCAGCTCAAAGATTATGTCGGCAAGGAACTGGGACGTTCCGAATGGCTCACCATCGACCAGGCTCGTATCAACCTGTTCGCCGAGGCCACCGGCGATCACCAGTTCATCCATGTCGACCCGGTCAAGGCCGCGCAGACGCCGTTTGGCACCACCATCGCGCATGGTTTCCTGTCGTTGTCGCTGATGCCCAAGCTGATGGAAGACCTGCTGATCGTGCCCGAAGGCTTGAAGATGGCCGTCAACTATGGCCTGGACAGTGTGCGGTTTATCCAGCCGGTGAAGGTCAATTCCAAGGTGCGCCTGAACGTGACCCTCAATGACGTCACCGAGAAAAAGCCCGGCCAATGGCTGCTCAAGGCCACCGCGACCCTGGAAATCGAAGGCCAGGAAAAACCCGCTTACGTAGCCGAGTCGTTGTCGCTCTACTTCGTGTAACCACCCGCCCCCGTGTAGGAGCTGGCTTGCCAGCGAAAAACGCACAGCCGCCGCATTCCCCCTGAATGCCCGCCGGCAAGCCGGCTCCTACGGATCTGTGGAAAGGCAAAATCCTTACCACAACAGATGTAAATTTATGTATGAAACCCGCAGCTGCGGCATACTCGGCGCTCAATTATCCGGATCCCGCTATGCGCCCACTCGCTCCCCTTGCCCTTGCCCTGTTGCTCACCGCTTGCGGAGACGGCGAATCGCTGTTGCCGCCAGATGCGCGCCTGCCCGATGGCGGCCGTTACCGGGGCGATGTGGTCGATGGCTTGCTGCAGGGCAAGGGTCGCGTGGACTACCCGAACGGCAGTTGGTACGCCGGGCAGTTCGACAAAGGCCAGTGGCACGGCCAGGGCGAGTGGCATGGCAGCAACGGCGAAGTCTATAAAGGCCAGTTCCAGCAAGGCCTGTTCGACGGCCAGGGCAGCCTGACCACGGCCGGCAGCCAGTATGTCGGCGGCTTCAAGAACGGTCGGCGTAACGGCGAAGGCACCCTCAAAGAGGGGCAGATGACCTATCGCGGCGAATTTAAGGACGACCAGTATTCCGGCCTCGGCCGCCTGGAACTGGCCGATGGCAGCCAATACCAGGGCCAGTTCGCCCACGGCAAGCCGAACGGCGAAGGCCAGCGCAACGATGACAGCGGCAACCAGTTCAACGGCCACTTCGTGGATGGCCAACTGGAAGGCAACGGCACGTTCAACAGCGCTGACGGCGACATCTATGTCGGCCAGTTCAAGCAGAACCAGCTCAACGGCAAGGGCCGCTACGAAAACGCCGACGGCGATGTCTGGATCGGCCAGTTCAAGGAAGGTGCCCTCAGCGGCAAGGGCGAGTTGATCGGCGTGGACGGCAGCCATTATGTCGGCCAGTTCGTCGACTGGCGCTTTACCGGCGAAGGCCGCTTGAACCTCACCGACGGCAGCTTCTATATCGGCGGCTTCGACAGCGACAGCTATCAAGGCAAAGGCACCCTGGTGCTGACCGATGGCACGGTGCAGGCCGGTACCTGGGTCAACGGCATGCGCGTGCGGGATGCCGACGGCAAGCTGCTGCCCGATCCGCTGGAGACCGGGATCCTGGCCCAGGGCCACCTGCTCGACGCCGCCCTCGCCGCGGTGCCCGCCTCTACCTCGGCGGTGGAGCTGTACACCCTGGTACTGGCCGGCGACGGCAAACAAAGCGTGTTCCTGCGCGAAGCCGATTACGTCAGCAATATGCTCGCCACGCGCTTCGGTGCCCGCGGGCAGATTCGCCTGGTCAACCACCGCGACCATATCGCCGACCGTCCGATGGCCACGCGCGAAAGCCTGCGGCGCGCGGTCCAGACCCTCGCCGAGCGCAGCGGGCCGGAAGACCTGGTGTTCATCTACCTGACCAGCCACGGCACCCACGAACACGAACTGGTGCTCGACCAGCCGCGCATGGAGCTGGCCGACCTGCCCGCCGATGAACTGGCGGCGGTGCTCACGCCGCTGAAGAATCGCGACAAGATCATCGTGATTTCCGCCTGCTACTCCGGCGGGTTTATCCCGGCGCTGAAAGATGAACACACGCTGATCATGACCGCCTCGCGCGCCGACCGCGTGTCCTTCGGCTGCTCCGAGGAAGCCGACTTCACCTACTTTGGCGACGCCCTCTTCGCCCAAGCCTTCAACCAGACCGATGACCTGCAGCAGGCGTTCAAGCTCGCGCAGCTGCATGTGACCGAACGCGAGCAGGCGGACAACTTCGAAGCCTCCGAGCCGCAGATCTGGGCCCCCAAGGGCGTCATCGCCCACTGGCAATTATTACGCAAGCAGCAGGCACGAAAGGCGCTCGAAAGCGTCTCAATGAATAGCAAGGAAGCCAAAGGCAACTAAGCTGTAATGTGTAACAAGGGGGAAACACCATGTACTTGACACCGCAGCATATCTTGCTCGCCGGCGCCTCCGGGCTCACCGGCGAACACCTGCTCGACCGCCTGCTCAACGAGCCCACCGTGACCCGCGTGCTGGCACCGAGCCGCAAGCCGCTGGCCGAGCACCCACACCTGGAAAACCCGGTCGGCGACCCGGCGGTCTTCCTGCCGCAACTGAGCGGCCGGGTGGATATCGCGTTCTGCTGCCTGGGCACCACCATCAAGCAGGCCGGCTCTGAAGAGGCCTTCCGCGCCGTGGACCTGGACATGGTCGTGGCCTTCGCCAAACGTGCGCGGGAAATGGGCGCACGGCACTTGATCGTGATCAGCGCGATCGGCGCCGACCCGAAATCCTCGATTTTCTATAACCGCGTCAAAGGCGAAATGGAACAGGCGCTGAAGGCGCAGGACTGGCCGCAACTGACCATCGTGCGGCCGTCGCTGCTGCTGGGCGAACGCCTGGAGCCGCGCCTGGCTGAGCAATTGGCCGGACCATTGTCGCGGTTGATTCCGGGCAAATACCACGGCATTGAAGTCTGCGAACTGGCCCGAGCCATGTGGCGCCTGGCACTGGAAGAGCAGGATGGGGTGCGGGTGGTGGAGTCGGATGAGCTGCGCAAGCTCGGCAAGTAACCTGACCTAAATCCCTGGCGCAGTTTCAAATGTGGGAGCGGGCTTGCTCGCGAAGGCGGTGGATCAGCCACCC
>NZ_JANLOH010000108.1:0-73794 GCF_025466155.1 Pseudomonas sp. 13B_2.1_Bac1 | reverse complement strand
AGCAACACCGAAAATCGACAGCCTTAGAGCAGTGGCTCATCAGATTTTTTGTTCTTCCAGCCATCGTTGCCCGGCAGCAGCAGGTTCAAGCCAATCGCTACCACCGCACACAGGGCGATGCCCTTGAGGCCGAAATCATCCGGGCCGGTGCCGGTACCGACCAGCACCCCGCCAATCCCGAACACCAGGGTCACCGACACAATCACCAGATTGCGCGCCTCACCCAGGTCGATCTTGTGGCGGATCAAGGTGTTCATCCCCACCGCGGCAATCGAGCCGAACAGCAGGCACAGGATCCCGCCCATCACCGGCACCGGGATGCTTTGCAGCAGTGCGCCGAACTTGCCGATAAACGCCAGGCTGATGGCAAAGACCGCTGCCCAGGTCATGATTTTCGGGTTGTAGTTCTTGGTCAGCATCACCGCGCCGGTCACTTCGGCGTACGTGGTGTTCGGCGGGCCACCAAACAGGCCAGCGGCCGTGGTGGCAATCCCGTCACCCAACAGGGTGCGGTGCAGACCGGGCTTCTTCAAGTAGTCGCGACCCGTCACGCTGCCCACCGCAATCACACCGCCGATATGTTCGATCGCCGGGGCCAGGGCCACCGGTACGATGAACAGGATCGCCTGCCAGTTGAACTCCGGCGCGGTGAAGTGGGGCAGGGCAAACCAAGGGGCGGCAGCGATTTTTGCCGTGTCGACCACGCCAAAGTAGAACGACATGGCAAACCCCACCAGCACGCCGGAGATGATCGGCACCAGGCGGAAAATGCCTTTGCCGAACACCGCCACGATCAAGGTGGTCAGCAGCGCCGGCATCGAGATCATCATCGCCGTCTGGTAATGGATCAGCTCGGCGCCGTCACCGGCCTTGCCCATCGCCATGTTGGCGGCGATCGGCGCCATGGCCAGGCCGATGGAGATGATCACCGGCCCGATCACCACGGGCGGCAGCAGCCGGTCGATGAAACCGGTGCCCTTGATCTTCACGGCGAGGCCGAGGAAGGTATAAACGAAACCGGCCGCCATCACCCCGCCCATGGTCGCCGCGAGGCCGAACTGGCCCTTGGCGAGAATGATCGGCGTGATAAACGCGAAGCTCGATGCCAGGAATACCGGCACCTGGCGCCCTGTGACCACCTGGAACAGCAACGTGCCCAGGCCTGCGGTAAACAGTGCGACGTTTGGATCAAGACCTGTGATCAGCGGCATCAACACCAGCGCGCCAAATGCTACGAAGAGCATCTGTGCGCCGGACAGGATCTGGCGCCAAAGCGGGTCGTTGAATTCATCCTGCATGCTCACGCGTCCTTCTGCTTGGTGCCGAAGATCTTGTCACCGGCATCGCCCAGGCCTGGGATGATGTAGCCGTGCTCGTTCAGGCGCTCATCGATGGAGGCGGTGTAGATCTGCACGTCCGGGTGCGCTTTCTCGACGGCAGCGATGCCTTCGGGAGCGGCCACCAGCACCATGGCGCGGATGTCCTTGCAACCGGCCTTTTTCAGCAAGTCGATGGTGGCAACCATGGAGCTGCCGGTGGCGAGCATCGGGTCGATGATCATGGCCAGGCGTTCGTTGATTTCCGGAACGAGTTTTTCCAGGTACGTGTGGGCCTGCAAGGTTTCTTCGTTGCGAGCCACGCCGACGGCGCTGACCTTGGCGCCCGGGATCAGGCTGAGCACGCCTTCGAGCATGCCGATACCGGCGCGCAGGATCGGCACCACGGTAATTTTCTTACCGGCGATTTTCTCCACCTGGACGGGACCGGCCCAACCGGGGATCTCGTAGCTTTCCAGGGGCAAATCCTTGGTGGCTTCGTAAGTGAGCAGCGCTCCGACTTCCTGAGCAAGCTCACGGAAATTCTTCGTGCTAATGTCGGCACGGCGCATAAGGCCGAGTTTGTGTCGGATCAGCGGGTGGCGGATCTCGCGAGTGGGCATGGGAAAGGCTCCGGCGGCGGGCAAAAAAACCGGCCTAGATTAATCTATCCGAGGGTGTTGTCCTATAGACATCAAGTACGTTAGTCCATAAAGGCTTGAACGTTGCGCCTCACATGCGTACCTTTGCCCGCTTTTCTTGCCACAGCACCCCCTTGGAGAGCGCCATGTCCGCTGATCTCGAGCATATCCGTCAAATCATGCGCGAGGCTGACTGCCTGTACACCGAAGCGCAAGTCGAAGAAGCGATCGCCAAGGTCGGCGCACACATCACCCGCGAGATGGCCGACACCAACCCGGTGGTCTTTTGCGTGATGAACGGCGGGCTGATCTTCGCCGGCAAACTGCTCACTCACCTGCAGTTCCCGCTGGAAGCGTCCTACCTGCACGCCACGCGCTATCGCAACGAAACCAGCGGCGGTGACCTGTTCTGGAAAGCCAAGCCGGAAGTCTCGTTCATCGACCGTGACGTGCTGATCATCGACGACATTCTCGACGAAGGTCACACCCTGGGCGCGATCATCGACTTCTGCAAACACGCCGGCGCACGCAAGGTGCACACCGCCGTGCTGATCGACAAAGACCATGACCGCAAGGCCCGCCCGGACCTGAAAGCCGATTACGTCGGCCTGCCGTGCATCGACCGTTACATCTTCGGTTACGGCATGGACTACAAAGGTTACTGGCGCAATGCCAACGGGATTTTCGCCGTCAAGGGGATGTGATTGATGACCCGCTTTCTGGATCAGACGCTGTTCGCCGAATTGACCGAGAAAGCGGCCGCCAGCCCGCGTGGCCGGCACCATCACAACTTCCATCAGATGGATGAGCCCTGCCATCGCCTGGCCGTGGGCCTGCAGCCCGCCACCTATGTGCCGCCGCATCGGCACCTGAGCGCCGACAAGGCGGAAACCCTGCTGGTGCTCCAGGGCAGCCTGGGCCTGTTGGTGTTCAGCGATACTGGTGAGGTCATAGCCAAGCGCGTGATGCAGGCGGGCAGCGCGTGTGCCGGTGTCGACCTGCCGCCAGGGGTGTTCCACGGCCTGGTGGTGCTGGCACCGGATACAGTGATGTTCGAGTGCAAAGCCGGGCCTTATCGGCCGGTGGGCGAGGGCGAATTAGCCAGTTGGGCGCCCCGCGAGGGCGATGCCGGCGTGGTCGAGTATCAGCGCTGGATGCTTGCCCAGTTCGATTGAGCTACAGTGCTGGGCCATCTCCCATGGAGCGGCCCATGAGCCTGTTGATACGCACCTGCGCCGCCCTGGCGCTGACCCTCAGTTTGCCCCTGGCCGCCGCGCCTGCGCCGATGCACAGTCAGTTCCTGCCGTCGGACGACCTTACCCTGCGCGCCGAGACGCCCGACCAGCAGCAGTTGCTGCAAGTCACCGAATACGCGGTGGTGGTCGGCAACCAGCGTCAATCCAACCAGCAACCGATCCCGGTGACTTCGCCGCTGATGATCCGCCTCAAGGGCAAGCCCCTGAACAAGGGCGCGACCATCGCCCAGGTGGTGCTCAACTTCGACGCCGAAAGCAAAAGTCTGAAAAAGCCCGCATACGACGACAAGAGCAAAACCTTGACCTTGTCCTACCCGGTGGCCCAGTACCGCGTGATCGTCGACCTGCTGCGCAATGACACGGTGTATGTGCAATTCCTCAGTTATGCCAATGGGCATATCTGGGCGGATTTGCACACCGGTGTCGTTCGCTCCAAGCAGTGACAGCGCTGCAGAACACAGGTGGGAGCTGGCTTGCCTGCGATGCAGCCAACTCGGCCTGTCAGTAAAACCGAAGCGACACCGTCGCAGGCAAGCCAGCTCCCACATTGAACGTGTGTTGCTTCCGCAGCGTGTGCCCCGCAGGTAAACTGCGTTTCCCGTGTAAATGTCTGCAGGCTGGAGTCGGTAATGCGTAAAGATAAGAAACAGGTGATTGGTGACGAGATCGGCGACGATCAGATCAAGTTGTTCCTGGACTTCGAGCCGGTCGACGCGACTTCACCGTCCCTGCACAAACTGATCAAGGCTTACCGTGGCCTGCGTATCGACGATTTCGAACGGTTCCTGGGCTTTTTCAAGGAAGCCGGCCTGGACCTGGACGGCAAGGACGAGCATGGCCAGACCTTTGTCGACCTGATCAAGGACCAGCGCAACGCCGCCGAGTACATCGAGCTGATCGATAACGCGCGCAGCTGATTATCCCGGCCATAAAAAAACGCCCCGTTCTCAGGCCGAGAGCGGGGCGTTTTTTATTGCAGCACGGCCTTAAGCGTAGCTTTCGGCTTCGTTGCTTTGCTCAACCAGTTCCAGGCTGATGTTGTTCTGCGCGTTGATCTTGCGATACAGCTCGGCATCGGTCTCCAGGACCTTTTCGCGAGCCGGGAAGATCTCGTGCAGCTTGGTTGCCCACTCGCCTGCAGCTTTTTGTGGGAAGCAGCGCTCGATCAGCTCCAGCATGATCGACACGGTCACCGAAGCGCCAGGGGAGGCGCCCAGCAGTGCCGCCAGGGAACCGTCCTTGGCCGCGACCAGCTCGGTGCCAAATTGCAGCACGCCGCCTTTTTTCGGGTCTTTCTTGATGATCTGCACCCGTTGGCCGGCCACTTCCAGGCGCCAGTCCTCGGCTTTCGCTTCAGGGTAGAAGCGGCGCAGGGATTCCAGGCGCTGCTCCATGGACTGGCGCACTTCGCTGACCAGGTACTTGGTCAGGTCCATGTTGTCGCGGGCCACGGCGAGCATCGGGCCGATGTTGCCGGCACGGATCGACAGAGGCAGGTCGAGGAACGAGCCGTGCTTGAGGAACTTGGTGGTGAACCCGGCGTATGGCCCGAACAGCAGGGACTTCTTGCCATCGACCACGCGGGTGTCCAGGTGCGGCACGGACATCGGCGGCGAGCCCACGGCGGCCTGGCTGTAGACCTTGGCCTGGTGGTGCTTGACCACTTCCGGGTTGTCGCAACGCAGCCACTGGCCACTGACCGGGAAACCGCCAAAACCTTTGCTTTCTTCGATGCCCGAGGCTTGCAGCAACGGCAGGGCCGCACCACCGGCGCCGAGGAATACGAACTTGGCGTCCACCTCGCGGCTGTTGCCGCTGTTGACGTCCTTGATGCTCACGGTCCAGCCGGCGCCGTTGCGCTTGAGGCCGGTCACGCGCTTGCTGTACTTGACCTGGGCATCCGGCGAACTGGTCAGGTGGCTGAGCAGTTGGTTGGTCAGGGCGCCGAAGTTGACGTCGGTGCCGTTCATCACGCGGGTGGCAGCGATTTTTTCGTCGAGCGGGCGGCCCGGCATCATCAACGGCATCCACTCGGCCATCTCGTTGCGGTCTTCGGTGTAGTGCATGTCCGAGAACGCGTGGTGCTGGCTGAGGGATTCAAAGCGTTTCTTGAGGAACGACACGCCTTTTTCGCCCTGCACGAAGCTCAGGTGCGGGACTGGGCTGATAAAGGACTTGGACGAGCCAAAGGTGCCCTTTTTGGTCAGGTACGCCCAGAACTGCTTCGAGACCTCGAACTGGGTGTTGATGTGCACGGCTTTCTTGATGTCGATGGAGCCATCGGCGGCCTGCGGCGTGTAGTTCAGCTCACACAGGCCGGCGTGGCCGGTACCGGCGTTGTTCCACGGGTTGGAACTCTCCGCGGCACCCGAATCCATCAGCTCAACGACTTCCAGCTTGAGGCCGGGGTCGAGCTCTTTGAGCAATACGGCCAGGGTGGCACTCATGATGCCGGCCCCTACCAGTACTACGTCGACTGCTTCGTTATGCGCCATTTAACGCGTCTCCAAAATCTGCAGCACCAAATTGACGGCATGGCTGCCAGGAGTGACGGGGCGGTTCACGTGTTGCCCCAGGTTACCCATGGCCAGGATCGCCATGTCCGATTCGCAATTCTTTGCAATTTCAGCGCACGCTTCCTGCCGGCTAATCTGCCTATGAACGCATTCATGGGCGCCTGTGGCAATTCGACTTATGGTCAAAGCGTGCGATTCGTGCAACCAATCCGTAGCGGACAGGCTCAAGCTCCGGTTGTTGAGGAGTACTCGGTCCTGTGTGGTTGGGCTGTTCCAGACGCTGATGGTGCTTGTACAAACGCCAAACTATTCATTTGCTCGCCACACTCTTGTGAAGTTGTGAAAACCCGTTTTTTTCACGCTCTTTTGAAGACGTGAACCTCAAAAAAGGGCTGCCCCAGCCTGGCACCTGGCCCGCAAAACCTTTGCCGAGACGCGGCAAGACGGGCAAACAACTCAAGTGGCCGAGCGCAATGGCAGCTCTGGCAGATTCGGTAAAGAGGGGTGGTTTGCAAAGAAAACAGCAAGCGCGCCAGCTTCACTCGATCTGTGTGGGCGGCTCTCTGTGGGCGATTCTTGAGGTTAATGCCGAGGCATTAACGATGCTGCGAGGCCCGATCAGGAGACGTCCTTATAATCGGGGGGAGATTGTAGCGAAGAACGCCAAGGAAATGGGCGTGTTTTATGACTTTTATTAGGACTTCGGTCAGGCGGCCAACGGCTGGTGGCGGGGCGACCGCGCAGGGCGTGGGCTGACGCGTGCGCTGGCCGGCAATGGGTGGTGCATCCAGCTCAGGCGAATCTCTTCGATTTCTACCCAGCCTTCGCCGACCGGAGGCTGGTGGCACTCCTTAAAGGCCTGGCATCGACCTTGCACATCGAGCAGGGCGAACTGGCGAAGGGCGGGCTTGCGGGTAAACAGAGACCAGAGAAAATGCATGGCGATCAACCTCCTGAGATTGGGGCCAAGCATGCCCGCCTGGGATGACGAGCCCGTGTAACGGCTGTGACATCTGGGTTACAACGAACCGCGATGTCGGCTACAGGTCACAGGTTGTAACTGGCGCTAGTTCCGCGCAGTGGCGCCCCGCTATACTGCCGGCCTGTCGGTACCTGATTTCTGGAGAGAAGAGCATGTTGCAACGCCTGTTGTTCGGTTTGATCACTGTGACCAGCTTGACCCTGGTTGGCTGCGCCAACAGCCCGCAACAACTGAGCCCTGAGCCGAAAATCACCACGCAACTGGCTCCGGTGGGCCATGGCCAGCCGGTGTCGGTGCGGGTCGTGGATGGTCGTCCGTCGCCAACCCTGGGTTCCCGTGGTGGCCTGTACCCTGAAACCGCCCTGGTGTCGGTGAACGGCCAGGATGTGTTGCCCAAGCTGCAGGCCCAGGCCGAAGCTGCCGTGCGTTTGCTGGGTTTCACCCCGGCCAACTCGCCGGGCGCGCCTCAGCTGACCATTACCCTGGCCGAGCTGAAGTACCAGTCGCCCAAGGAAGGCCTGTACGTGACTGAAGCCTCGATTGGCGCGACGTTCAAGTCCGACGTCACTGCCGGCACGCGTCGCTACAGCGGCCGCTACGGCGCTTCGCTCAACCAGCGTTTCGGCATGGCGCCGAACCAGGAAACCAACACCAAGCTGGTCAGCGACGTGCTGAGCGATGCCTTGACCCGCCTGTTCAAGGATCCAAGCATCGGTTCATTGCTCAGCTCGCAATAACCGCTTACTAAAAAAGCCGGGCTCAGCGATGAGCCCGGCTTTTTTTCGCCTTCAGTTTCATGCGGCGGTGTCGATACAGAAATCCAGCAGGCTCACCCCCGTCAACCCATCGGCCTCCGGCAGGTCCGCATGCTGATGCCCGCCCAGGGCGCAATACACCAGCCAATGGCGGTCCTGGACGTTGAACGCCAGGCCGCCGATCAGCGCCTCTTGCTCATCGCTGGGGGCGATCAGATACAACCGATCCTGGTTTTGCGCGTGCAGCATGACAAGCTCCCGAACGTTCGAAGGGCAACAGAGTGGCCTGTTAAGGTGACGTTCAGGTGACGCTGTAAATTACTGGATACATTAGCCGTCAATGGGGGAGGGAGCATTTCAGGCGCCGGAGGCCACTATCGTTCAGGTTTGTATCTGAATTGATACCAAGACACTGTATTCCTGAGGTTTGCGATGGCGCTGCCCGCACTATTGATCAATGCTTTGGCTTTATTGGTGGCCTGCCCTGGGGCGGCCCTGCTGTTTTTTACCCGACTGCGCGAACAGCGCGCGATGGCCGACCTGGCCGCGCAAAGCGAAGACCGCGCGATCGACCAACCGATGTTGTTTCTGGATGTGCGCACCGAACGGGCGCATCGACTGGCTTACCGCGTCGGGTTCGCCTGCCTGGGGTTGGCACTGGCCATCTCGTGGCTGAGCACCCACCTCTGAAAAAACCGCTGAACAAATGTGGGAGCGGGCTTGTGTGGGAGCTGGCTTGCCTGCGATAGCATCACCTCAGCGTGACTGATACACCGAGGTGTCTGCATCGCGGGCAAGCCCGGCTCCTACACAAGCCCGCATCTACACAAGCGGGTTCGTACAGCGGTTACAGTGGAATTCCCGCCTTGACCCGATATTGATTGCGCACCGGTGTTGCATATTGCACCACCAGGAACGGCCGGTGCTCGGCCGGGCATTCGTTCAGGCGCCGCTCCCATTCAGCCTTGGCCTTGGCCAGTTCGTCCGCCGGGAACACCTCGGCCGCCGTCGGCACCTGCAATTGCGGGTCGGCGTCGCTCCATTGCTGATACGCCAGGTAGTGCACCGGGAACAGCCGGTAACCGCCGAGAATCTGCCGGTCCATTTCCACCGCCAGCAGCTTGGTGTCTTCGAAACGCTCGGTGATCGGTGGCGCGAAGTTGATGTGCACCCGGCCCTTGTAGCCGGTGATACCCAAGGCAATGCTCACGTCATCTTCGCCCGGCGCCTTGGTGTAGGTGCCGGTGGTGGCGCGGATATACAGCTCGCGGGCCTTGGCCGCGTCGCATGGGTCGTACTCGTAGCTGATGGACACCGGCGTCAGGTTCAGCGACTGGATGACCTCGGCAAACGGCTCGTCCTTGCGGCTGACGTGGAACATCTTGAGGATCGCCGACTCGGTGCGATCATCCCCATCCTTGGCGCGGCCTTCGGCCTGGGCGATCCAGATGGACTGGCAATCGTTGCGGATCGAATGGTTGATGTAGGCCGACAGCAGGTTATACGCCGCCATCTTCTCCTTTCGCCCGGTGATCGAGCGGTGCACGATAAAACTCTTGTTCAAGCGCATCAGGTCGCTGACAAACGGCTTTTGCAGCAGGTTGTCGCCGATGGCGATGCGCGGCGTCGGCAGGCCGGCGTGGTACACGGCGTAGTTGACGAAAGCCGGGTCCATCACGATATCGCGGTGGTTGGCCAGGAACAGGTAGGCGATGCCGGACTTGAGCTGCTCGACGCCGGTATAGGTCACGCCGTCGGTCGCCCGGTCGATGGTGTGATCGACGTAGTACTCGACTTTGTCCTGCAGCGTGGCCACGGTAGTGACGCCGGCGAACTCACGGCGCAATTTGCGGGCGATCATCGGCTTGAGCAGCCAGCCCAGGGCGCCGGCAAAGCGCGGGAAGCGGAAGTGGGTCAGGATGTCCAGAAAGGCCTTGTCACTGAACAGTCGGGCCAGCACTGCCGGGACTTCGCTGTCGTTGTAAGGTCGGATGGTATCGAATTCGCCCATCATGCTCTCTTGTTAGAAACGGCTAGGGTAAGTAGAGGAAATACCAGGGGGCGGCCGGAGTAATGGGCTCGGCCGAACGATAACCCTGTAAATAGACCGGCGATTATACGCACAAGTCACCTTGGAGGCTGCGATGCTGGAAACCGCGACGTACGATTGTCCTTATTGTGGTGAAGTGGTCGAGACAACGGTGGATTTATCGGGTGGCGATCAGACCTATATAGAAGACTGCCAGGTGTGCTGCCGGCCAATTACCTTCGTTCTTCAGGTCCATGATGAAGAATGGATGCTTGAAACCCGTAGCGAAAATGAATAGCGGGGGCGCCCATGCAGCGAATCTACGAACCGGAAAACCTGATGGAAGGCGAGCTGCTGCAACAGATGCTCGCCAGCGAGGGTATCGAAGCGCACCTGGTGGGCCGCCATTTGCTCGGCGGCACCGGCGAGCTGCCGATCTTCGGCCTGCTGGGGCTGGAGGTGGACAACGACCAGGCGGCCTACGCCCGCGAGCTGATTACTGCCTACATCGGCGCGCAGCCGTTACCCGGCGATGAACCCGACAGCTTCCCCGACGTGCTGGTCTGTTAGGCTGTCGGTCGGTTTACCCAAGAGTCGTGTTGCCCCATGTGTGGACGTTATGCCCTGTTTCGCTGGAACCCCACCTTTGCTGCCTTGCCGGGCTTTCCGGCGGACCAGCAGGCCCAGTGGAACATCTCTCCGAACGATTCGGTGCTGATCCAGCGCCAGAGCGAAGGCCAGCGCACCCTGGCTCGCGCCCGCTGGGGCCTGACGCCGCCGTGGCTGACGGACCTGTCCCGCACGCCGGCTCATGCCCGCGCCGAAACCCTGGCCGAACAACCGATGTTTCGCGAAGCGTTTCGCCAGCGCCGTTGCCTGCTGCCCGCCAATGGTTTCTACGAATGGCGCGGTACCCAGCGCAAACGCCCCTATTGGTTGACGCCGGGGGAGGGCTCCACGTTGTTTTTTGCCGCGATCTGGGAGGCCTATCCGGTGCAGGAGCAGGTGTGGCTGAGCACGGCGGTAGTGACGCAAGCCGCGCAGAGTCAGCGACGACCATTGATCCTAGACGCTGCCGGGCAGGCCGCCTGGCTGGATCCGGAGACCCCACTGCATGTGTTGCAAGGCCTGCTGGCCAGTGAGCCCGTCGCGTTGCGCGAGCGGGTCCTGGCCAATATGGTCAACGATCCCAAGCTCAACGGACCGGAGTGCCTGACCCCGGCGTGAGCCTGGGGGGTATGGGGTGTAGGTGCGGGCCTCATCGCAGGCAAGCCAGCTCCCACATTTGGGCCTGTGAATACACTCCGATGTGAGCGCTGGCTTGCCTGCGATAGGGCCCTCGAGACCGCTGAAAGCTCAACCTTGAACGGATGGATTCGCTGGCGCCGCCGCAGTAAGGGCTTGTGGGATGTATCCGAAAATGAGTGGTTAAGCGTCTGTTGTATCTGGCGTCGATACACGCGAGCGCCTACGATACGCGCCATGTTTTCAGGGAGAGCGTTTATGAAGAAATCATTGGCGGTAAGTGTGTTGGCGGCAGCGGTGTTGCTGGCCGGGTGCCAGTCGGTCAATACCACCAGCGGCGGCGCCGTTGGGGTAGAGCGCAAGCAATACATGTTCAGCATGCTGTCGAGCCAGGAAGTCGACCAGATGTATGCCCAGTCATACCAGCAGACCCTGGGCGAAGCCAGTGGCAAAGGCCTGGTGGACAAGACCAGTGCCAACGCCAAGCGCGTGCAGGCGATCGCCAACCGCTTGATCGCCCAGGCGCCCACGTTCCGCCCCGATGCGGCGCAGTGGAAGTGGGAAGTGAACCTGATCAAGAGTGATGAGATGAACGCCAACTGCGGGCCTGGCGGCAAGATTTTCGTGTACAGCGCGTTGATCGATAACCTCAAGCTCACCGATGACGAACTGGCCGCGGTGATGGGTCATGAAATCGCCCACGCCTTGCGTGAACATGGTCGCGAAGCCATGTCCAAGGCCTACGGGATCGAGATGGCGAAGCAGGGCGCCGGCGCGTTGTTCGGCCTGGGCCAGGACAGCCTGGCACTCGCAGACACGGTGGCCAACTACGGCATGACCTTGCCCAACAGCCGCAGCAATGAAAACGAAGCGGACCTGATCGGCCTGGAGCTGGCGGCGCGTGCTGGCTACAACCCGAACGCCGCCATCACGCTGTGGAACAAAATGGCCAAGGCTTCCGAAGGCGCGCCACCGGAGTTCATGAGTACTCACCCGGCGTCCGACAGCCGAATCGCCTCGTTGCAGGCGGCAATTCCGAAGGTGATGCCGCTGTACCAGCAAGCTAAGAAATCTTGATTAAGCGCTGAACCCTTGTAGGAGTCCGGCTTGCGCCGGACTCCTGCAGGTGGTGTGCTAGATCCAGCCGCTGCTTTGCATGGCCTTGTACACCGCCACGATCGCCAGGATGAAAAACGCCGTGGCGGCCAGTCGGCGGATCAAGGTCAGCGGCAGTTTCTCTGCAGCAAAATTCCCCGCCAGAACCACCGGTACGTTGGCAATCAACATGCCCAGGGTGGTGCCGATAATCACCAGCCACAGCTCCGGGTATTGCGCCGCCAGCATCACCGTGGCGATCTGCGTCTTGTCACCGATTTCTGCGAGGAAAAACGCGATCAGCGTGGTCAGGAATGGCCCGAACTTGCGCGTGGTGCTGGCTTCGTCATCGTCGAGTTTGTCCGGCACCAGGGTCCACAACGCCGTGGCGCAGAAGCTCGCCGCGAGTATCCAGTGCAACACTGCATCCGAGAAGAAACTGCCAAACCAGGCCCCCACGGCACCGGCGGCCGCATGGTTGGCCAGGGTCGCGGCGACGATGCCGGCGATGATCGGCCAGGGCTTGCGAAAGCGAGCAGCGAGAATGAGCGCAAGCAGTTGCGTCTTGTCGCCGATTTCGGCCAAGGCAACGATTGCGGTAGGAACGAGTAGTGAATCCAGCATCAGGTAAGTTTCCAGGGGCGGGTCGACACGGCTATGACACGTACAGCCTTCCCGCCCCGGGTAAGGTGTGCGTGTCATAGGTCTTGTCAAACCCCGGTCCGTCTGTGCGGACTCCTGGGTCGCATACGCCATGGTCTGCTGACCAAGTATGTTGACGTATGCCGGACGAGCGTGGCGCTCGTGGGAGACTACTCCCCTAGGACGGAGCGGATTCTGCCTAGGCAAAACCCATTCGGCAAGCCTTCTTTTTCAAATTGCCATTAGCCGCGCTTGGCACGATAAATGCGAAAACCGTTGCCTTCGGCCTTGATCGCACACACGCCCAGATGCTCCTCGATCAGCGGCTGGTACTTCAGGAAGCTATTTGCAACCAAGCGCAGTTCGCCGCCTTTTGCCAGATGTTTGGCTGCTTTTCGCAGCAGGTTCTCGGTGGCGAAATAATCGGTATGCACACCGACATGGAAGGGCGGATTGCTCAGAATCGCGTTCAAACCCATCGGCGCGGCATCGATGCCGTCACCGGTCAACACCTCGGCTTCCAGGCCATTGGCGGCCAGGGTCAGACGGCTGCTGGCGGCGGCAAAGGCATCCACATCCAGCATCGTCACGGTGTTGTGCGGGTAGCGACGTTTTACCGCAGCCCCGAGCACGCCGGCGCCGCAACCGAAGTCGAGCAAATGTCCGCTCGGCAACTTATCCAGATGCTCCAGCAACAGCTCGGTACCGCGGTCCAGGCGACCGTGGCTGAACACGCCGGGCAGGCTCACGACCTTGAGCGGCCCTTCGGCCAGCGGGACGTCGAAGACCTGCGCGCGGCTTTGCAGGTCGACCGCCTGCGGCGCGTTGGCCACCGTAACCTGCCACAGCTGGCAATGGCGCGCGTTGTCGAGCTTGCGCGGTTTGCCGAAGGGGATCAGCTGTTTGGCGGCGCTTTCGATGCCGCCTTTTTTCTCGCCGACCAGAAACAGCTCGGCGCCGGGCAGTCGCGCGGCCACGGCGTTGAGCAGGTAGTCGGTGAGGTCCTTGGACTTGGGCAGGAAGATCACCGCCGCATCAAACGTACGCTCGGGCACCGTCACGCCGAACTGGCTGCGCGCGGGGAAACGTGCGTCGAGTGCTGCCTGGTCGCCGGCATGCCAACTCCAGCCGTGAGCGTTGGGCAGGCGACCCAGCAGGTCGTCGGCAGGCAAACCTACCAGCAGCAGGTTGCCTTGAAAAAGTTCGGCCTGACGAAGCAGTACTTCACTGCGCGGATCCATGGTCTGCTCCTTGAAAAGGGGCGCAGTTTATCAACTCACAACGCGCAGCGGGGCGCCGCTGAAAAAGCCCCGGGCGTTTTCCGTCAGTTGCCCGACGATGCGCTGGCGCGCCTCGCGACTGCCCCAGGCATTGTGCGGGGTGACGATCAGCCGAGGGATATCACCGGCCAGCAGCGGGTTACCGTTGACCGGCGGTTCCACGCTCAATACGTCGGTCGCCGCGCCACCCAGGTGACCGCTGCGCAACGCGTCTGCCAGGGCCTGCTCGTTGATCAAGCCACCGCGCGCGGTGTTGACGATGAACGCGCCGGGCTTGAGCAGCGCCAGCTCGCGGGCGCCGATAAAGTCGCGGGTGTGCTCGTTGAGCGGGCAGTGCAGGGTCAGCGCGTCGACCTGCGCCAGTAATTCATCCAGCGGCACGCGGTCGGCGCGGGCAGGGCGGCCCGGGATCGCGCCGAGCAGCACGCGCATGCCAAAGGCTTCGGCCAGGCGTGCGACCGCGCTGCCCAGCTCGCCATGGCCCAGCAGGCCGAGGGTTTTGCCTTCCAGCTCGACAATCGGGTAGTCCAGCAGGCAGAACTGCTTGGCTTGCTGCCATTTGCCGGCGGCCACGTCTCGCTGATAGTCCTTCAAGCGCGTCGCCAGATTGAGCAGCAACATGATCGTGTGTTGTGCCACTGACGGCGTGCCGTAGCCCTGGCAGTTACTCACGGTGATGCCATGCGCGCGGGCGGCCTCAAGGTCGACGTTGTTGGTGCCGGTGGCCGACACCAGGATCAGCTTGAGTTGCGGGCACGCCGCCAGGGTTTCGGTGCTCAGCGCGATTTTGTTGCTGATCACCACGTCGGCGCCCTGCAGGCGCTCGACCACGTTCTGGGGCGTGGTGTCGGTGAACAGCTGCAATTCGCTGAAGGTGTTGCGCAACTCACTGAGGTCAAGGTCCCCCAAGTCCAGGGACGGGTGATCAAGGAAGACGGCGCGGCGATTGTTCGTCATCAACTGTACCTTTTGCGACTGAGTTCGAAGGCGTAATCTGCCGAGCCTATCAGATGAAATAATCAGTTACTTAATGGAGTGAGTATGTACGTCGCCGAGTTTTTGACCGTGGCCTTGATTCACTTGTTGGCGGTGGCCAGCCCTGGCCCGGATTTCGCCGTGGTGGTGCGCGAAAGTGTTACCCACGGCCGTCGCGCCGGCACCTGGACCGCGCTGGGGGTGGGCTCGGCGATTTTCCTGCACGTGGGGTATTCGCTGCTCGGTATCGGTTTGATCGTGTCCCAGTCCATCGTGCTGTTCAACGCGCTCAAATGGGCGGCGGCGGCCTACCTGTTGTACATCGGTTTCAAGGCCCTGCGCGCGCAGCCGGCCAAGCCTGCCGCCGAGGGCGAGCTGCACCGTGAAGCCGGTGAGCGCACCCCGCGCGGCGCGTTTACCGCAGGTTTCGTGACCAATGGCTTGAACCCCAAGGCCACGCTGTTCTTCCTCTCGCTGTTCACCGTGGTGATCAACCCGCACACGCCGCTGGCGATCCAGGCCGGTTACGGCGTGTACCTGGCGGTAGCGACGGCGCTGTGGTTCTGCCTGGTGGCGATGCTGTTCAGCCAGCAGCGCGTGCGCGCAGGTTTTGCGCGGATGGGGCACTGGTTCGATCGGACCATGGGCGCGGTGTTGATTGCGATTGGGGTGAAGCTGGCATTCACCAGCATGAAATAAGCCGAATGCTGGCGCAAAGCTAGCATTCATTGGGGTCTGCAAATCATTCCTTTGGCTGATTTGGCTGAAACATAAGGTCTCTAAAGTGCAGGCCTACAAGCCAAGACCGTGCAGTCATTAAAGGGATTCTTATGTTGCAGACCCGTGTTATCCCGCCCGCCGAAGGCGCTTACCAGTACCCGCTGTTGATCAAGCGCCTGTTGATGTCCGGTACCCGTTACGAGAAGACCCGGGAGATCGTCTACCGCGACAAACTGCGCTACACCTACCCGACCCTGACCGAACGGGTTGCCCGCCTGGCCAACGTATTGACCGAGGCCGGGGTCAAGGCCGGTGACACCGTGGCGGTGATGGACTGGGACAGCCACCGTTACCTGGAATGCATGTTCGCCATCCCGATGATCGGCGCGGTGATCCACACCATCAACGTGCGGCTGTCGCCGGAACAGATTCTCTACACCATGAACCACGCCGAGGACCGCTTCGTGCTGGTCAACAGCGAGTTCGTGGGGCTCTACCAGGCTATCGCCTCGCAGCTCACTACCGTCGACAAAACCTTGCTGCTCACCGACGGCGACGCGAAAACCGCCGAACTGCCCCACCTGGTTGGCGAGTACGAAACCCTGCTGGCGGCCGCCAGCCCGAAGTACGATTTCCAGGATTTCGACGAAAATTCCGTCGCCACTACCTTCTACACCACCGGTACCACCGGTAACCCTAAAGGCGTGTACTTCACCCATCGCCAGTTGGTGCTGCACACGATTGGCGTGGCGACCATCATGGGCAGCGTCGACAGCGTGCGCCTGCTCGGCACCAACGATGTGTACATGCCGATCACGCCGATGTTCCACGTGCATGCCTGGGGCTTGCCGTATGTGGCGACCATGCTCGGCCTGAAACAGGTCTATCCCGGCCGCTACGACCCCGAATACCTGGTGGAGTTGTGGCGCAAGGAAAAGGTCACCTTCTCCCACTGTGTGCCGACCATCCTGCAGATGCTGCTCAACGCCAAGGCTGCCCAGGGCGTGGATTTTGCTGGCTGGAAAATCGTCATCGGCGGCAGCGCCCTCAACCGTTCGCTGTATGAAGCGTCCAAGGCACGCGGGATTCAGCTGACCGCTGCGTACGGCATGTCCGAGACCGGCCCGCTGGTGTCCTGCGCCCACCTCAACGAAGAGCTGATGGCGGGCACCGAGGACGAGCGCACCACGTATCGCATCAAGGCCGGCGTACCCGGGCCGTTGGTGGAGGCGGCGATCATCGACGGTGACGGGAATTTCCTGCCGGCCGATGGCGAGTCCCAGGGCGAGTTGGTGCTGCGCGCGCCGTGGCTCTCGGAAGGCTATTTCAACGAGCCGCAGAAGGGGGCCGAGCTGTGGGCCGGTGGCTGGATGCACACGGGCGACGTGGCCACGCTGGATGCCTTCGGCGTGATCGATATCCGCGACCGCATCAAGGACGTGATCAAGACCGGCGGCGAGTGGATCTCTTCCCTGGCCCTCGAAGACCTGGTCAGCCGGCACCCGGCGGTACGCGAAGTAGCGGTGGTGGGCATCGCCGACCCGCAGTGGGGCGAGCGCCCGTTTGCGTTGCTGGTGGTGCGTGATGGCCATGTGATAGGGGCCCGTGAACTCAAGGAACACCTCAAGCCGTTCGTGGAACTGGGCCATTTGAGCAAGTGGGCGATTCCGAACCAGATCGCCGTTGTTACGGAAATTCCCAAGACCAGTGTCGGCAAACTCGACAAAAAACGTATCCGCATCGACATCATTGAATGGCAGGCGAACAACAGTACGTTCCTGTCCACCCTCTGAGCCGCTTGGCCGTGCCCAAAAGGCACGGCAATGCTCTATCTCGCGCCTTCACTTGTGATTTGCCAATTTTCAGCCATCCTTGCCGCGTCGGCCCTCGCCGACATGGCGAAAGGGTTGTGGCAGACGGGTTGGTGATGCAAATCACACTTTAGAGGGATCAAGCGCTACCCCCTGCTGGCTATAGTCCCTTCCAGAGTTTTTCACGGATGTTCCGCTTCGGGCCATGGGGGCCCGGTTGCCGAGCGGCATTGGAATCGTTGTATTCCGGCCGTTACACGCATCACAGAAAGAACTCACTGCCATAACAATAATGCACATGGAGTAGCGTCGATGACCTCAGTAAACCAGTTCTGGCGCCGGGCGAAGTTGCCCCTGGCCGTCAGTCTCGCCTCTACGCTCGCCGGGCCCGCATTCGGCGTCAGTTTCAATATCGGTGAAATCGAAGGGAGTTTTGACTCGTCTCTTTCCGTGGGGGCCAGTTGGTCGACAGCCAAGCCCAACCAGGATCTCATTGGTGCCAACAATGGTGGCAATGGTCTGTCCCAGACATCCGATGACGGCCACTTGAACTTCAAGCGTGGTGAGACGTTCTCGAAAATTTTCAAGGGTATCCATGATCTGGAGCTGAAATACGGCGATACCGGCGTATTTGTGCGTGGCAAGTACTGGTATGACTTCGAACTCAAGGATGAAAGCCGCGAGTTCAAGGACATCAGCGACAACAACCGTAAAGAGGGTGCGAAATCCTCGGGTGGACAGATTCTCGACGCGTTCATCTACCACAACTACGCGATTGCCGATCAACCTGGCAGCGTGCGGTTCGGTAAGCAGGTAGTGAGTTGGGGCGAAAGTACCTTTATCGGTGGCGGCATCAACTCCATCAACCCGATCGATGTGTCTGCATTCCGTCGTCCGGGGGCTGAGGTCAAGGAAGGTTTGATTCCGGTCAACATGTTCTATGTGTCGCAGACACTGACCGATAACCTTTCGGCGGAGGCGTTCTATCAGTTGGAGTGGGACCAGACGGTTACCGACAACTGCGGTACGTTTTTCTCGCAGCCGGACATCGTTTCCGATGGCTGCAAGGACAACCTGCGCGTGCTGAACAGCCGTCGTACGTTGCCGGCAGCACTCAACCCAGGGTTGGCAGCAGCAGGTGTGGACGTCAACAACGAGGGCGTGCTGGTTCGTCGCGGTCCAGACCGCGATGCCCGTGACAGCGGACAGTTCGGGGTCGCGTTCCATTACAACTTCGAGCCGCTGGACACAGAGTTCGGCGCCTACTTTATGAATTATCACAGCCGTGCGCCGATTTTCAGTGCCCAGGGCGCACCGCAATCGGCCTATACCGGCCCTACACCTGGGCTGCCGCCACAATTGCGGCCCTTGGTTGTCGCGGGTAATTCCAACTACTTCATCGAGTACCCGGAAGATATCCGTCTGTATGGCTTGAGCTTCTCTACCACGCTTCCTACAGGTACTGCCTGGAGCGGTGAGTTGAGCTACCGCCCTAACGCGCCCGTACAGTTGAACTCTACGGATATCCTGTTCGCCGGCGTTAAACCTATTGGTGGGCCGGTACTGGGCAATGCTTCGTTGCTCAACGGCAGCCCGGGGCAGGACTTGCATGGCTATCGCCGCAAAGAGATCAGCCAGTTCCAAACAACGTTTACTCACTTCTTCGACCAAGTCATGGGTGCCAGCCGCTTGACGCTGGTAGGTGAAGTTGGCGTTACCCATGTGGGCGGGCTGGAGAGCAAGTCGGACGTACGTTACGGTCGCGACCCTGTCTTCGGTCCGGGTTCGTTGCCTAACAATGCCTGTGCGGCATTGAACCTCTCGACTGCCCAAGGCGCCGGCCTGGGTAATGCCAACGGGCTGAACACCAACTGCAACAATGATGGTTTCACCACAGCCACTTCGTGGGGCTATCGCGGTCGGGCTATCTGGGAATACCCGGATGTCTTCGCGGGTGTGAACCTCAAACCGAACGTGGCATGGTCCCATGACGTCAAGGGCTACTCTCCTGGGCCGGGCGCCAACTTTGAAGAAGGCCGCAAAGCCGTGAGCCTTGGCCTGGACGCCGAATACCAGAACACCTACACCGCCAGCCTCAACTACACCAACTTCTTCGGTGGCGATTTCACTACGGTGAATGACCGCGATTTTGTTGCGCTCAGCCTCGGCGTGAACTTCTAAGCACACTGTATTTTCAGGAAGAACCAGAACATGAAAATAACTAAAAGTCTGTTGCACGTGGGTGTGCTTGGGCTGTCGATCCTGGCGAGCAACGTCATGGCGGCAGTCTCGGCGGATGAAGCGGCCAAGCTGGGTACGACCCTGACGCCGATGGGGGCCGAGATGGCCGGTAACGCGGCGGGCACCATTCCGAAGTGGACACCATTGCCGACCAACGCCGGCGCTGTCGACGCGCGTGGTTTCCTGGCCAACCCTTACGCCAGTGAACAGCCGCAGTTCACCATCACCGCGGCGAACGTCGAGCAGTACAAAGACAAGCTGGCGCCTGGCCAATACGCGATGTTCAAGCGTTATCCGGACACCTTCAAGATGCCGGTCTACCCGACTCATCGCGGCGCCACCGTGCCGGCTGATGTGTTCGCCGCCATCAAGAAGAACGCCACCACCACCAACTTGGTGTCCGGCGGCAACGGCCTGGAAAACTTCGAAACCGCGATTCCGTTCCCAATCCCGAAAAGCGGCGTGGAAGTCATCTGGAACCACATCACCCGCTATCGCGGCGGCAGCGTGACCCGCCTGGTAACCCAGGCCACGCCGCAAACCAACGGCTCGTTCAGCCTGGTGTACTTCAAAGACCAGTTCGTATTCCGCGACAAGATGAAGGATTTCGATCCGAAGAATCCGGGCAACGTGTTGTTCTACTTCAAGCAGCAAGTGACCGCGCCGGCACGTCTGGCCGGTGGTGTGCTGCTGGTGCACGAGACCCTGGACCAGGTGAAGGAGCCGCGCTCGGCGTGGGTCTACAACGCCGGTCAGCGCCGTGTGCGCCGGGCGCCGCAAGTGTCCTATGACGGCCCGGGTACCGCCGCCGACGGCCTGCGTACCTCCGACAACCTCGACATGTACAACGGTGCGCCGGATCGCTACGACTGGAAACTGGAAGGCAAGAAGGAAATCTACATCGCCTCCAACAGCTACAAGATCGACGATCCGAAGCTCAAGTATGCCGACATCATCAAGGCCGGCCACATCAACCAGGACCTGGCACGCTACGAGCTGCGCCGCGTGTGGCACGTGGTTGCGACCCTGAAGGAAGGCCAGCGCCACATCTATGCCAAGCGTGACTTCTTCATCGATGAAGACACCTGGCAAGCCGCGGTCATCGATCACTACGACGGTCGTGGCCAACTGTGGCGCGTCGCCGAAGCGCATGCCGAGAACTACTACGACAAGCAAGTGCCGTGGTACGCCCTGGAAACCCTCTACGACCTGCAGTCCGGCCGCTACCTGGCCCTGGGCATGAAGAACGAAGAGAAGCAGGCCTATGACTTCGGCTTCACCGCCACCACCAGCGACTTCACTCCCGCAGCCCTGCGCCAGGATGGTGTTCGCTAAGCCCAAGCAATCCCTCGATAGGGAAGCCGGCCCCGTGTAGGAGCTGGCTTGCCAGCGATAGCATCCCCTCGGTGCAACTGACAGACCGAGGCGCCTGCATCGCCGGCAAGCCAGCTCCTGCTTTTTTGTGGTGAGATTTTTTGTCGCAGTTCTTTTCAGTCATTTGTTGCAAAGATCTACAAACCTGCCGCTTTTACCGCTAGTCTGCGGACATCTGCAATGCCGACAACAGCCTTCTACAAGAGCCCGGCGATGACTGATCTGTCCCGAATCCAAGGGCCTGCCAGCGCGGTAATCCCGACCCTGGAAGGTCGTTTCTACAGGCCACCGCTGCCTGACGGCTACGTGCTGCGACCGCGTTTGTGCGAACGCCTGGCTGCTGGGCTGGAAGGTCGCCTGCTCTTGGTCAGCGCACCAGCGGGGTTCGGCAAGAGTTCGTTGGCGGTGGAGTTCTGCCAGGACTTGCCTGCTCACTGGCAAAGCCTGTGGTTGGGCCTGAGCCCGCGCGACAATGACCCCGGGCGTTTCCTCGAGCGCCTGCTCGATGGCTTGCAGCAATTCTTCCCGCAACTTGGCGCCCAATCCCTGGGCCTGCTGAAGATGCGCCAGCGTCACCAACCTTTCGCCTTTGAAGAGTGGCTCGATGGCCTGCTCGATGAACTGACCGTACACCTGTCCAGCCGTGCACCGCTGTTGCTGGTGCTGGATGACTACCATCTGGCCCAGGGCCCGGTGCTCGACCGCTGCCTGCAATTTTTCCTCAATCATTTGCCTGATGGGCTGGTGGTGCTGGTCACCAGTCGCCAGCGGCCGGATTGGCATTTGGCGCGCCTGCGCCTGTCGCGGCACTTGCTCGAGTTGCATGAACAGGATTTGCGCCTGACCCATGCCGAATCCCTGGCCGTGCTGGACCACCACAGCAGTTCATTGCGCGGCGAGGCCCTCGACAACCTGATCCGCCGCAGTGAGGGCTGGGTTGCCGGCCTGCGTTTCTGGTTGCTGGCTGCGTCCGAAGCCGGCAGTGAAGGCGCCTTGCCGCAAAGCCTGCATGGCGGTGAAGGGCTGATTCGCGATTACCTGTTGGAGGAGGTGATCGATTGCTTGCCGGCCGAAGTCCAGGCCTTCCTGTTCGACACCGCCCCCCAGGAGCGCTTTTGCAGCGAGCTGTGCGACGCGGTGCGCGAAGCCCACGACAGCGCTGAAATCCTGCGGTACCTGCAATCCCACCAGGTGTTCCTGGTGCCGCTGGATGAGCAGGGCCATTGGTTCCGGTATCACCATCTGTTCTCCGACCTGCTGCGCACCCGCCGTGCCAGCAGCAATGTGCTGCCT
This sequence comes from Pseudomonas sp. 13B_2.1_Bac1, assembly GCF_025466155.1. NCBI lineage: Bacteria > Pseudomonadati > Pseudomonadota > Gammaproteobacteria > Pseudomonadales > Pseudomonadaceae > Pseudomonas > Pseudomonas sp. 13B_2.1_Bac1. Next base: position 51,623 of record NZ_JANLOH010000108.1, on the reverse strand, counting down.
GCCGCCAGCCTGCACCTGCGTGCCTGCCGTTGGTTCAACGCCCAGGGCTTGATCGACGAGGCGGTAGAGCAGGCGCTGCGCGCAGGGCATCTGGATGTGGCCGCCAACCTGGTACAGAACCTGTCCGAGGAGCAGCTGCTGGCCGAGCAGAATGTCGGCATGCTGCTGCGCTGGAAAATGGACTTGCCCGACAGCCTGTTGATCAGTACGCCGCGCTTGATCGTGCTCTACAGCTGGGCCTTGGGCCTGGCCTGCCAGTTGGACGCGGCGGAAGAGTTGTCGAGCTACCTCAGCCGTTTCCTGCCGGCACCGTCGGCAACCGCGCAGAAATCGATGCTGGCCCAATGGTTGGCGCTGAGCGGGATCATCGCGCGTGGGCGGGGCGATCGCGAGCTGACCCAGCGTTATTGCAGCGAAGCCTTGGAAAGCCTGCCGCAACGCCGTTATGGCCAACGGCTGATGTGCCTGTCGACCCTTTCGAACCTGGCCATCGTCGACGCCGACCTGTGGCGCGCGCGCGGCTTGAATCGCGAGTCGCTGGAGCTGGCGCAGCGCGTCGGCAACCCGCTGTTCGAGGCGCTGGCGCATTACGACCGCGCGCGGGTACTGCAGGCGCGCGGTGAAATCCTGCGGTCTTTGGATGAAGTTCGCCAAGGCCTGCAGCGCCTGCACGGGCTGGCTCCACAGCGGCTTTATGCGGTGCGCGCGCGGTTATCGCTCTATGAAGGTTATCTGTTGCTGGTCCGGTTCGAGCCCGAGGCCGGCCTGGCTCGCCTGCGTGCCGGTCTCGCCGAGGCCCGTGCGTGCCGCGACATCAGTGTGCTGATCGGACATTGTGTGATCGCCAGTTTCGAAGGGCGCCGCGCGGATTTCCCCAAGGCCTTCGCCGAACTCGCCGAAGCCGAACGCCTGATGCACATCTGGGACGTGCCGCCGATCTACTACCTGGCGATGATTACCCTGATCAAATGCGAACTCTGGCTGGCCCAGGGTCGCACCGACCTGGCTGACGCCTGGCTGACGCGCCTGGGGCAAACCTACAACGGTGAACACGCCGCTGCGGCGCCGGAGTTTCATCCCCATTTGCCGCAACATATCGGGCTGCAACAGGCTGCACTGGATGCCACTCGCCATCAGCCCGAGGCGGCGCTGCAACGGCTTGAGGCGTTGGCGCAACAGGCCCACAACAGCGGGCGCCAGATGATTGCCCTGATGGCCCTGACTCAACAGGCGCAGTTGTTGCTCGAGAACGGCGACGAGGCCAAGGCTCGACCGATAGTGGCACAGGCGCTCGAGGCGGGGGCGGGCGGTGCTCTGCAACCGTTCCAGCGGCTGCTGGAAAACCACCCGGACTGGATGCGCGAGCAAGTCGGCAAGGATCCCCACGGTTTGCTCAATCAGAGCCTCCTGGCCCGGTTGCCGGCGGTCATTGTGGTCGAGGCGTCACCCAACCACGAAACCTTGAGCGCCCGCGAGCTGGCGGTCCTGCAATTGATCGCCCAGGGCTGTTCGAACCAGGAAATCAGCAACCGATTGTTCATCTCCCTGCACACGGTCAAGACCCACGCGAGCCATATCAACAGCAAGCTCGGGGTAGAGCGGCGCACCCAGGCGGTGGCGCGGGCGCAGGAATTGAGGCTGATTGGGTAAAGAATCCAGCTTCCTGCCGACCGAGCCTGTCAGGGTGAGCAAGCGTTCTGTGGCGAGCGAGCTTGCTCGCGTTCGGCTGCGCCGCCGCGCCATTCTGTTTTAATAGTGCAATCAGAACATCACCTTGCACTTGCACCAGAGGCCCGCCATGAACACCCCCAAGCCGACACTCATCCGCGAAACCTTTCCCGTCGGCCCGTTGCAGTGCAACTGCACCATCATCGGCGATCCCGTCACTAAAAAGGCCATCGTGGTCGACCCGGGCGGCAATCACGAATTGATCCTGGCACGTCTCGATGCGCTGGGCCTGAAAGTGGTGAGCATCATCCACACTCACGCTCATCTCGATCACTTCCTGGCATCGGGCCAGTTGAAAGAGAAAACCGGCGCCACCCTGCATCTGCACAAGGAGGACCAATTCCTCTGGGACAACCTGGAAATGCAATGCCAGATGTTTGGTGTGCCCTACACCCCGGTGCCCGCGCCGGACCGCTGGCTGGCCGATGACGAAGAGCTGGCCTGCGGTTGCGGTGTGGCTCTGCATACGCCGGGGCACACGCCGGGGTCGATGAGTTTCTGGTTTGCGGAAGCCAAGCTGCTGATTGCCGGCGACACGCTGTTTCGGCGCGGAGTCGGCCGCACGGACTTGTGGGGCGGTGACCAGGCAACGATCGTGCGTTCGATCAAGCAGCGACTCTACACACTCGACGAAGGTGCGACGGTGGTGACGGGGCATGGACCGGATACGCGCCTGGGGGATGAGATGCGCGAGAACCCGTTTGTAAGGGCGTGAAGGACTAATCCCAAAGGCATGGCTGACCTTTAGCGGGCAAACGTTGTAGCAAAAAACACAGGTCGCATTCAGGAACCGTCTGCTACGGTTTCTGTAGCGGCGATGGTGGCCAATGTTTTGTTCCAGGCCCGCACGTGGTCGCGGAATTTTTACCGGCTGTCGTGTTCCAAACTCGGCACAGGTCCATTGCCAATGTCCTTTGCACCACAGAATGCAAAAGTAGGAGCTCCCCTCATGTTCACTTCGCGTCGTCTGCTTGTTGTCGCTACTGTCGTAGCCCTGTTATCCGGCTGCGCTTCACCTAATCCTTATGACGGCAGCAGCCAGGGACAGGCGAGTAATGAATCCGGCGGTATCAGCAAGACCGCCAAGTACGGTGGCCTGGGCGCCCTGGCAGGCGCATTGGCAGGTGCGGCCATCGACCATAACAACCGTGGCAAGGGCGCACTGATCGGTGGCGCCATCGCCGGTATCGGCGCTGCAGGCTACGGCTACTACGCCGACCAGCAGGAAAAGAAACTGCGCGAGAGCATGGCCAACACCGGGGTTGAAGTTCAGCGCCAGGGTGACCAGATCAAGCTGATCATGCCGGGCAACATCACCTTCGCCACCAACTCGGATGCGATCTCCAGCAGCTTTTACCAACCGCTGAATAACCTGGCCAACTCGCTCAAGCAGTTCAACCAGAACACCATTCAGATCGTTGGCTACACCGACAGCACCGGCAGCCGCCAGCTGAACATGGATCTGTCCCAGCGTCGTGCGCAGAGCGTGGCCAACTACCTGACCTCGCAAGGCGTGAGCCCGACCAACCTGAGTGCCCGCGGTGCCGGCCCGGATAACCCGATTGCCAGCAACGCCGACGTCAACGGTCGTGCCCAGAACCGTCGCGTCGAAGTGAACCTCGGCCCGATCCCTGGCCAGCAATACGGTCAGCCAGGTGCCCAGCAACAAGCGCCGCAGCAGAACAACCAGTTCCAGGGCAACCCGTACTCGCAGTACCAGTAAACTTTCGCCAATAAAAAGGGCGCCGTGCAGTCAATGCACGGCGCCCTTTTTTGTGGCTGTCGGTTACATCAGTCGATGTACTCGAACACCTTCACGATTTTTTGCACGCCGGACACGCCTTGCACCAGGTTGGCTGCGCGAGTGGCTTCGGCCTGGGTCAGCAGGCCCATCAGGTAGACGATACCGTTGTCGGTGACGACCTTGATGCGCGAACCGGGGATCGCATTGTCGGTGAGCATCTGCGCCTTGATCTTGGTGGTCAGCAGGGCGTCGTTGCTGATGGCCAGCAGGGTGATCGGTTCCATGACCTGCAATTCGTTGTGGACCTTCTTGACCCGCTGCACGGCCGACGCCGCTTGTTCGGCCTGGGCCTTGAGGTCGGCGCGCGGGGTCTGGCCAGCGAGCAGCACCACACCGTTGAAGCTGGTGACGACGATGCGCGAGGCGCCGTTGCCCAGGTCCGTGGCGGCCTTGGCGACGTTCACTTCGACCTTGGTTTCGATCAGCGAGTCATCAATCTTGCTGCCGAAGGTGCGGGTACCCTTGTCATCCTGAATGGGGGTGTCTCGTGTCGCGGTGATGGCCGTGCTGCAACCGCTGATGCCGAGGCACAGCGCAATAGCCAATAGGCTGAGACGTTTAACGGTCATTCTTCACTCCCGAACAGTTGGCTGTCGATCAGATCGCACAGGCAGTGGATCGCCAGCAGGTGGACTTCCTGAATACGTGCGGTGACATTGGCCGGGACGCGAATCTCCACGTCTTCAGGCAGCAGCAGCGAGGCCATGCCGCCGCCATCGCGTCCGGTCAATGCTACGACAATCATTTCGCGGTCATGTGCGGCCTGGATCGCTTGAATAATATTCGCCGAGTTGCCGCTGGTGGAAATCGCCAGCAGCACATCGCCCGGTTGGCCCAGGGCGCGGATCTGCTTGGAGAAGATTTCGTTGTAGCTGTAGTCGTTGGCGATCGAGGTGATCGTCGACGAGTCGGTCGTCAGGGCGATGGCCGGCAGGCTCGGGCGTTCACGCTCGAAGCGGTTGAGCAGTTCGGACGAGAAATGCTGGGCATCGCCGGCTGAACCGCCGTTGCCGCACGAAAGCATTTTGCCCTCGTTGAGCAAGGCGTTGACCATGACCTGACTGGCTTGCTCGATGTGCGGTGCAAGTACTTCCATCGCCTGTTGCTTGGTGTCGATGCTGGCCTGGAAAAGCTGGCGAATTCGGGATTGCATGTCCATCTGTGTGACCTTAAGTAGCGCGGCTGTTTGGCACAGGAATGTGCAGCCCGCAAAGCAAAGAGCAAAAGTGTGTGGTGAAGATGTCCGGTGAATCAGCTGTCGAAGGCACTCTTGAGCCATCTCAGATCAGCAGAACCCGACGGTGTGCTTTCTATGGCAACCACATCGAAACGGCAGGGGGAATCGGCCCAGCGATGCTCTTTCTGCAGGAAAAACTGCGCGGCGAGTATCAGCTTCTGACGCTTGCGCCCGTCAATACTGGCGAGCGCGCCACCCCATTGTGCGTGTTTTCTGTAGCGGACTTCGACGAATACTACTGTATCGCCGTCAAGCATGACCAGATCAAGCTCGCCGCGTTTACATAACCAGTTCTGCGCCAGAAGGCGCAGACCCTGTTGTTGCAGATGTTTCAGAGCTTGAAGTTCGGCATCCTTGCCGCTTTGCGCGCGGGACCGCTCGGGCATCAGCGCGGGGTGTCCGGCAGGCGTTGGATATCGCCACCGACGAACTTGGCCCACGGCATCTGGCGGTCAACGCGCTGGTTGGTGTTGATGCCCAGGCTGCCCGAAAGGCCGTCAACGCGGGTATCCGGGAGCGCCTTCAGCTGACCCAGGCGCGGCGCCAGGCGGTAGGCATCGACACCCATCGCATACAGGCGGCCGAGGCTGCCATTGGCTTGTGGCCATTGCGCGGCAACCTGGTTGCGCAGTGGGTCGGTGGTGTTCAGCAGCCAAGGGGTTTCGCAGAACATCACGTTGGTCATGTCCAGGTACTGGTTCTTGTCACCGCTGGCGCTGAACACGTGGGAGGTCGCGTACACCGGCACGTCACCGGCATATTGGAAGTTCAGGGTCGGCTTGATCTGCTGGGCCAGTTGCGGGGTCACGGCCAGGAAGATGAACTCGATGTCCTGGCGACGCGACGGCTGTGCCGCTACGTCGGTGCCCACAGTGCTTTGCAGGCTCTTGGCGCGGCCTTCGCTTTTACGCAGCTGGAACAAGTCGGCAATTTGCTGGGCGAGGGCAACAGGCTGGTCGACATACTCGACACCGACGACGGTGCCGCCGTTGGCTTCCCAATCCTGGCGGAAGGCCTTGTAGACACGCTCGCCCCATTCGCCACGCGGCACCATGGCGGCAGCGCGGTGCAGGCCGTCAGCGCGGGCGCGGCGCGACACTTCGCGAGCTTCGTCTTCAGCCGCGAGGCCGAACTGGAACAGTTGCGCCGGGCTCTGATCGGTCTCGCTGTAGTTCAGCGCCAGGGTAGTGATCGGCAATTGCGGGCGTGCGCTCAGCTGTTTGACCAGTGGCTTCTCCAGCGGGCCGACCACCAGTTGCACGCCGGCAGCCTGGGCCTTGGCGTAGAAGTCGTCGAGGGAAGTGAGGCGCGAGCTGTCATAGAACTCGATGACAGGCGGCTTCTGCCCGGCTTGTTCAGCCTGGTAGTGCGCGGCCATGAAACCTTCACGCAACGCCTTGCCGACACCGGCCAGCGGGCCGTCCTGTGGCAGCAGCAGGGCGATCTTGTTCAAGGGCTGGCTGGCCAGCTCCTTGAGCTTGGTCAGCGGCGTCGGCAGCTGCACGGCCGCCGGGTGTCCCGGGTTCTGCGCGCGCCAGGTGTCGATGGCCGCTTGCTGCTGTTCCAGCGTACCGGCGCCCTTAACCGACTGGGCCAGGGTGATCCAGCCGTCGAGCACCGGGTTGCCGCTGGCTTGCAGCTGTTCGGCCGGCAGGGCGGCGATCAACGTCCAGATGGCTTCGTGGTTGCTGCGGGCGGCGTCACCGGTCAGCAGCGGGGCCATGGCCACGCGTTCGCGGGCGGCGGCCAACGTCTGGCCATCGGCTTCATAAGCGCGGGCGTGCACGCTGCCGGTGCGGATCTGCTGTTCGGCCGGCAGGTCCTTCAGGCTTTGCAGGCTCGGATGGTTGAGGGCCGTCAACGCAGCCTTGGGCTGGTTGCGAGCCATCGCCAGCTCAGCGGCCAGGGTGCTGGCAAAGACTTGCGCAGCTGGCTTGAGGACGTCCAGTGGCACCTGCGCAAGGATCTGCGCCGAGCGGCCAGGATTGTTCTGCTTGTAGGCCATGTCAGCCGCACTCAGGCGCAGCAATGCGGCCTTTTCTGGCGTCTTGGCGGTAGTGGCCTGTTCGAGCAGTTGCTCGATACTGGCGTCCGGGGTCCGTGGAAGGTCGCCAAGGCTGGACGAGGGCGAGCTGGCGCAAGCGGCCAGCAAGGCAGCGAGGCAGAGGGCGGAGAGCAGCCGCAGGCAAGCGATCATGTAAGTGTTCCTGATACCGATCAAATTAGCGTGGAATTGTACCCAAGCACTGGCCCAGGCGCGATGTTACTGGCGTGAAACCGTCGATTTAGGTGGTGCAAATGTTGCTGTCGGGCGTCGACGGCTGAAAAGGCATCGGCCTTGATGGCATTTTTTCAAAGCGCCTACGCGCTACAATATGGCTTTTGCCAACCATCGAGGTGTGCGTTTTGACTGCTCCAGGTCCTTTGAATTCCACTGCAGGCTCGCTTTTTGTCGTGGCGACGCCCATTGGCAACCTGGACGACATCAGTGCCCGGGCGCTGAAAGTGTTGCGCGAGGTTAAATTGATCGCGGCCGAAGACACGCGGCACTCCCAGCGCTTGATGCAGCATTTTGGTATCAGCACGCCATTGGCCGCCTGCCACGAGCACAACGAGCGCGAGGAAGGCAGCCGTTTTATCTTGCGTTTGCTGGCCGGCGACGACGTGGCGCTGATCTCCGATGCGGGCACACCGCTGATTTCCGACCCGGGCTATCACTTGGTCCGCCAGGCGCGGGCCGCTGGTATCAATGTAGTGCCTGTTCCGGGAGCGTGCGCGCTGATCGCTGCATTATCCGCGGCGGGGTTGCCGTCCGACCGCTTTATTTTCGAGGGTTTCCTGCCCGCCAAGGCGGTCGGGCGGCGTGCGCGTCTTCAGGCCTTGAAGGAAGAGCCGCGCACCCTGATCTTCTACGAAGCCCCTCATCGGATTCTCGAATGCCTGCAGGACATGGAGCTGGTGTTCGGCGGCGAGCGCCTGGCGCTGCTCGCCCGTGAGCTGACCAAGACCTTCGAAACCCTCAAGGGGCTGCCGCTTGAAGAGCTGCGCGCCTTTGTCGAGGGTGACAGTAACCAGCAGCGCGGCGAGTGCGTGGTGTTGGTGGCAGGCTGGACTGCGCCGGAAGCGGACGACGCCGTGGGCAGTGAGGCGATGCGCATCCTCGATTTGTTGCTCAAGGAAATGCCACTCAAGCGCGCGGCAGCCCTGGCAGCGGAAATTACCGGGGTGCGCAAGAACCTGTTGTATCAAGTTGCGCTGGATAAACAGAAAACCGAATAGTTCCGCAGGTAATCCTGTATTCCGTCTGAACGTGATGGCAATGCTGCACTTTAATACTTGTCCTCAAGCCGCCGTGCCGTTAACCTGCGCGGCGGAGAGTCGATTGGACAGTCGCTGCCCTCTATGAAAATTAGGGGGGGGAGGAAAGTCCGGGCTCCATAGGGCGAAGTGCCAGGTAATGCCTGGGAGGCGTGAGCCTACGGAAAGTGCCACAGAAAATAACCGCCTAAGCACTTCGGTGCCGGTAAGGGTGAAAAGGTGCGGTAAGAGCGCACCGCACGTCTGGCAACAGTTCGTGGCTAGGTAAACCCCACTTGGAGCAAGACCAAATAGGGTCCCAAGGCGTGGCCCGCGCTGGGACCGGGTAGGTTGCTAAAGATGTCCAGTGATGGCCATCGTAGACGAATGACTGTTCAAGACAGAACCCGGCTTACAGATCGACTCTCCACCTTTTTCCTTTTGTCCGAATCTCGGGCAGAAACCCGGTAATAACGCAAGAATCCCTCCCTGCCGAATCATTGGCAGATGCATCTTCGTAATACCAAAAAAATCTTACTCTTAATAAATCACTTTAACTTTAAGCCATAGCTCTTTGAGCTAACTGCGCTTGCTGGGCCCAAAACATCGCCGAACTCTGGTTTCTCCTCCTTTTACGCTCCTAAATCTCCGTTCTGTAAGGCTTTTCCTTGAATCCGCGCCTTGACGGTGTGGTGGGCGCATTCCTATAGTGTGCGCAAGTGGCGGAAAGTGGCACAAAGTGGGTTTTTTGAACGTAAAACGCTAAAATTTGGAGAAACGCATCTGTGTTTCGCGGAGCTAACGCTATCAGTCTCGATGCAAAAGGCCGTCTCGCCATGCCGAGCCGGTATCGTGACGAGCTCATTTCGCGAAGTTCCGGACAGTTAATCATCACCATCGATGCCGTTGACCCTTGTTTGTGCGTTTACCCCCTCGATGAGTGGGAGTTGATTGAAACCAAGTTGCGCGCCTTGCCTTCATTGCGTGAAGAAAACCGCCGTCTGCAGCGATTGCTGATTGGTAATGCCGTCGACCTCGAACTCGATGGCAGTGGTCGTTTCCTGGTGCCCCCGCGTTTGCGCGAGTACGCCAAGCTCGATAAGCGCGCAATGCTGGTCGGCCAACTGAACAAGTTCCAATTGTGGGACGAAGATGCCTGGGATGCTGTTTCTGCAGCTGACCTGGCTGCTATTCAACAACCGGGCGCGATGCCTGATGAACTGCGTGATTTGATCCTGTGACTATTGATAGCGGCTTTAACCACATCACCGTACTGCTTGACGAAGCCGTTGAGGCTCTCGCCGTACGCGCGGATGGCTGCTATCTGGATGGCACCTTTGGCAGGGGCGGGCATAGCCGCTTGATACTCAGCCAGCTCGGATCCGACGGTAAGCTCCTCGGGTTCGACAAAGACCCTCAAGCGATTGCCACCGGGCAAGCGCTAGCGGCCGAAGACGGCCGCTTTGTCGTTGTGCAGCGCAGCTTTGCCGAGCTGGGTGCCGAAGTTGCCGAGCGCGGCATGGCGGGCAAGGTGGCCGGGGTTTTGCTCGACCTGGGCGTGTCCTCGCCACAGCTTGACGACCCGGAGCGCGGTTTCAGTTTCATGAACGACGGTCCGCTCGACATGCGCATGGACCCCGCCCGGGGTGTCAGTGCCGCGCAGTTCATCGCCACCGCACCGGTGGAAGAAATCGCCCGTGTCTTCAAGGAATACGGTGAAGAACGCTTCGCCGGTCGCATGGCGCGTGCCGTGGTCGAGCGCCGCGAAATCCAGCCGTTCGAGCGCACTGCCGATCTGGCCGAGGTGCTGAAAGTCGCCAACCCCGCGTGGGAAAAGGGCAAGAACCCGGCAACTCGCGCGTTCCAGGGCCTGCGCATTCACGTCAACAACGAATTGGGCGACCTGGAGGCTGGCCTCGAGGCGGCCCTCGAGGCGCTGGAAGTGGGCGGTCGCCTGGTGGTGATCAGCTTCCACTCCCTGGAAGACCGCATCGTCAAACTGTTCATGCGTCGCCTGGTCAAGGGCGAATCCGATAACCTGCCGCGCAACCTGCCGGTGCGTTTCGAAGCCTTTGTGCCGAAAATCAAAATCCATGGCAAAGCGCAGTTCGCTTCCGAAGCCGAACTCAAGGCCAACCCGCGTGCCCGCAGTGCCGTCATGCGTGTTGCGGAGAAGTTGCGGTGAGCAAGCTTTTCGCCAAGCCCCTCCCGGGCGGCAGCTTCTTTATGTTGCTGCTGTTTGTCGGCGTGCTGGTGTCCGCGATTGCGGTGTCTTACAGCGCCCACTGGAACCGCCAGTTGCTCAACACCCTCTACGGGGAGTTGAGCGTGCGCGATAAGGCCCAGGCAGAATGGGGTCGGTTGATCCTGGAGCAAAGCACCTGGACCGCCCACAGCCGTATCGAAGTGCTGGCCACCGAACAGCTGAAGATGCACATCCCGGGCGCGGCCGAAGTTCGGATGGTGGCGCCATGATGAAACTCGAAGGCGCACTCTACCCTTGGCGCTTCCGCCTGGTGCTCGGCTTGCTGGCACTGATGGTGGGGGCGATCGCCTGGCGGATCATCGACCTGCAAGTGGTCGACCGCGACTTCCTGATCGGTCAGGGCGATGCCCGCAGCCTGCGTCATATTCCTATTCCTGCACACCGCGGCCTGATCACCGACCGTAACGGCGAGCCCCTGGCCGTCAGTACGCCGGTGACGACCCTGTGGGCCAACGCCAAAGAGCTGCAGGTGGCCAAGGACCGCTGGCCGGCACTCGCCGCCGCCCTCGGCCAGGACCCGAAAGCCTTGGCTGAACGCCTGGAAGCCCAGGCCAACAAAGAATTCATCTATCTGGTTCGCGGCCTGACTCCCGAGCAAGGCCAGCAGGTGCTCGACCTTAAAGTCCCCGGTGTGTATGGCATCGAGGAATTCCGTCGTTTCTACCCGGCCGGTGAAACCACCGCGCATATGGTGGGCTTCACTGATATCGATGACCACGGCCGTGAAGGCGTGGAACTGGCCTACGATGAATGGCTGGCCGGGGTTCCCGGCAAACGACAAGTCATCAAGGATCGGCGCGGCAGACTGATCAAGGATGTCCAGGTCACCAAAAACGCCAAGGCCGGTAAGCCCTTGGCGTTGTCCATTGACCTGCGCCTGCAATACCTGGCCAACCGCGAGCTGCGTAACGCGATCATCGAGAACGGCGCCAAGGCCGGCAGCCTGGTGATCATGGACGTGAAGACCGGCGAGATCCTGGCCATGGTCAACCAGCCGACCTACAACCCGAACAACCGTCGCAACCTGCAACCGGCGATGATGCGTAACCGCGCCATGATCGACGTGTTCGAGCCGGGTTCGACCATGAAAGCCATCTCCATGAGTGCTGCCCTGGAAACCGGGCGCTGGAAACCCAGCGACAAGGTCGAGGTGTATCCGGGTACCTTGCAGTTGGGCAAATACACCATTCGTGACGTATCCCGTACCGAAGGTCCGGTGCTGGATTTGACAGGTATCCTGATCAACTCCAGTAACGTGGGCATGAGTAAGGTCGCCTTCGATATCGGCGGCGAGACCATCTACCACCTGGCACAGAAAATCGGTCTCGGCCAGCCTACCGGCCTGGACTTCCCAGGCGAGCGTGTCGGCAACCTGCCCAACTACCGCGACTGGAAAAAGGCCGAGACGGCCACGCTTTCCTATGGCTACGGCCTGTCGGTGACGGCGATTCAATTGGCGCACGCTTTCTCTGTATTGGCCAACAACGGCCGCATGGTTCCGTTGAGCCTGATCCATGTCGACGAGGCGCCGAAAGCCACCCAGGTGATCCCGGAAAACGTCGCCAAGACCATGCAAGGCATGCTGCAACAAGTGATCGAAGCACCGCGCGGCGTATTCCGTGCCCAGGTGCCGGCGTATCACGTGGCCGGCAAGTCGGGTACTGCGCGTAAGACCTCGGTGGGCACCAAGGGCTACGCCGAAAACTCCTACCGTTCGTTGTTCGCAGGCTTCGGCCCGATGAGCGATCCACGCTACGCCATCGTCGTGGTCATCGATGAACCGAGCAAAGCCGGTTACTTCGGTGGCCTGGTCTCGGCACCGGTGTTCAGCAAAGTGATGTCCGGCACCCTGCGCCTGATGAACATCACGCCGGACAATCTGCCGCCGACCCAACAAGCGAACGCCGGACCACCGGCCGCTGCTGTAAAAGCCAATGGAGGGCGCGGCTGATGTCTCTTAGCCTGAACAAGATTTTTGCCCATGCCGGTCGCGATCTGTTGATCCGCGAGCTGAGCCTGGACAGCCGTAATGTGCGCGCCGGTGACCTGTTCCTGGCGGTGCCTGGCGGCAAGTACGATGGTCGTGCGCATATCGCCGATGCCCTGCAGCGCGGTGCGGCTGCCGTAGCTTATGAAGTCGAAGGCGCCACCGTGCTGCCGATCACTGACGTGCCGTTGATTCCGGTCAAAGGCCTGGCTGCGCAGCTGTCGGACATTGCAGGGCGCTTTTATGGTGACCCGAGCCGTCACTTGAACCTGGTCGGCGTGACCGGCACCAATGGCAAGACCAGCGTGACCCAGCTTGTCGCGCAAGCGCTGGACCTGTTGGGCCAGCATTGCGGCATCGTCGGCACGTTGGGCACCGGTTTCTACGGCGCGCTGCAAAGCGGCCTGCACACCACGCCGAACCCGATTGCCGTGCAAGCGACCCTGGCCGACCTGAAGAAGGCCGGTGCCAAGGCGGTTGCCATGGAGGTTTCGTCCCATGGGCTGCACCAGGGGCGTGTTGCCGCGTTGGCCTTCGATGTGGCGGTGATGACCAACCTGTCCCGCGATCACTTGGACTACCACGGCACCATGCAAGCCTACGCCGCCGAGAAGGCCAAGCTATTTGCCTGGAATGACCTAAAGTGCCGGGTAGTGAACCTGGACGACGAATTCGGTCGGCAGCTGGCGGCTGAAGACCGTGAGTCGCGCCTGATCAGCTACAGCCTGGAAGATGCCAGCGCCTACCTGTATTGCCGCGACGCCCAGTTCAATGACGAAGGCGTGCGCGCCACGCTGGTGACGCCACAAGGCGAACACCATCTGCGCAGCAGCCTGCTCGGACGGTTCAACTTGAGTAACGTCCTCGCCGCCGTCGGCGCGTTGCTCGGCCTGGATTACGCGTTGGACGAAATCCTGCGCGTGCTGCCGAAGCTGGAAGGTCCGGTCGGCCGCATGCAGCGCCTGGGTGGCGGCAAGCAGCCGTTGGTGGTGGTCGACTACGCGCACACGCCGGATGCCCTGGAAAAAGTCCTGGTTGCCCTGCGTCCGCACGCCAAGGGCAAATTGCTCTGCCTGTTCGGCTGTGGCGGTGATCGCGATCGCGGCAAGCGTCCGTTGATGGCCGAGATCGTCGAGCGCCTGGCCGATGGCGTGCTGGTCACCGACGACAACCCGCGCAGCGAAGACCCGAGCCAGATTTTCGACGATATCCGCGTTGGTTTCAAAGATCCGTCCAAGGCCGCCTTCGTTGCCGGTCGCGGTGCAGCCATTGCCCAATTGATCGCCAGCGCCAGCGCTGATGACGTGGTGGTGCTGGCCGGTAAAGGTCACGAGGACTACCAGGAAATCAACGGTGAACGCCATGCCTTCTCCGATCTGGTCGAGGCTGATCACGCCTTGACGGCCTGGGAGGTCGCCCATGCTTAAGGCGATGAAATTCAGCGAACTGACCCAGGCCTTGTCGGCCCGTGTACTGTCGAGCGATTGCAGCTTCGACGGCGTCAGTATCGACAGCCGCAACATCAAGCCGGGGCAACTGTTTGTCGCCTTGGCCGGCCCGCGTTTCGACGGCCACGACTACCTGAATGACGTCGCCGCCAAAGGCGCCGTGGGTGCCTTGGTGCAGCGCGAAGTGGCGGACTCTACACTCCCGCAATTGCTGGTTGCCGATACGCGACTGGCCTTGGGTCAATTGGGCGCGCTGAACCGTGCCGCATTTACCCAGCCTGTGGCGGCCGTCACCGGCTCCAGCGGCAAGACCACGGTCAAGGAGCTGCTCGCCGGCATCCTGCGCACGCGCGGACCGGTGCTCGCCACCCGTGGCAACCTCAACAATGATTTTGGCGCACCGCTGACCCTGCTCGAACTGGCGCCGGAACACACTGCGGCGGTGATCGAACTGGGCGCATCGCGCGTCGGCGAAATCGCCTACACCGTGGCGCTGACCAAGCCCCACGTGGCAATCATCAGCAACGCCGGTACAGCCCATGTCGGTGAGTTCGGCGGCCCGGAAAAAATCGTCGAAGCCAAGGGTGAAATCCTCGAAGGCCTCGATGCCTCCGGGACGGCGGTATTGAACCTGGACGACAAGGCCTTCGACACCTGGCGTGTACGCGCCGCCGGTCGCAAGGTCCTGACGTTTTCCGTGCTCAACGCCGCGGCTGATTTCCACGCCTCCAACATCAGCGTCGATGCCCGTGGTTGCCCGTCCTTTACCTTGCATACCCCGCAAGGCAGCGAGCATGTGCAACTGAATCTGCTCGGCAACCATAACGTCGCCAACGCCTTGGCGGCTGCCGCTGCAGCATCCGCCCTGGGCGTGTCGCTGTTCGGTATCGCCACCGGGCTGGGTGCCGTGCAGCCGGTCAAGGGCCGCACCGTCGCGCAGCTGGCAACCAATGGCATGCGCGTGATTGATGACACCTACAACGCCAACCCGTCCTCCATCAATGCCGCTGTCGACCTGCTCAAAGGCTTCGCCGGGCGCAAGGTGCTGGTGCTGGGCGATATCGGTGAGCTGGGCGACTGGGCGGAGCAAGGCCATCGCGAAGTCGGCGCTTATGCCGCCGGCAAAGTCGACGCCCTCTACGCCGTGGGGCCGAACATGGCACACGCCGTCAATGCCTTCGGGCCCGGTGCGCGGCATTTCGCGACCCAGGCCGAGCTGATCCAGGCGTTGGGTGCCGCTGAACAAGACAAACACACAACCATTTTGATCAAGGGATCGCGCAGCGCGGTGATGGAAAACGTCGTCGCGGCCTTGTGTGGCTCAAGTACGGAGAAACATTAATGCTGCTGCTGCTGGCTGAGTATCTGCAACAGTTCCACAAAGGCTTCGCGGTCTTTCAGTACCTGACCCTGCGCGGGATCCTGGGTGTGCTGACCGCGCTGTCTTTGTCGCTGTTTCTGGGGCCGTGGATGATCCGCACTCTGCAGAACCTGCAAATTGGTCAATCGGTTCGCAATGACGGCCCGCAGTCGCACCTGTCCAAATCCGGCACCCCGACCATGGGCGGTGCGTTGATCCTGTCGTCCATCGGTATCAGCACCTTGCTGTGGGCCGACCTGCACAACCGCTACGTCTGGGTAGTGCTGCTGGTGACCCTGCTGTTCGGCGCCATCGGCTGGGTCGACGACTACCGCAAAGTCATCGAGAAAAACTCCAAGGGGCTGCCTAGCCGCTGGAAGTATTTCTGGCAGTCGGTGTTCGGTCTTGCCGCAGCGATCTTCCTCTACACCACGGCGCCAAGCGCAGTCGAAACCACCTTGATCATCCCGATGCTCAAGGACGCCAGCATTCCACTGGGCATCGGCTTCGTGGTGCTGACCTACTTCGTGATCGTCGGCTCCAGCAACGCGGTCAACCTCACCGACGGCCTCGACGGCCTGGCGATCATGCCAACGGTGATGGTCGGCGGTGCACTCGGCATCTTCTGCTACCTGTCGGGCAACGTGAAATTCGCCGAATACCTGCTGATCCCGTACGTACCGGGCGCGGGTGAGCTGATCGTGTTCTGCGGCGCACTGATCGGTGCGGGCCTGGGGTTCCTGTGGTTCAACACCTACCCCGCACAAGTCTTCATGGGCGACGTCGGCGCACTGGCGCTGGGCGCGGCCCTGGGCACCATCGCGGTGATCGTTCGCCAGGAAATCGTGCTGTTCATCATGGGCGGTGTGTTCGTGATGGAAACCCTGTCGGTGGTCATCCAGGTGGCCTCCTTCAAATTGACCGGGCGCCGCGTGTTCCGCATGGCGCCGATTCACCACCACTTTGAACTCAAGGGCTGGCCCGAGCCACGCGTGATTGTCCGCTTCTGGATCATCACCGTGATTCTGGTACTGGTCGGCCTTGCCACCCTGAAACTGAGGTAGAAACGAGTGTCCCTGATCGCTTCAGACCACTTCCGCATCGTTGTCGGCCTCGGCAAGAGCGGCATGTCCCTGGTTCGCTTCCTGGCGAACCGGGGCACGTCGTTTGCCGTGGCCGATACGCGGGAAAATCCACCGGAGCTGGTCACGCTGCGCCGTGACTACCCGCACGTGGAAGTGCGTTGTGGCGAGCTGGATGTCGAGTTTCTGTGCCGCGCCGATGAGCTCTACGTGAGCCCTGGCCTGGCCCTGGCGACACCGGCCCTGCAAGCCGCAGCGGCGCGTGGCGTGAAGCTGTCCGGCGACATCGACCTGTTCGCGCGTAACGCGAAGGCGCCGATCGTGGCCATCAGCGGCTCCAACGCCAAGAGCACCGTGACCACTCTGGTCGGCGAGATGGCGGCTGCGGCCGGCAAGCGCGTCGCCGTCGGTGGCAACCTCGGCACCCCGGCACTCGATTTGCTCAGCGACGACGTCGAGCTGTACGTGATGGAACTGTCGAGCTTCCAGCTGGAAACCACCCACGACCTCGGCGCCGAAGTGGCCACCGTGCTGAACGTGAGTGAAGACCACATGGACCGCTACAGCGGGCTGCCGGCCTATCACTTGGCCAAGCACCGGATCTTCCGTGGCGCCCGGCAAGTGGTGGTCAATCGCCAGGATGCCCTGAGCCGTCCGCTGATGGGCGAGGGCCTGCCCTGCTGGACCTTCGGCCTGAGCAAACCTGATTTCAAGGCATTCGGCATTCGTGAAGAGAACGGCGAGAAATACCTGGCCTTCGAATTCCAGAACCTGATGCCGGTGCGCGAGCTGAAAATCCGTGGCGCGCATAACCAATCCAACGCCCTCGCCGCATTGGCTCTCGGGCATGCCGTCGGCCTGCCATTCGACGCGATGCTGTCGAGCCTGCGCAGCTTTGGCGGCCTCGAGCATCGCTGCCAATGGGTACGCGATCTGGATGGCGTCAGCTACTACAACGATTCCAAGGCCACCAACGTCGGTGCGGCCCTGGCAGCCATCGAGGGCCTCGGCGCCGATATCGAAGGCAAGCTGGTGCTGATTGCCGGTGGCGACGGCAAGGGCGCCGACTTCAAGGACCTCAAAGGCCCGGTGGCCGAGCATTGCCGCGCCGTGGTGCTGATGGGCCGCGATGCCGACCTGATCGCCGCCGCCCTGGGCGATGCCGTGCCGCAAGTGCGCGCGACCTCGCTGGACGACGCCATCGCCCACTGCAAGGCCCTGGCCCAGCCGGGTGACGCCGTGTTGCTGTCGCCGGCGTGCGCCAGTTTCGACATGTTCAAGAACTACGAAGAGCGCGGCCTGCTGTTCGCTCGCGCCGTGGAGGCCTTGGCATGAATTTGCGTAATATCATCAAGCCCTATCCGTCGCCGATCATTACCGGGCGCGGTATCGACCTGGATTTCCCGATGCTCGCCGGTTGCCTGGCGCTGCTGGGCCTGGGCCTGGTGATGATCACTTCGGCGTCTTCCGAAGTGGCTGCCGTGCAATCGGGCAACACCCTGTACATGATGATTCGTCACCTGGTGTATCTGGTGATTGGCCTCGGCGCGTGCATCGTGACCATGATGATCCCCATCGCCACCTGGCAACGCCTGGGCTGGTTGATGCTGATCGGGGCGTTCGGCTTGCTGATCATGGTGATCCTGCCCGGCATCGGCCGCGAGGTGAACGGTTCGATGCGCTGGATCGGCTTCGGCGCCTTCAACGTGCAACCCTCGGAAATCGCCAAGGTGTTCGTGGTGATCTACCTCGCCGGCTACCTGGTGCGGCGCCAGAAAGAAGTGCGCGAAAGCTGGATGGGCTTCTTCAAGCCGTTCATCGTGCTGCTGCCAATGGCCGGCCTGTTGCTGATGGAACCCGACTTCGGGGCCACCGTGGTGATGATGGGCGCGGCGGCGGCGATGCTGTTCCTCGGCGGCGTGGGCCTGTTCCGCTTCACCCTGATGGTGCTGCTGGCCGTGGCTGCCGTGACCATCCTGGTGCAGGCGCAACCCTACCGGATGGCGCGCCTGATTACCTTTACCGACCCGTGGTCCGATCAATTCGGCTCCGGCTACCAGCTGACCCAGGCGCTGATCGCCTTCGGTCGCGGCGAGTGGCTGGGCGTGGGCCTGGGCAACAGCGTGCAGAAGCAGTTCTACCTGCCGGAAGCGCACACCGACTTCGTGTTCTCGGTACTCGCCGAAGAACTCGGCGTGGTCGGCTCGTTGTGCACCGTCGCGCTGTTCGTGTTCGTGTGTGTACGCGGCATGTACATCGGCTTGTGGGCCGAGAAGGCCAAACAGTATTTCGCCGCTTATGTGGCGTACGGCTTGTCGTTCCTGTGGATCGGCCAGTTCCTGATCAACATCGGCGTGAACGTCGGCCTGCTGCCGACCAAGGGCCTGACCTTGCCGTTCCTCAGTTACGGCGGCAGTTCGTTGGTGATTTGCTGCGCGTGCCTGGGCCTGTTGCTGCGCATCGAGTGGGAGAGTCGAACCCACTTGGGCAGCGAAGAGATGGAATTCAGCGAAAGCGATTTTGCCGAGGAGCCATCCCATGGGCGCTAACGTGCTGATCATGGCGGGCGGCACCGGGGGCCATGTGTTCCCGGCCCTGGCCTGCGCGCGGGAGTTCCAGAACCGTGGCTACACCGTGCACTGGCTGGGAACACCACGTGGCATCGAAAACGAACTGGTACCGAATGCCGGCTTGCCGCTGCACTTGATTAACGTCACCGGGCTGCGTGGCAAGGGCAAGCTGTCCCTGCTCAAGGCGCCGTTCGTGTTGCTCAAGGCAGTGTGGCAGGCGCGCAAGGTCATTCGCGAATTGAAGCCGGTGTGTGTGCTCGGTTTCGGCGGTTATGTGACCGGTCCTGGTGGTGTCGCGGCGAAGCTCGCCGGTGTGCCGGTGATCGTGCATGAACAGAACGCCGTCGCCGGTACCGCCAACCGTTTGCTGGTGCCCCTGGCGGCGCGGGTCTGCGAGGCATTCCCCAACACCTTCAGCGCCGCGGACAAGCGCCGCACCACCGGCAACCCGGTGCGCACCGAATTGTTCATGGACATCGCCCGCGAGCCCCTGGCCGGGCGCAAGGCGCACCTGCTGATCCTGGGCGGAAGCCTGGGGGCTGAGCCACTGAACAAATTACTGCCCGAAGCACTCGCGCAACTGCCTGTGGACCTGCGCCCGGAGATCTTCCACCAGGCCGGCAAGAACCACGATGAACTCACCGCCACGCGCTATCGCGAGGCCGGTGTCGAGGCGAATGTGCAGCCCTTCATCAAAGACATGGCCCATGCCTATGGCTGGGCCGACCTGGTGGTCTGTCGCGCTGGTGCGCTGACCGTCAGTGAACTGGCCGCCGCCGGTCTGCCGTCCTTGCTGGTGCCTTTGCCCCATGCGATCGACGATCACCAGACCCGCAACGCCGAATATTTGGCCGGGGAGGGCGCTGCCTTCCTGCTGCCGCAAAGAACGACTGGCGCCGCCGATTTGGCCGCACGCCTGACCGAGGTTTTGATGCAACCGGAACGACTCAACAGCATGGCGAGCACCGCAAGCCGCCTGGCCAAACCTGACGCAACCCGCACCGTGGTCGATATCTGCCTGGAGGTGGCCCATGGTTGAGAATCAGAAAGCCATGCCACAACCCGAGATGCGTCGCATCCGTCGTATCCACTTCGTCGGTATTGGCGGCGTGGGCATGTGCGGGATTGCCGAGGTATTGCTGAACCTGGGTTACCAGGTGTCCGGCTCCGACTTGAAAGAGTCGCCGGTCACGGATCGCCTGAAGTCCTTTGGCGCGCAGATCTATATCGGTCACCGTGCCGAGAACGCCGCCGAGGCCGACGTACTGGTGGTTTCCAGCGCCGTGAACACCTCCAACCCGGAAGTGGCCACCGCCCTTGAGCGCCGTATCCCGGTGGTGCCACGCGCCGAGATGCTCGCGGAGCTGATGCGCTACCGCCACGGCATCGCCGTCGCCGGTACCCATGGCAAAACCACCACCACCAGCCTGATCGCCTCGGTGTTCGCCGCCGGTGGCCTGGACCCGACCTTCGTGATCGGTGGCCGCCTGAATGCAGCGGGTACCAATGCCCAGCTCGGCACCAGCCGCTACCTGATCGCCGAAGCCGATGAAAGCGACGCCAGCTTTCTGCACCTGCAGCCGCTGGTCGCTGTTGTCACCAACATCGACGAAGACCACATGGCCACCTACGATGGCGACTTCAACAAGTTGAAGAAAACCTTCGTCGAGTTCCTGCACAACCTGCCGTTCTACGGTCTGGCCGTGGTGTGCCTGGACGACCCGGTGGTGCGCGAAATCCTGCCCTTGGTCAAGCGTCCGACCGTGACCTACGGCTTCAGCGAAGACGCTGACGTGCGTGCGATCAATGTGCGCCAGGAAGGCATGCAGACCTTCTTCACCGTGCTGCGCCCTGACCGCGAGCCGCTGGATGTCTCGGTGAACATGCCGGGCAACCACAACGTCCTGAACTCCCTGGCGACCATCTGCATCGCCTCCGATGAAGGCGTCAGCGATGAAGCCATCGTCGAAGGCCTGTCGCGCTTTGCCGGTGTCGGCCGGCGCTTCCAGGTCTACGGCCAGTTGCCGGTAGAAGGCGGCGACGTGATGCTGGTGGACGACTACGGTCACCACCCGACCGAAGTCGCTGCCGTGATCAAGGCCGTGCGCGGCGGCTGGCCGGAGCGCCGCCTGGTGATGGTCTACCAGCCGCACCGCTACAGCCGCACCCGCGACCTGTACGACGACTTTGTAAATGTATTGGCCGACGCCAACGTGCTGCTGCTGATGGAGGTCTACCCGGCCGGTGAAGAGCCGATCCCGGGCGCCGACAGCCGCAAGCTGTGCAACAGCATCCGCCAGCGCGGCCAGTTGGACCCGATCTACATCGAGCGTGGCGTGGACCTGGCGCCGATCGTCAAGCCGCTGTTGCGCGCCGGTGACATCCTGCTGTGCCAGGGTGCCGGTGATATCGGCGGCCTTGCCCCTAAATTGCTTGCGAGCCCATTGTTCGCGGCCGTACAGGGGAAGTCGAAATGACCACCAACTACGACGCCCTGTTTTCCACCCTCGCGCCCGCCGACTTCGGCCGCGTGGCGGTGCTGTTCGGTGGCAAGAGCGCCGAGCGTGAAGTCTCGCTCAAGTCCGGCAATGCCGTGCTTGAAGCCCTGCAAAGCGCCGGCGTGAATGCGTTCGGTATCGACGTGGGCGATGACTTCCTCGCGCGCCTGCAGGCCGAGAAGATCGACCGTGCGTTCATCATCCTGCACGGCCGTGGCGGCGAAGACGGCAGCATGCAGGGCCTGCTGGAGTGCGCCGGCATCCCTTACACCGGCAGCGGCATCCTCGCCTCGGCACTGGCGATGGACAAGTTGCGCACCAAGCAGGTGTGGCACAGCCTGGGTATTCCAACCCCGCGCCACAGTGTGCTGTGCAGCGAAGACGATTGTATTTCTGCGGCCAAGGAACTGGGCCTGCCTTTGATCGTCAAACCAGCCCATGAAGGCTCCAGTATCGGCATGGCCAAAGTGAACTCGGCCGCCGAATTGATCGACGCATGGAAAGCGGCAAGTACCTACGATTCGCAAGTGTTGGTGGAACAGTGGATCCAGGGTCCCGAGTACACCATCGCCACCCTGCGTGGCCAGGTATTGCCGCCTATCGCATTGGGCACGCCCCATACCTTTTACGACTACGACGCCAAGTACGTGGCTTCCGATACCCAGTACCGGATCCCCTGCGGCCTCGACGCAACCAAGGAAAAACAATTGATGGACCTCACGGCGAAAGCCTGTGAGGCGCTGGGTATCGCCGGTTGGGCGCGGGCAGACGTGATGCAGGATGAGCAAGGGAATTTCTGGTTCCTGGAAGTCAACACCGCACCGGGTATGACCGATCACAGCCTGGTACCTATGGCCGCTCGCGCAGCCGGTCTGGATTTCCAGCAGTTGGTGCTGGCGATTCTTGCCGCAAGCATTGAGCCACGAGGCTAAGGACATGAAAGGCGCATCGCTTCGTCATCAGCCCCCACAAGCACCGAGCCGCAAGCCGGTGCCCCGGGGTGCCAGCCGAATGGTGGCTAAAGAGCCGATGTCGGCGCGCCTGCCGAAAGCCAATTTTGGTTTCCTCAAGGCGCTGTTCTGGCCGGTGCTGCTGGTGGTCCTGGGCTTTGGCACTTACGAGGGCGCGCAGCGTCTACTGCCGTATGCCGATCGTCCCATCACCAAGATCAGCGTGCAGGGCGACTTGAGCTACATCAGCCAGCAAGCGGTGCAGCAGCGTATCGGGCCGTACCTGGCGGCGAGCTTCTTCACCATCGACCTGGCCGGTATGCGCTCGGAGCTGGAGCAGATGCCGTGGATCGCCCACGCCGAAGTCCGCCGTGTCTGGCCGGACCAGGTGACGATCCGCCTGGAAGAACAACTGCCGGTGGCCCGCTGGGGCGACGAGGCGCTGTTGAACAACCAGGGCCAGGCGTTCACCCCGCGTGAGCTGGCCAACTACGAGCACCTGCCGCAGCTGTTCGGGCCGCAGCGGGCGCAGCAGCAAGTGATGCAGCAGTACCAGGCCCTGAGCCAGATGCTGCGGCCACTGGGCTTCTCCATTGCACGCCTGGAATTGCGTGAGCGGGGCAGCTGGTTTTTGACAACCGGGGCAGGCAGTTCCGGCCCGGGCATCCAGTTGTTGCTGGGACGCGACCGCTTGGTGGAAAAGATGCGCCGCTTCATTGCCATCTATGACAAGACCTTGAAAGAACAGATTACGAACATTGCGAGCGTCGACCTGCGTTACGCCAACGGCCTTGCCGTCGGCTGGCGTGAACCGGCTGCGCCCACGGCAGCGCAACCCGCTGTCGCGAAGAATTAAGAAGAGGCAGGACCCATGGCAAACGTGCAAAGCGGCAAAATGATCGTCGGTCTCGATATCGGCACCTCCAAGGTGGTGGCGCTGGTGGGCGAGGTCGGGGAAGACGGCACGATCGAAATCGTCGGTATTGGCACGCATCCGTCCCGGGGCCTGAAGAAGGGCGTGGTGGTGAACATCGAGTCCACCGTGCAATCGATCCAGCGCGCGATTGAAGAAGCGCAGCTGATGGCCGGTTGCCGGATCCACTCGGCGTTCGTCGGCGTAGCCGGCAACCACATCCGCAGCCTGAACTCCCACGGCATCGTGGCGATCCGCGACCGCGAAGTCAGCTCGGCTGACCTCGAGCGTGTGCTCGACGCTGCCCAGGCCGTGGCAATCCCGGCTGACCAGCGCGTGCTGCACACCCTGCCGCAGGACTACGTGATCGATAACCAGGAAGGCGTGCGCGAACCCCTGGGCATGTCGGGCGTGCGCCTGGAAGCCAAGGTCCACGTGGTGACCTGCGCCGTCAACGCTGCACAGAACATTGAAAAATGCGTGCGTCGCTGCGGCCTGGAAATCGACGACATCATTCTTGAGCAACTGGCGTCGGCCTACTCGGTACTGACCGACGACGAAAAAGAACTGGGCGTGTGCCTGGTGGACATCGGCGGCGGCACCACCGACATCGCGATCTTCACCGAGGGTGCGATCCGTCACACCGCCGTGATCCCGATTGCGGGCGACCAGGTCACCAACGACATCGCCATGGCGCTGCGTACGCCGACCCAGTACGCCGAAGAAATCAAGATCCGCTACGCCTGCGCCCTGGCCAAGCTGGCCGGTGCCGGTGAGACCATCAAGGTGCCAAGCGTGGGCGACCGTCCACCGCGCGAACTGTCGCGCCAGGCCCTGGCCGAAGTGGTCGAGCCGCGCTACGACGAGCTGTTCACCCTGATCCAGGCTGAACTGCGTCGCAGCGGCTACGAAGATTTGATCCCGGCCGGCATTGTGCTGACCGGTGGCACCTCGAAGATGGAAGGCGCGGTCGAACTGGCCGAGGAAATCTTCCACATGCCGGTGCGCCTGGGCGTTCCCCATGGCGTGAAAGGCCTGGGCGACGTGGTGCGCAACCCGATTTATTCGACTGGCGTGGGCTTGCTGTTGTACGGGCTGCAGAAGCAGACCGATGGCATTTCCCTGTCGGGCCCGAGCAACCGTGACAGCTACCGCAGTGACGACGAGGCGAAAGCGCCGTTGTTCGAGCGTCTGCAGGCATGGGTCAAGGGCAACTTCTAAAGAAGCTGCGGCGAGCGCCAAGCCGCAAGCTTCAAGAGTATGGCGTTCCGAGCTTGCAGCTTATGGCTTGAAGCTTGTAACGCCTGCAGCAGTAGGCGTAGGCGAAAAAACTAGAGAAATGAAAGGAGAGGGAACATGTTCGAACTCGTAGACAACATCCCCGCAAGCCCGGTCATCAAAGTGATCGGTGTCGGCGGTGGCGGCGGCAACGCTGTCAACCATATGGTCAAGAGCAACATTGAAGGCGTTGAGTTCATCTGCGCCAACACTGATGCCCAGGCGCTGAAAAGCATCGGCGCGCGGACCATCCTGCAATTGGGCACTGCCGTGACCAAGGGCCTCGGCGCTGGCGCCAACCCGGAAGTCGGCCGTCAAGCCGCACTCGAAGACCGCGAGCGTATCGCTGAAGTGCTGCAAGGCACCAACATGGTGTTCATCACCACCGGCATGGGCGGCGGTACCGGTACCGGTGCGGCACCTATCATTGCTGAAGTGGCCAAGGAAATGGGGATCCTGACGGTTGCCGTCGTGACCCGTCCGTTCCCGTTCGAAGGCCGCAAGCGCATGCAGATCGCCGACGAAGGCATCCGTCTGCTGTCTGAAAGCGTCGACTCGTTGATCACCATCCCCAACGAGAAGCTGCTGACCATCCTGGGCAAGGACGCAAGCCTGCTGTCCGCGTTCGCCAAGGCTGACGATGTACTGGCCGGTGCCGTTCGCGGTATTTCCGACATCATCAAGCGTCCAGGCATGATCAACGTCGACTTTGCCGACGTACGTACTGTCATGAGCGAAATGGGCATGGCGATGATGGGCACTGGCTGCGCCAGCGGTCCGAACCGTGCACGCGAGGCCACCGAAGCGGCCATTCGCAACCCGTTGCTGGAAGACGTGAACCTGCAAGGCGCACGCGGCATCCTGGTGAACATCACCGCCGGTCCTGACCTGTCCCTGGGTGAGTACTCCGACGTGGGTAGCATCATCGAAGCCTTCGCTTCCGAGCACGCGATGGTCAAGGTCGGTACCGTGATCGATCCGGACATGCGCGACGAACTGCACGTGACCGTGGTTGCTACCGGTCTGGGCGCGAAAATCGAGAAGCCTGTGAAGGTCATCGACAACACGCTCCACAACAGCCAGGCCAGCCAGCAAGCTGCCGCTCCAGCACCTGCGCGTCAGGAACTGCCGTCGGTCAACTACCGTGACCTGGATCGTCCGACCGTGATGCGCAACCAGGCCCAGGCCGGTGCTGCGGCGTCTCGTAGCCCGAATCCGCAAGATGATCTGGACTACCTGGACATCCCGGCATTCCTGCGTCGTCAGGCCGATTAATGGAATGTATCAGGGCTATGAAGGTGATTGGTGTTCAGCAAAGGTCTGGTCTGCTATTATCGCCAGCCTTTGTTGATACCAGTTCGCAATTTGCGCTGAAGCGGTCCAAGCCATGATTAAACAACGCACTCTGAAGAATATTATTCGTGCCACAGGTGTAGGTCTGCACTCCGGGGAGAAGGTATACCTGACCCTCAAGCCTGCACCTGTCGACACCGGCATCGTGTTTGTGCGTGCCGACCTGGACCCTGCGGTGCAGATTCCTGCTCGCGCGGAAAACGTTGGCGAAACCACTATGTCGACCACATTGGTCAACGGTGACGTCAAAGTGGACACGGTGGAGCACTTGCTCTCGGCCATGGCTGGCCTGGGCATCGATAACGCCTACGTCGAGCTCTCCGCGTCCGAAGTCCCGATCATGGATGGCAGCGCTGGACCCTTCGTATTCTTGATTCAATCTGCCGGCCTGGAAGAACAGGACGCAGCCAAGAAGTTCATTCGCATTCTGCGGGAAGTGACAGTAGAAGACGGCGACAAGCGCGCCACCTTCGTCCCGTTCGAAGGCTTTAAAGTGAGCTTTGAGATCGATTTCGATCACCCGGTATTCCGTGACCGCACCCAAAGTGCAAGCGTGGATTTTTCCAGCACTTCGTTCGTAAAAGAAGTCAGCCGCGCCCGTACCTTTGGTTTCATGAGTGACATCGAGTACCTGCGCAAGCACAACCTCGCACTCGGCGGCAGCGTTGAAAACGCCATTGTGGTCGACGCGGATGGTGTACTGAACGAAGACGGCCTTCGCTATGAAGACGAATTCGTGAAGCACAAGATCCTCGATGCAATCGGTGACCTCTACCTGCTGGGCAATAGCCTGATAGGCGAGTTCAAAGGCTTCAAGTCGGGCCATGCCCTTAACAACCAGCTGTTGCGCAAGTTGATTGAGCAGACAGACGCTTGGGAAGTCGTGACCTTCGAAGATGCCAGCACCGCACCGATCTCTTACATGCGTCCCGTCGCGGCGGTGTAAGTAACAACTCTCTTTCTTTAGTTTTGAAAGGCTGCCTTCGGGTGGCCTTTTTTTATGCTTGATGGGTTTGCAGTGGGAGTAAGCAAACGCACTCATCCCAGCAAACCTGATCCCACCCTAGATCTGTCCAGCATCCACGATCCGGTTGCGCCCGCTGTGCTTGGCCTCATACAACGCCTGGTCAGCCTTGAGCAGCAACGCCTCAAGAGTCATTCGGCTGCGTTTGTCCCAGGTGCTCATGCCGATGCTCACCGTAATCGGCCGGTCGGCACCGTTCACCCGGGGCAAATGTTCGACGCTGCTGCGGATATGCTCGGCGATGACCCAGGCGCCCTTGGCATCGGTATGGGGCAGGATTACCGCGAACTCTTCGCCGCCATACCGCGCGGCAAGGTCGGCCGGACGGCGGATGTTGTCGCCGATCACCTGGGCGACCGTGCGCAATGCCGCGTCGCCGCCGTGATGGCCATGGCGGTCATTGAAGGCCTTGAAGTGGTCCACATCAATCATCAGCAGCGTCAACGGCTCAGTCGAGCGTTGGGCGCGATCCCACTCCAGGCGCAGGCGCTGGTCGAGAATGCGACGGTTGGCCAGGCCGGTGAGCGGGTCGGTGGCTGCCAGTTCTGACAGCACCTGCTCGGCATGATGGCGGCGGCGCAGTTCACTGCAGAGCATCCAGGTCAGCCACAGCAGGCCCATGCACAGAATGCCCGTCGCGATGCTGACCAGCCACGCCGCGCGGCGCCAGGGAGCGAAAATCTCGTCACTGGACAGCGCCACCACGACGATCAGCGGCAAGTTGCCCACAGTCGAAAAACTGTACAGCCGCGGCTGGTTATCGACGCTGGAGATGCTGCTGAAACTGCCATCGCGCTCGCGCAGCATGCGCGCCACGTTCGGGCGTTGGCTCAGGTCCTTGCCCACCATATCCAGTTCCAGCATGGGTTCCTGCGCCAGCAGGATGCCCTGGTGATTGATCAGGTTGATGGTGCTGTCACTGCCGATATTCAGGCTGCTGAACAGTTGGTGAAAGTACGACAGGCGCATGGAGGCCACTGCTACGCCGAGGAAGCGCCCGTCTGCCGACGAGACGCGCCGACTGAATGCAATGCGCCACTGGTCGTCGCACACGCAGCGGGCCAGGAACGGACGGCTGATATACAGGCCCACATCCGGGTTGGTGCGGTGTACCTGGAAATAGTCACGATCGGCGAAGTTGCCGGTCTTGGGGGTCAGCAACGAGGAGTCTGCAAGCACCTCGCCCTCGGGGTCGAGCAGCAGGATATCGCCCTTGTAGGGTGCGGCGGCGGAGCGGTCGAACAGGACCAGGTGCCGGATGCTCGCGGAAACGCCCAGCAGGTCATTGCGTTCAGTGGCGGTGATCAGGCCCTTGATGGACATGTCGTAGAGTTCGACGTTGCGCAACACATCGGCGTCGATAAGCTGTGTGATGTTGTTGGCCGTGCGTTTGGCGCTCTGCAAGGTATTGGCGTGTTCACGAATCAATAACGCAGTGACGACCGCGACGATCATCAGGACCGTGAGGGTGCTGCCCAGTATCAGCAAGCGTTCCGGGCGGCGGGTAGGGCGGGCGAGGCTTGGGCTCATCGGGCGTACTTCTGCTT
This sequence comes from Pseudomonas sp. 13B_2.1_Bac1, assembly GCF_025466155.1. Classification (NCBI taxonomy): domain Bacteria; kingdom Pseudomonadati; phylum Pseudomonadota; class Gammaproteobacteria; order Pseudomonadales; family Pseudomonadaceae; genus Pseudomonas; species Pseudomonas sp. 13B_2.1_Bac1. Next base: position 23,281 of record NZ_JANLOH010000108.1, on the reverse strand, counting down.
CGAGGATGCCAATAGCGTAGTAGCAACTCTGGAATATGGCGCCCGGCAAAACGGTGCGAGGGGGCTTGCTCGCCAATGCGATGCGTCAGTAACGGCTGGGTTGGCTGCTCCACCGCATTCGCGAGCGAATCCGCGCCCATCCTGGTTCTGCCTGGGCGACAGGGTGCGTGTCAGAACACGTTGATCGGGTAGTCGATGATCACGCGGTATTCATCCACATCGCGATCCACCGCCGAGTAGCCGTTGCTGCCGCGATTGACCGCCCACTGCAGGCGCACCGCCAGGTCTTTGGCCTTGCCGCCCTGCACGACGTATTTGAGGTCGATATCGCGTTCCCAGTGCTTGGCGTCCTTGCCGTCGGCGCTGTACCAGGCGCTGTAGCCACGGCTTTGCGGGTCGACTGTGGTGAGGTCGGTCTTGCCGCTGATGTAGGATACGGCCGAGGTCAGGCCGGGCAGGCCCAGGCCGCCGAAGTTATAGGCGTACTTGAGTTTCCACGAACGCTCATTGGGGCCGTTGAAGTCGGAGTATTGCTGGGAGTTGTCCAGGTACACGCTGTCGCCCTGGGCAATGTAGTCGAACGGGGTATTGCCGTTGACCCGCTGGTACGCGGCAGTGACGCTGTGATGGCCGACGTCGACGGTGAAGTGCAGGCTGTAGGTGTTGTTGTCGATGTTGCCCAGCAGCGCCTGCCCGGTGTCCTGGGTGTGGTAGTAGTGCAGGCCGGGGTTGAGGCTGACCATTTCGTTGACCACATAGGTGTAGTCGAGGTCGTAGTAGTACTGGTGCCACACGTCCTTGAGTTCGGAGGCGTAGAGGTTGCTGGTCAGCCCGTCGATGCCGCTGAACGACACGCCGGCCCAATTCATGTGCTGACTGTCCGTGTTGTTGGGCAGCGCGCCATAGCTGGTGCCAATGCGCCGGTGGCCGCTCTGGTTGTAGAGCTTGGTAAAGCTGGCCTGGCCGCCCTCGAACATCCAGCCGTCGACGCTGTGGTTGGTCAGGCTCACGCCACGGAAGGTCTGCGGCAGCATGCGGGTCATGCCGCCGGCGATCACCGGGTTGTTCAGGAACAGGTCGCCGGCTTTAAACTCAGTGTCGAAGGCGCGCATTTTCAGGGTGCCACCTGCGGTGGAGAACGAGCCCGGCGCCTTGCCGTTGCCACTGCCGTACGGAAGGATGCTGGAGCCATCGGTGCCGCCTCCGCCATCGAGCTTGAGGCCGAGCATGGCGTGGGCGTCCAGGCCGAAGCCGACGGTGCCCTGGGTGTAGCCGGATTCGAAGGTGCCGATAAAACCCTGGCCCCATTCCTTGCTGTCATCGGTGTGGATATCGCGACGGTCGCGGTTCATGTAGTAGTTGCGGGTGTTGATGTTGAGGTGCGAGCCTTCGACGAAACCGTCGGTGGGGGTGGTGTCTGCCGCGTGGGCAAGGGGGACGATCGTTGCTGCAATCGCGAGGAATAACGGGGTGAACGTCAGCGAGTTCTTCACCGGTGGAGCTCCTTTGGTCAATCGAAAACGGCCAATGTCGTGGGGGTGTGCCTGGCCTTTTTTTACCGCAAAAAAAAGCCGCTGAAGTCAGCGGCTTTAAGACAGATTCCCAGTGTAGAGCCCTGGAAATAAGTCGAGGGAAATTCGGGTAAGCGGGTCAGCTGTCTATGCCGTCGCGCTCATCGATGCGTCAAATTAACGCAGGTGAGCGGTGGGATACAGAGTGTAACAAGATAATGACTGTTGCCCAAATCGCAACAGTTAGGCCGTCAGACGGGCAGGGTAATGCCAAAGGTATTGCCGCCGCCGGCACTGCGCACAAACACATCGCCGCCGTGCATCAACGCGATGGCCTTGACGATGGCCAACCCCAACCCATGATTCGCCCCACTGTTGCTGCGTGACGCATCCACCCGATAAAAGCGTTCGAACAGCCGGGGCAGGTGTTCGCTGGCAATCTCATCGCCAGGGTTGGTCACCCCGATCGCCACCTGATGCCCCTGCACCTCGATGCTCACCTCGATAACCTGCCCCGGCGCCGTGTGTTGCACCGCATTGCTCAGCAGGTTGATCAGCGCGCGGCGCAGGTGGGCTTTTTCGATCTGCACCAGGGCGTCGCCGCGCACGCGCACCTGGACCTGGGCGTCTTCGAGGATGAAGTCCAGGTAGTCGAGGGTGGTCGCCACTTCGTCGGCCAGGGAGCTTTCGATCAGCTTGGTGGCCTTGCTGCCCTGGTCGGCGCTGGCGAGGAACAGCATGTCGTTGATAATCGAACGCAGGCGCTCGAGTTCTTCGAGGTTGGATTGCAGCACTTCGAAATAATGCTCGGCCGAACGCCCGCGCGTCAGGGCCACCTGGGTCTGGCCGATCAGGTTGGTCAGCGGTGAGCGCAGTTCGTGGGCCACGTCAGCGTTGAACGACTCCAGGCGTGAGTAGGCCTGTTCCACTCGATCGAGTGTTGAGTTGAACGAGTTGACGAACTGGCTCAGTTCCGGCGGCAGCGGCGACAGCTGCAGGCGCCCGGAAAGTTTCGGCGGCGCGAGTTTCTGCGCCTCATCCGACAGCGTGATCAGCGGCTTGAGGCCGATACGCGAGACCCAGAAGCCGAGCAGCGAAGCCATCACCACCCCCACGAATGCGAGGCCGATCAGGGCCATCAGCAACTGGTGTTGGGTAGCCCGAAAGTTCTCGGTATCAATGGCGATCATGAAGCGCAGCGGCGGGCGCTGGTCCTTGGCCGCAAATTGGCTGACCAACACCTTGAACGGGTATTCACGCCCCGGCAGGCGCAGGTCGCGCTTGCCCGTTGGCCCGGCGGCAAAGGCGCGAATCTGCGCGTCGGGGTTGCCGTATTCATAGGCCGGGTCGCTGCTGACCACCCAGAAGCGGATGCGCTTGTCTTCCTCGCCCAACAGCTTGAGCTTGGCCTGGATCTTCACCCAGTGGTCCGGCGTGCCAAAGCGGTTCACCGAGGATTCGAGCACGCTGTAGCGCGCGTCCAACTCCGCGCCCGGCAACAAGCCCAGGCCGCGGTCGACCTGCTGGTACAACGCGCCGCCGATCAACAGGAAGATCAGCAGCGCCACCAGGGTGAACATGCCGCTCAGGCGCAGGGCGATGGAGTTAGCCGACACTGCGGTTCTCCAGCACATAACCCATGCCGCGAATGGTGTGCAGCAGTTTGGTGTCGAACGGCCCATCGAGCTTGGCGCGCAGGCGCTTGATCGCGACTTCGACCACGTTGGCGTCGCTGTCGAAATTGATGTCCCAGACCATCTCCGCGATGGCGGTCTTCGACAGGATTTCGCCTTGGCGCCGCGCGAGTACGCTGAGCAGCGAGAACTCCTTGGCGGTCAGGTCCAGGCGCAGGCCGTTGCGGCTGGCCTTGCGGCTGATCAGGTCGATCCACAGGTCGGCGACCGTGACCTGCACCGGTTCATGGCCGCCGCTGCGGCGGGTCAACGCTTGCAGGCGCGCCACCAGTTCGAGGAACGAGAACGGCTTGCCGAGGTAATCATCGGCCCCTTCGCGCAGGCCGCGAATGCGATCTTCCACGCGCTCACGGGCGGTCAGCATGATCACCGGGGTCTGCTTGCGCGCCCGCAAGGCACGCAACACGCCAAAGCCGTCGAGGCCGGGCAGCATCACGTCGAGCACGATCACCGCGTAATCGTTCTCCAGCGCCAGGTGCAACCCCTCGACGCCTTCGCGGGCCACATCGACGGTGTAGCCTTGTTCTGTCAGGCCGCGGTGCAGGTAGTCCGCGGTTTTTTCTTCGTCTTCAATAATCAGGACGCGCATGAGCCTTTTGCTCCAGGGCGGGGCCTCAGCCTCATTGTGTGGTCGCCAACGCGGGCGTTGGTTTGGGCCGGTGGAAAAACTTCTCGAGGTACAAGTATATGACCGGTGTAGTGAACAACGTCAGCGCCTGGCTCACCAGCAGCCCGCCGACCACCGCAATGCCCAGCGGCTGGCGCATTTCCGCGCCCGGGCCTGCGCCGAGCATCAACGGCACCGCGCCAAGCAGGGCGGCGAGGGTAGTCATGATGATCGGCCGGAACCGCGTGACACAGGCTTCGTAGATCGCATCCTCCGGCGACAGGCCCCTGACGCGCTGGGCCTCCAGGGCAAAGTCGATCATCAGGATGCCGTTCTTCTTCACGATCCCGATCAGCAGCACCAGGCCGATCAGCGCCATGATCGAAAAGTCCTGGCCCATCAGCGACAGCATGATCAGCGCACCCAGGCCTGCCGAGGGCAGGGTGGAAATGATCGTCAGCGGGTGGACAAAACTTTCATACAGCACGCCGAGGATGATGTAGACCGCCACCAGCGCCGCGAGGATCAGCCACGGCTGGCTGGCCAGCGAACTCTGGAACGCCTGCGCCGCGCCCTGGAAGTTGCCGATGATGGTAGTCGGCATGCCGATTTCATTCTTTGCCTGGTTGAGCATGATCACCGCATCGCCCAACGCCACGCCGGGCGCGAGGTTGAACGACAGGTTGGCGGCCGGGAACATGCCGTCATGGCTGATGGACAACGGCCCGACGGTTGGCGGGTCGACCTTGGCCAGTGCCGACAGCGGCACCATCTCGTTGGTCAGCGGTGAGCGCAGGTAGAAATAATTCAGGCTCTCGGCCTTGCCGCGTTGCTTGGTGTCGAGTTCCAGCACCACCTGGTACTGGTTGATCTCGGTCTGGAATTCGTTGATCTGGCGCTGGCCGAACGCGTCATACAGCGCCTGGTCGACGTCGGTGGCGGTCAGGCCGAAACGTGCGGCGGCCTGACGGTCGATGCTGATGTGGGTAATGCTGCCGCCCAGTTGCAGGTCGTTGGAGAGGTCACGAAAGGCCGGGTTGGCGCGCAGTTTCTCCGTCAGGCGCTGGGTCCAGGTGTTGAGCGTCGGGCCGTCGTTGCTCTTGAGCACGTACTGGTACTGGGCGCGGCTGGGGCCGGAACTGAGGTTGATATCCTGGCCGGCGCGCAGGTACAGCACGATGCCCGGCACCTTGGCCAGTTTCGGCCGGATGCGGTCGATGAACTGGCTGGCGGAGACATCGCGGTCGCCGCGGTCTTTCAGGGCAATCCAGAAGCGGCCGTTGGCGATGGTCTGGTTGCTGCCGGTCACACCCACCGAATGGGAGAACGCTTCCACCGCCGGATCGTCCTTGACGATCTCGGCCAGGGCCTTGTGCTTGGCGACCATGTCCGGGTACGACACGTCCGCCGCCGCCTCGCTGGTGCCGAGCACAAAACCGGTGTCTTGTACCGGGAAGAAACCCTTGGGGATAAACACGTAGCCGACCACGGCGAGGGCCAGGGTCACGATGAAAATCGCCGCCATGGTGCGCTGGTGCGCAAGGGCCCGGCGCAGGTTGCGTGCATAGCCCGCGAGCAGGCGTTCGCTGAAACCGGGTTTGTCGTGGGCATGATGGGTGGGCGCGCGCATGAACAGCGCGGCCAGGGTCGGCGCCAGGGTCAGCGACACCACCACCGAAATCAGGATGGTCGAGGTAGCCGTTAGCGCGAACTCCTTGAACAGCCGCCCGACCACGCCGCCCATGAACAGCAGCGGAATAAACGCGGCCACCAGCGAGAAACTGATGGAGACCACGGTGAAGCCGATCTCGCCGGCGCCCTTGATCGCCGCCTCGCGCTTGTCGAGCCCTGCTTCGAGGTGGCGGTGAATGTTTTCCACCACCACGATCGCATCGTCCACCACAAACCCCACGGCGATCACGATCGCCACCAGGGTCAGGTTGTTCAGGCTGAAGCCCATCAGGTACATCAACGCAAAACTGGCGACCAGCGACACGCCGAGCACGCTGGACACAATCAGCGTCGCCGACAACTGGCGCAGGAACAGCGCCATCACCGCCACCACCAGCAGGATGGCAATCAGCAGGGTCACTTCGACTTCATGCAGGGACGCGCGAATGGTCTTGGTGCGGTCGGTCAGCACGCTGACCTGCACCGACGCCGGCAGCATGGCTTGCAGGCGCGGCAGTTCGGACTGGATGCGGTCCACCGTCTCGACAATGTTGGCGCCGGGTTGGCGCGAAATCACCAGGTTGACGCCGGGGGTATCGCCGGACCAGGCCTGCACGTAGGCATTTTCCGAACCGTTGATGACTTTGGCGATATCACGCAACTGAACCGGTGCACCGTCCTTGTAGGACACGATCAATTGCGCGTAGTCATTGGGGTGGAACAACTGGTCATTGGTCGACAGGGTCGACACGCTGTTCTCGCCGTAGATCGCACCCTTGGCCAGGTTGAGGCTGGATTGCTGGATGGCCAGGCGGATATCGGCCAGGGTCAGGCCGATGGCCGCGAGCTTGTCCGGCGAGGCCTGTACGCGAATCGCCGGGCGCTGCTGGCCGGTGATGTTGATCTGGCCGACGCCATCGATCTGGCTGATCTGCCGGGCCAGCAGGGTTTCCACGTAGTCACTCAGCTCGGTGCTGGGCATGCTGTTGGAGCTGACGCTGAGGATCAGCACCGGGCTGTCCGCCGGGTTGACCTTTTTCCAGGTCGGCAGGCTCGGCATGTCGCTGGGCAACTTGCCGGACGCGGTGTTGATCGCCGCCTGGACTTCCTGCGCAGCCGTGTCGATGCTCTTGTTCAGGGTGAATTGCAGGGTCAGCAGGCTTGAGCCCAAGGCACTGCTGGAGGTCATCTGGGTCATGCCGGGGATGGCACTGAATTGCACCTCCAGGGGCGTGGCCACGGATGAGGCCATGGTGTCCGGGCTGGCGCCGGGCAGGGTGGCGGTCACCTGGATCGTCGGAAATTCCGCTTCCGGCAGTGGGGCGATGGCCAGGCGTGGGAAGGCAATCATCCCGAGCAGCACCAGGGCGAAGGTCAGCAGCAGGGTGGCGACCGGGTGGTCGACGCACCAGGCCGACGGCGAACGGCTGCCACTCATGGCTGCACCTTGGCGTCGACGGTCTGGATCACTTGCGGTGGCTCCTTGAGCACCTCCACCTGGGCGCCGGCCTTGAGCCGCGACTGGCCGTCACTGACCAGTACATCACCGGCCTGCACCCCCTTGATGATGTTCACGTCGCTGTCCTGGTACGTCACCTGCACCGGCACCACGTCGACCTTGTCCCCGTTGATCCGGTACACGAAGTGCGAATCCAGGCCGCGTTGCACCACCGTCGGCGGTACCACCAGGGCGTTTTTGTCGAGGGCGGTCTGGATCTTGATCGTGACCAGTTGCCCCGGCCACAGGCGCTGCGAGGCGTTGTTGAACTCGGCCTTGGCACGCAGGGTGCCGGTGGTCGAGCTGATCTGGTTGTCGATCAGGCTCAAGTGGCCTTCACCCAGCAGGTCGCCGGTCTGGCCGTCGGTGTCGGCGCCCATGTAGGCGTCGACGCTGGCCCTGGTCGGTGCCGCGATCAAGCCTTGCAGGGTCGGCAGCATTTGTTGCGGCAGGGAGAACTCGACGGCAATCGGGTCGATCTGGGTCACTGTAAACAGCCCCTGGGTATCGCTCATGCGCAGGAAGTTGCCTTCGTCCACGGTACGAATACCCACGCGGCCAGTGACCGGCGAGCGAATCTGGGTGTAGGAAAGCTGTACCTGGGCCGAATCGATGGCGGCCTGGTTGCCTTGGGCGGTGGCCTTGAGCTGGTTGACCAGCGCTTGCTGCTGATCATAGGTCTGCTTGGAGACGCCGTCGTCGACGCTCAACTCCTTGTAGCGCTTGAGGTTGACCTGCGCCACTTGCAACTGCGCCTGGCTCTCGCCCAGCTGTGCCTTGGCTTGCTCCAGGCTGGCGCGGATCGAGCGGTCATCGATGGTCGCAAGCAAGTCCCCGGCCTTGACCAGTTGGCCTTCCTTGACCAGCAATTTGGTGAGAATGCCGTCCACTTGCGGGCGGATCACCACACTGTGCAACGACAACACCGAGCCAATCCCGCTGACAAACCGTGGAATATCCTGCTGCACCACGCTCACCACCCGCACCGGAATCGCAGTCGGCGCTGCCAGTCTGGTCTTGGCCGGGCGCGTCAGGGCCCAGGCGGCAACGGCCAGCACTACGAGGACACCCACGATCAGGGCGGTTTTTCGTTGTATTTGCATGGAGGTGAGGCGCCAGGGCAAAGGAGTGGGAGACTAAGGGCCTTTATAGCCTGCGAACCCGGTCAGCAAGGTGACTGCTAACTGACAGCGCTGTCAGTAAGCGCAGACCATTCGTACAGGCGGTGGTTAAAGATCCGAGGCGGGCAGGTATACTGCGCGCCAGCGTAGCCCGCAAGCCGGCCTCGCGTCATTTTTTGCACGTTCCGGAGCTTCCATGACTTCCCCGACACAACCCCCTGTTGAAGCGACCGACCTGGTCGATCCGGCCAGCGCCGAAGGCGTTGAAAAAGCCGAGATCCCGGCGTTCAAGTTTCCGTTCAAGCCGGGTGAACTGGCCGGGGCCAAGCAAGCCGCCCAGCCCTGGTACAAGAACGGCGCCAAGAACGGCCACACCAAGTCCCCAGGCATGGCCCCACCGGGAACGCGTCGCTCCATGGGTAAACGTTAAGATTAACTAGCTGCAACATTTGGCGGAAGCTGCCTACAGCTTTCGCGGATGTTTCTGCTTGTGGGGCCGCAACCATTTCTTGAAAGCTTCCACAGCCTCCGCTCCGCCCCGTCGGTATTTCCCGGGACGGAGTGTGTCGAGGCTGGTCTTTCCGGAAAAGGACGCTTCCCGTGGCCCTGATACACATATGTGTAATGCTTGTCCTGTTGTGCGCGGCTGAAGCCGTCGCCGCTGATGATCCCCCTCGGCAGGAAATCCGCTTCGCGGTTGCCGCGCAATTCCCCCCCTTCCAGAGCCGTGATGCGCAAGGTCGGTTGGTCGGCCTGAATATCGACCTGGGCAATGCCCTCTGCCAGCAACTGAATGTGCGCTGTACCTGGGTCGACCAGGTGGTCGTCGAAGACTTTCCTGCTCTTGAGTCCCGGCAATTCGATGCAATCATGGGCATGGCCCCGACGTCGCTGCGCCGCCGTCGAGCGGGCTTCACCGACACCCTCTATCCCTTCACGACACGGCTGGTCGCCCGCCGGACCTCTGGCCTGCTGCCGCGCGTCAAGTCGCTCAAGGGCAAGCGCGTCGGCGTTTTGCTCGGCAGCAATCGTGAAGCCTTTGTGCGCTCGAAGTGGGCGCCCAGGGGCGTGATCATCAAGAGCTTCTGGCTCAATGATGAACTGGTGCGCAGCCTGGTGGCCGGTGATATCGATGCGACCCTGCAGGGCACCGTGGAAATCCGCCAGGCCCTGCTCGACACCGATGATGGCCAGGACTTCGACTTCCTCGGTCCGCCTGTTTCGGCCGCGCTGTTGGGCGACGGCGTGGCGATTGCGGTGCGCAAGACCGATACGGCGTTGCTCAATGACCTCAATCGCGCCCTCGAAGAGTTGATGCAAAACGGTGAGTACCGGCGAATCCTCGCGCCCTACCGCCTGGAAACTCCGTGATGGCTAATTAATTGCGCAGAACATGAGCTGGATCAGTATTTGCCCCATGGGTGCGCTTAGAGTCGACGCCCTGCCGACTCCTCCAATAATCACGAGCGCGCTTCTCCATGAAGATCAATCTGCCGGTCACCGGTCGGAATCTGGACTTTGCCCCCGACGCCAACATCCTCTCGACCACTGACCTGACCAGCGCGATTACCTACGCCAACCAGGATTTCATCGACATCAGCGGCTACCACCGTGACGAGTTGCTGGGGATGGCCCACAACGTCCTGCGCCATCCTGACATGCCGTCCGAGGCCTTTGCCCATATGTGGCAAACCTTGAAACGCGGCCGGTCGTGGATGGGCATGGTGAAGAACCGCTGCAAGAATGGCGACCATTATTGGGTCAGCGCGTATGCCACGCCGGTGACCCGCGACGGGGCGACGGTGGAGTACCAATCGGTGCGCACCAAGCCGGATGCGTCCAGGGTGGCGGCGGCAGAACGGGCGTATGCGCGACTGCGGACGGGCAAGGGGCGCGCGTGGCCGGCGGTTGGCCTCCAGCTGAAGCTGTCGGGCTGGGCGGCTGCCAGCTGCGCCGTGGCGTGGGTGCTCGGCGTAGGCCTGGCGGCGTACGCGCCAGTCTGGCAACTGCTGGGCCTGGTGGCAGGATGTGCGGTCGGCGCGGCCGGGGTGAGACTGATCGTGCGGCCCCTGGCCCAGTTGAGCCAGCGCGCCCGCCAGATTGCCGATAACCCCCTGAGCCAGGCGATCTACACCGGGCGCCGCGATGAATGCGGGCAGATCGAGTTTGCCCTGCAGATGCTCGAAGCCCAGGTGGGCGCGGTGGTCGGGCGCATCGGCGATGCCTCCCAGCGCCTGGCGGGGCACGCGGCGCAACTGGTGCGGCATCTGGACAGCAGCCAGGCCAGCACCCAGGGCCAACAGACCCAGACCGATCAGATAGCGACGGCCATTCACCAGATGGCCGCCAGCGTGGCGCAAATGGCCAGCCATGCCCAGCAGGCGTCCAGGGCGGCCGACCAGGCTGGCAACGAAACCCTTGAAGGCCATCAACGCGTGGATGAAAGCCGTGACGCGGTGATGCGCTTGTCCCAGGAGTTGGCGCGGGCCACAGACGTCATCCACCAACTGGAAAGCCACAGCGGCGAAATCAGCGGCGTGCTGGAGGTGATCCGCACGATTGCCGAGCAGACCAACCTGCTTGCCCTGAATGCGGCCATCGAAGCCGCGCGGGCCGGTGAGCAGGGCCGTGGCTTTGCCGTGGTGGCCGATGAAGTGCGTGGCCTGGCCCAGCGCACGCAGCAATCGACCGACGAAATCCAGCGCATGATCAGCACCCTGCAGGGCGGCGCGCGCGACGCGGTGCAGGCCATGGCGCAGAGCAGCGAACATGTGCACGCCAGCGTCGAGCAGGCGCAACGGGCGGCGGCTGCGCTGGATGGCATCAGCCAGCGGGTCATGCAGATCACCGCCATGAGCCAGCAGATCGCGACCGCCGTGGAAGAGCAGAGCGCGGTGAGCGAGGACATCAACCGCAATATCCTCGGCATCCGCGATGCCGGGGAAGCCACGGTCAGCGCCGGCCAGCAGAGCCAGCTCAGCTCCGGCGACGTGGCAGCCCTGGCGGAGGATTTGCGCCAGTTGGCGCGGGAGTTCTGGAGTGGACGGCGCTAACCGCGTGTCCACGTTGAAATGCAGTCACCTGTGGGAGCGGGCTTGCCCGCGAAGCGGCCCGCAAGCCCTACGCTGCGCGCAGCGGAATAAACGCGTAGTTGGCCGGCACCTCAGTCGCAATCTGCGCGCCGGCATCCAGCAGTTGCTCGGCGATGTCCATGCCTGACACATGGAACACCCACTCGTTGGCCACGGATGGCTGATCCACCGCCAGCTCGATTGCCTGGGCAAACGCGTTCATGTCCGGCAGGTAGGCGGTGAAGCCATCCCCCTTGAGCGCCGTGGTGCGAATACCCAGCAAGGCGCACACCGCCTCCTTGGTCTGCACATCGTCACGGTCGGCCTGGCGCGAGCGCAGGATCAGGTCCGCCAGCGCCGGGTCGGCCAACTCGCCGCCGACGATCAGCGCCGGGCCCTGTTCCCAGGATTGCGGCGGGCAGTCCTTGGCGGCGGGGCTCAGTGGGATATGCGGGTTGATCTCCATCGGATAGATCCGGCACACCAACGGACGGCGTTCATAGATGCGGCACAGGTTGTCTTCGTCAAGATTCCGGCAGCGGCCGGCGTTATAGGCGGCAAAGGTGATGGCCACAAACGCCTCGGTGTTGCCGCTGGGCACCACCACTGAACGCCGCTCGGCATGTTCACGTTGCTGCTGTGGCAAGCCCAGGCCATTGCCCAGGAAACCCTCTACCAGAACGATGACGTTGCCGCCGTCCGCCGCCCACATACGGGCTTCGGCGAGGGTCAGGGGGACGTGATGGTCGGTGCAGCATTTGCCGCAGCCAACGCAGGAAAAATGGGTGTTCATGGGCGGATCTGTCACCAGGCAAGGTCAGAGGGCACGCGTGAACGGTGACGGGTTTTGACCTCTATGCACCGTTCGGTGTCTCTGGAAGCAAGTTATGCGCCAGTGCCTGTCAGTCCTCGGCGACTGCATCGCGCAGTACAAAGAACATGCCTGCGCTTGCGTACAACTGTCGGGCGCGCTGGTTGCTCTCCAGCACCTTGAGGTCGACGCAGGGTTCGCCGCGTTGCTTGAACACCTGGAAGGCCTGCAGCAACAAGGCGCGGCCCAGCCCCTGGCCCTGGGCACAGGGGTGTATGGAAAGGTTCTTGATAAAGGCGCTGGTCCAGCACTGGGCCACGCCGAGAATGCCTTCTGCGTTGCTGGCCACCAGGCACAGCGTGGGGTCGAATTCGGCATCGGTGATGAATTGCTGCTGCCAGGTTTCCAGCGGGGGCACGCGGCCGCCGCCTTGCTCCTGGGTCATGCGCAATACCGCATGAATCGCCGGGGCCAGCTCATCGCGGTAGTGGTCCAACTGTGTACCCGCCGGCCACTGCGGGGCCGGCAGGCTGCCGGTGAGGTCGCGACGCAGCAACTGGTAATACGTGCTCACGCGTTACAGGCCTTTTTGCGCCACGGTCTGGGCCGCCACCACCAGGCATTTGGTCAGCTCGGGCGACGAAAATTTGGTCAGTACCGCGTCGGCACCGGCCAGGCGGGCTTTTTCGCTGTTCATCGCGCTGTCGAGCGAGGTGTGCAGCAGTACATAGAGGTCTTTGAAATCCGGGGTTTCGCGCAGGGTGCGGGTGAGGGCGTAGCCGTCCATTTCCGACATCTCGATGTCGGACACCACCACGTTGATCTGCTCGACCGTGCCTTGCAGCTCCAGCAGCACATCGATGGCTTCCTTGGCACTGCGCGCGGTGTGGCAGGTGAGGCCGAGGTTGCGCAGGGTGTGTACGGATTGCTGCAGGGCCACCTGGCTGTCGTCGACCACCAGGATGCGCGCGTTGCCGAGTACTTCGGCTTCTTCCATGGTCAGGTCGGTGGGCGCCGCTTCAATCGGGGCCGGCGCGATGCCGTGGATGACTTTTTCGATGTCCAGCACCTGCACGAGGCCGCCTTCGACCTGGGTGACCCCGGTGATGAACGCGCGGTTACCGCCGGAGCCGTAGGGCGGCGGGCGGATGTCGGTAGTCAGGCAGTGCACGATCTTGCTCACCGCCTGCACATGCAGGCCCTGCTTGGATCGGCTTACATCGGTGACGATCAGGCAGCCACCGTCCGGGTCCTGCAGGGGCATTTCACCCAGGGCACGGCTCAGGTCGATGACCGCCAGCGAGTTGCCGCGCAGGGTGGCGATGCCTTTGACGTGGGGATGCGACTCCGGCAGCTTGGTCAGCGGCGGGCAGGGGATGATTTCACTGACTTTCAGCAGGTTGATCGCCATCAGCTTGCCGCTGCGCAAGGTAAAGAGCAGAAGCGAGAGAGAGTCTGCGCGGGCTTTGGTGGTGGACATAAAAACCTTCTGTGGATCAGGGATGACGATCTATAGAGAGTTATCGACTTGGGGAGGCCAGGCTTTAACCGGATTTTGTGTCGGGATGGGTCTGTGGGAGCTGGCTTGCCTGCGATAGCATCACGCCGGTTCCGCAGAAAGACCGAGGCGCTGCTATCGCAGGCAAGCCAGCTCCCACACAAACCAGCTCCCACACAAACCAGCTCCCACACAAACCAGCTCCCACACAAGCTGGCTCCTACACAAGTCCCGATGTCACACGCGGGGATGAGTCAGCCTTTCCAGACCTGCGGGTTCACCAGGTCCTGGGGACGCTGGCCGAGCAGGGCGCTGCGCAGGTTGTCGAGGGCGCGGTTGGCCATGGCTTCGCGGGTTTCATGGGTCGCCGAGCCGATGTGCGGCAGGGTCACGGCGTTGCTCAGTTGGAACAGCGGCGACGCGGCCAGCGGCTCCTGCTCGTACACATCCAGCCCGGCGCCGCGAATACGCTGGGTTTGCAGGGCCTCGATCAGCGCCGGTTCGTCGACGACCGGGCCACGGGAAATATTGATCAGGATCGCGCTGGATTTCATCAGCCCCAGCTCGCGGGTGCTGATCAGGTGGCGGGTCTTGTCGCTCAATGGCACCACCAGGCACACGAAGTCCGCCTCGGCCAGCAGCTCGTCCAGGCTGCGAAATTGCGCGCCCAGTGCCTGCTCCAGCGCCGGCTTGCGGCTGTTGCCGCTGTACAGGATCGGCATGTTGAAACCCAAGTGCCCGCGACGGGCCACGGCCGCGCCGATGTTGCCCATGCCGACGATGCCCAGGGTCTTGCCATGCACGTCGCAGCCGAACAACGGCGCGCCGACACTGGCTTTCCACTCGCCGGCCTTGGTCCAGGCGTCCAGCTCGGCGACCCGGCGCGCGCTGCTCATCAGCAGGGCGAAGGCAAGGTCGGCGGTGCTTTCGGTGAGTACGTCAGGGGTGTTGGTGAGCATGATCCCGCGCTCGTTGAAGTACGGCACGTCGTAGTTGTCGTAGCCCACCGAGACGCTGGACACCACCTCCAGCTTGCTCGCGCCCTGCAATTGCTCGCGTCCCAGCTTGCGGCCCACGCCGATCAGGCCGTGGGCGTGGGGCAGGGCTTCATTGAATTGAGCGTTGATGTCGCCCAGCTTGGGGTTGGGCGCGATCACCTCGAAATCCTGTTGCAGACGTTCGATCATTTGCGGGGTGACACGGCTGAAGGCGAGGACAGTCTTTTTCATTGCAGGCGGGCTCATCGACTACGGAAGAATGCCAAGCAAGCTAACATTCTTGCGGGTGATTGTCAGGACACCGCCAAACCAATGTGGGAGCGGGCTTGCTCGCGAATGCGCAGCGTCAGCCACTACATCTGTGGCTGACCTGTCGTATTCGCGAGCAAGCCCGCTCCCACCTTTGATTTGGATCGACGTGGAAATCAGTTCGTCAGGCGCGCGCCACTCAGGCTGCCGCTCAATTCATACGCCACCAGCTCCGCCTGGTGCGCCGCCAGGATCTCCGGCAGCGAGCCGCGCAGGTATTCGACCCAGGTCTTGATCTTCGCGTCCAGGTATTGGCGCGACGGGTAGATGGCGTACAGGTTCAGCTCCTGGGAGCGGTAGTTGGGCATGACCCGCACCAGTGTGCCGTTGCGCAGGCCTTCGATGGCCGCGTACACCGGCAACAGCCCGACGCCCATGCCGCTGGTGATCGCGGTTTTCATCGCATCGGCCGAGTTCACCAGGAAGGGCGAGGTGTTGATCGCCACGCTCTCCTGGCCTTCGGGGCCGTTGAAGGTCCATTTATCCAGCTGGATCACCGGGCTGACCAGGCGCAGGCAGGCGTGATTGAGCAAATCCTGGGGCCGTTGCGCGCAGCCCTTGGCCTTGACGTAATCGGGCGAGGCGCAGGCGATGCTGTAGGTGATGCCCAGGCGTTGCGAGACGAAGCCCGAATCCGGCAGCTCGCTGGCCAGCACGATGGACACGTCGTAGCCCTCGTCGAGCAGGTCCGGCACGCGGTTGGCCAGGGTCAGGTCGAAGGTCACGTCCGGGTGGGTGCGGCGGTAGCGGGCAATCGCATCAATCACGAAGTGCTGGCCGATGCCGGTCATGGTGTGCACTTTCAACTGCCCGGCGGGGCGCGCGTGGGCGTCGCTGGCTTCGGCCTCGGCTTCCTCGACGTAGGCAAGGATCTGCTCGCAGCGCAGCAAATAGCGTTTGCCGGCTTCGGTCAGCGCGATGCGGCGGGTGGTGCGGTTGAGCAAGCGGGTTTGCAGATGGGCCTCAAGGTTGGAGACCGCGCGCGAAACGTTGGCGGTGGTGGTGTCCAGTTGCACGGCGGCGGCGGTGAAGCTGCCGGCTTCGGCCACGCAACTGAAGGCGCGCATGTTTTGCAAAGTGTCCATGGAGTGTTCTCAAGGGAGATGCCAAATTGTGACATGAAGTTGCGCACAGGTGTGTATCCGCTGGGCGCTGCTCTCCCCGGAGCACGGTGACGAAGGATCAGGACAAGGTCCAGGCCTCACTGACTTTGGCCTTGTAGTGCGGCAGATACTCGCGCAGCAAGTGATTGAAGGCCTCCTGCGTGCTGGCGCGGTTTTCGCCGGTCGGCGCTTCAAGGGCGGTGTTGGCGTGTTGTATCAGGTTTTCGGCGGCGCGGCTGAGTGCCGGGCTGAGGCGTTTGAGCGCGTCAATCTCGGCGGTCAGCGGCGTACCGTGCGCCTGTCGGCCAAGGGTATCGAACAACGCGTGAAAGTCGTCGGCGTGTCGCGCGACGTAAGCGTCCCAGCCCGGCTGCTGATCAGGGGTTTCCAGGTAGCGACGGGCGATGGGCAGGAGATGATCCAGCGAGTCGCTGCCCAGCTGTTCTTTGTGCAGGGTTTGCCGGGTGCGCAGCGACTGCGCCGTTACGCCGAAGAACTGCTCGACCGGCGCCGGGAGCTTCAGGTCACGGCGCTTATCCAGCGTATGGCGGGTATGCAACAGCACCGGTTGACCGTGCTTTATTTTCACCAGTACTTGAGTGGACGACGGCCTGGCGGGATCGAGCACTGATTCGCTGATCGAGCGGACCAGGTTTTCCCAGTCGAACGTTTGCTCGCCAATCGCGCCCAGTACGCGAAGCAAGGTTTTCTTCACGACCTGCCGCGAATCTATCGGGGCGATGTCGATTGTCAGGTAATCACCGCTCAGATGGGGGTCATCAAGCTTGCGGTGGCTGGCTTCAATCGCCACCCCTTTGCCTGCCCCGGCCTGCGCCGAGGCCGTTACTGCGGCGCTGAAGCTCACTATTCGGGTCTCGGCTGTCAGCGTGTGGACTTCTAATTCGTCGGGGCGAAGCAGTGCCGGGTTGCGCTGGATCAGGCTGCGTATCTCAGCATCCTGCTGTGGAGTCAGGCGCGAGTGGGTCTTGAGCAACACATAGCGCTCCAGCAGGGATTGGGCCTGTTTGTGGCGGGCGTGCCGGGCAGCGTGCAACGCGGACGCCGGCACGGGTGTGCAGGCCTGCTGGGTGAAGTGTTGGCTGGTGTCGGCGATGTGGCGTTGCATGGCATTCAACAGCGCCGCAGGGTCGTCGTTGTAGTGCTTGGACGAGGCCAGGCGCAGTCGTGCCATCTCAGGTGCGGTTTCGTGCAGGCTCAGGATATCCAGGGTGATCTGGCGCTGGGTACGCTGCAGGGTCGGCTTTATCGTGGTATTGAGCTTCAGGGCGCTGAAGACATCCACCGTGACCTTGGTTCGCGCATTCAGGAGCAGGCCTCTTTCGGTGATAACCGGCTGCGAGGTGCTTCTCATGCTGGGCAACTCAACGTCGACAAGGCCGGCGCTGGCCAGGGTATCCCGGACGTAGGGTTGGCTCAGTGCTGAGCAGGCGAGATGTTTCTGCAGGTTATGGCTATCACGCACCAAGCTGGGCAGGTTTTGAACGGTTCGCCGGATGCTCTCGCTCAGGGAGGTGCGCACCGAATGGCTGCGGGCATCGGCGTATGCTTCCAGGTTCGCGTATTCGCGAGACGATACATAGCCTACGCCGAGCTGGGTGTGGGTCTGGAACTGGTTTGCGATCGATGACTTCAGATGGGCCTGCAGGCTGAGGGCGCGCGTGCTTTTGATGCGTTGGTCAGCGGTGATTGCCAGGCGCGAGTCGGCTGCCAGCTGTGGCCCGGCCCGGTTCTGCAGCGCGGGGTCCAACACAAAGTTGTAGCCGATATGACGATGGTTGCTGCGTTCGCCGCCGTTGCGCACGTAGGCAAGCGCCGGCAACAACTTCTGCGTCAGGTGCAGGTGTCGGTCATTGCTGACCGCCGCGCGAAACTGCCATTTCAGCGCGCGACACAAGGCATAGTCGGCTTCGACGTCCGGACGCTGGCTGGCGCGATGTTGATCAAGCACCTGCTCGGCCTTTTTGAAAAACGCGTAGTAGTCCGGTAACTCCTCTACCGACACCTCCAGCCTCGACGGGCTGCTGGACAATTTGTGGTGAAGTGCTTCTACCTGCGCTTGATCGCGATGATAGCCCGCGAGCGGGACCAGCTTGTCCAGGACCAGGTCGGCGATCCAGCGCACGTCCCGTTGCAGCGGGAGCATGCCCGGCTGCAAAGGCTCGGGCGAGAGGTGCAGTTGCCTGCGCAGGGCATCAGCGGACGCGGGTGTCGACGCTATGCGGGCATGCGTGCTGGGGGCTGAAAGCATTCGGGCACTCCAGAAGGGTGGGATGCTCGTCATTCTGCTGGTGGGCACTTCGGCACGCTGTAGGGGAATAGCCTGGCGTCGGGATAAACATCCAACTTGCCTTGAGCCGGCGCGGATTATCGCCTGAACGGTAACAAAGATTCACAGGAATACCCGCTTATCGTTCCCCATGCCGCCCCCTAGAATTGCGCCACCTCTCCCCGCATCACCACCTCAGGAATTCGCAGCAGTGCCGCGTCGCATCAGCAGAGAGCTGAAGACTCTCAGTGTTTGGGCCTTATCGTTAGCAATCAGCGGCTGCATCGGAACCGGAGGAATCGCCCCACAGGGCCAGGCGCTCGACGCCAATCACCTGGCCACCGACGAGGCGATCCAGCAGGCCGCCCAGGACGCCCACTGGCCCACCGCGCAATGGTGGCAGGCCTTTGGCGACCCGCAACTCAACCGTTGGGTCGCACTCGCCACTCACAACAGCCCGAGTATGGCCATCGCTGCCGCGCGAGTGCGCGAGGCGCGGGCCATGGCCGGGATTGCCGAGTCGGCCGAGTCGCTGCAGATCAACAGTGACACCACCCTCAAGCGCCACAATTGGCCGAAGGATCAGTTCTATGGCCCAGGCGAGTTGAGTGGCGAGACCACCTGGGACAACAACTCGTCCCTGGGCCTGAGCTACGCGCTCGACCTGTGGGGCCGTGAAAGCAACGCCTCCGAGCGTGCCGTCGATCTGGCGCACATGAGCGCTGCCGAAGCCCGCCAGGCCCAGCTCGAGTTGCAGAACAACGTGGTGCGCGCCTATATCCAGCTGTCATTGCATTACGCCAACCGCGATATCGTCGCGGCGACCCTGGCCCAGCAACAGCAGATCCTCGACCTGGCCAACAAACGCCTGAACGCCGGGATCGGCACGCACTTCGACGTGAGCCAGGCCGAAACCCCGTTGCCGGAAACCCATCGTCAATTGGACGCCCTGGACGAGGAAATCGCCCTGAGCCGCAACCAGTTGGCGGCATTGGCCGGCAAGGGGCCGGGCGCGGGCGCGCAATTGCAGCGCCCGACCTTGTCCCTTGCCGCGCCGCTGAAACTGCCGTCTTCCTTGCCTGCACAACTGCTCGGCCAGCGCCCGGACGTGGTCGCCAGCCGCTGGCAGGTCGCGGCGCAGGCGCGTGGCATTGATGTGGCGCACGCCGGCTTCTACCCCAACGTCGACCTGGTCGGCAGCCTTGGCTACATGGCCACCGGCGGCGGCATGCTGGAGTTCCTGGCCGGCAAGAAATTCAACTACAACGTCGGCCCGGCGATCACCTTGCCGATCTTCGACGGCGGCCGTTTGCGTGGCGAGTTGGGCGAGGCCAGCGCCGGTTACGACATCGCCGTGGCGAAGTACAACCAGACCCTTGTCACCGCGCTCAAAGGCATCAGTGACCAGTTGATCCGCCGCGAGTCCATGGACAAGCAAGCGGGCTTCGCCGCGCAGTCGGTGGCCTCGGCGCAGAAAACCTATGACATCGCGATGATCGCCTACCAACGCGGGCTCACCGATTACCTCAATGTGCTGAATGCCCAGACCCTGCTGTTCCGTCAGCAGCAGGTCGAGCAACAGGTGCAGGCCGCCCGCCTGAGCGCGCACGCCGAACTGGTGACAGCCCTGGGCGGCGGACTCGGTGCCGGCAACGATGTGCCCGACGACGCCAAGACCCTCCCGAGCAAGACCCCGGCGGCACTCGCCGTGTTTGATCACTGAGTAGGATTGAATGACTCCCTTGCCTGCACCGCTGCGCTGGCTGCATGCCCTTGAGTGGCGCCGTGGCTTTTTCGACTGGGCACGCAGTGATGGCGTGACCTGGGTGTATATCTTCAAGGTGCTGATCGCCGCGTTCCTGACGTTATGGTTGGCCATGCGCCTGGAACTGCCGCAACCGCGCACGGCAATGATCACCGTGTTCATCGTGATGCAACCGCAGAGCGGCCAGGTGTTCGCCAAGAGTTTTTACCGCTTCCTCGGCACCCTGGCGGGCTCGGCGGTGATGGTGCTGTTGATTGCCTTGTTTGCACAGAACACCGAGTTGTTTCTTGGCGCGCTGGCGATCTGGGTCGGCATTTGCACCGCCGGTGCGACCCGCAACCGTAACTTTCGCGCCTATGGGTTTGTGCTGGCCGGGTACACCGCGGCGATGGTTGGCCTGCCGGCCCTGGCCCATCCCGATGGGGCCTTTATGGCGGCGGTCTGGCGCGTGCTGGAAATCTCCCTGGGGATTTTGTGCTCGACGCTGGTCAGCGCCGCGATCCTGCCGCAAACCAGCAGCGCCGCGATGCGCAACGCCCTGTACCAGCGCTTTGGCGTGTTCGCGCTGTTCGTCACCGATGGCTTGCGGGGGCGCAGCCAGCGCGAAGGGTTCGAGGCCAGCAACGTGCGCTTTATCGCCGAAGCCGTGGGCCTGGAAGGGCTGCGCAGCATCACCGTGTTTGAAGACCCGCACATGCGTCGGCGCAACGGTCGCCTCAGTCGCCTCAACAGCGAGTTCATGAGCATCACCACGCGCTTCAACGCCTTGCACCAGTTGCTCGAACGCCTGCGCACCGACGCGGCCGATCACGTGGTGGCGGCGATCAGGCCCGGCCTGCAGGACCTGGCCGAACTGCTCGACGGCTTTTCCGGTCGTGCCCTCACCAGCCCCGACGCCGCACGCCTGGTCAATCAACTGAGTGCCTACAAGGACGGCTTGCCCGCCACGGTGCGCAGCCTGCGCGCGGCGTTCCAGGAGGGCAACCCGAGCGAAGCCGAGCAGCTGGATTTCCACACCGCCTACGAGCTGCTGTACCGCTTCGTCGACGACCTGCACAACTATGCGCAAACCCACGCCTCCCTGGCCGATCACAGCCATGCGCGCGAGCAGTGGGACGAAACCTTTATCCCCAAGACCAACTGGCTGGCCTGCGCCGCCTCGGGGATTCGCGCCTCATTCATCCTGATCGTGCTGGGCAGCTACTGGGTGGCGACCGCCTGGCCCAGCGGCGCGACCATGACCTTGATCGCGGCGGCCACCGTCGGTTTGTCCGCCGCCACGCCGAACCCCAAGCGCATGGCGTTCCAGATGGCCTGCGGCACCTTGATCGGCGCGTTGGTGGGCTTTGTCGAAATGTTCTTCGTGTTCCCCTGGATCGACGGCTTCCCGCTGCTGTGCGTGATGCTCGCCCCGGTCATCATCTTCGGTGCGTTTCTCGCCTCACGCCCGCAATACGCCGGGGTCGGTGTGGGCCTGTTGATCTTCTTCAGCACCGGTTCGGTGCCGGATAACCTCACGGTCTACAACCCCTACACCTTTATCAACGACTACATCGCGATGGTCATCGGCATGCTGGTGTGCGCGGCGGCGGGGGCGATCATCCTGCCGCCCAACAGCCGCTGGCTGTGGCGCCGCCTGGAGCAGGACCTGCGCGAGCAAGTGGTGTACGCGATCAGCGGCAAGCTCAAGGGCCTGGCCTCGAGTTTTGAAAGCCGCACCCGTGACCTGCTGCACCAGGCCTACGGCCTTGCCGTCGGCCAGCCGCAAGTGCAACGCGACCTGCTGCGCTGGATGTTCGTGGTGCTGGAGGTCGGCCACGCGATCATCGAGCTGCGCAAGGAACAGGCGATCCTGCCGGTGCACCCGGCGTATGCCGAGTCCCAGCCGTGGCGCCAGGCGATCCGCGTGATGGGCCGCTCGCTGGTGCGGCTGTTCCTGCAGCCCAGCGCGAGCAATCTGGAGCGCGGACTGATCGCCGTCGACCACGCGATCAGCCGCGTGCAGGCCACCGACGAACCCTTCGCCCCGCACTTCGATACGTCGGCCCTGCGCCGGGTGAAGAGCTACCTGCACTTTATCCGCACTTCGCTGCTCGACCCGCAATCGCCACTGGCGGCCCTCAAAGGAGCCCCGCATGCCCCGTGAAATCGCGTTCCACGGCCTCTACATGCCGACCATGACCCTGATGTTTTTGATTGCCGCAGGGCTGGCCTGGGCGCTGGACCGCTTCCTGGCCGGGTACGACTTGTACCGGTTTTTCTGGCATCCGGCGTTGCTGCGCCTGAGCCTGTTCGTTTGCTTGTTCGGCGCATTGGCGCTGACCGTCTACCGTTGAGAATGCCCCGATGAAAAAGTTTTTCAGCCTGCTCGCGACTTTGCTGGTACTGGCTTTGGCAATCTGGATTGGCCGCACGCTGTGGGTGCATTACATGCAAACGCCGTGGACCCGTGATGGTCGCGTGCGCGCCGACATCATCAACGTCGCCGCCGACGTGACGGGCGAGGTGGTCGACGTGCCGGTGCGCGACAACCAGTTGGTCAAGAAGGGCGACCTGCTGATGCAGATCGACCCCGAGCACTACCGCATTGCGGTCAAGCAGGCGCAGTCCCTGGTCGCCTCGCGCAAAGCCACCTGGGAGATGCGCAAGGTCAATGCCCACCGCCGCGCCGACCTCGACGCGCTGGTGATCTCCAAGGAAAACCGCGACGACGCCAGCAACATCGCCGACTCGGCCCTCGCCGATTACCAGCACGCGCTGGCGCAACTGGAAGCCGCCGAACTCAACCTCAAGCGCACGCAAGTGGTAGCGGCGGTGGACGGCTACGTCACCAACCTCAACGTGCACCGTGGCGACTACGCGCGCATCGGCGAAGCCAAGATGGCGGTGGTGGATATGAACTCGTTCTGGGTCTATGGCTTCTTTGAGGAAACCAAATTGCCGCATGTGAAAGTCGGCGATAAAGCCGACATGCAACTGATGAGCGGCGAGACCTTGAAGGGCCACGTGGAAAGCATCTCGCGCGGCATCTACGACCGTGACAACCCCGAGAGCCGCGAGTTGATCGCTGACGTGAACCCGACGTTCAACTGGGTGCGCCTGGCCCAGCGCGTGCCGGTGCGGATTCGCATCGATGAAGTGCCGGAGGGCGTGCTGCTGGCGGCGGGCATCACCTGCACGGTGATCGTCAACCAAACACAAGACTGAAAGGTGGGAGCTGAAACCTGGAGTTTAGCGGCGTGGCTGAAATAGTCGGGCCTTGCACCACAGGCATGAACAACGCCTCTCTACCTGTGGGAGCGGGCTTGCCCGCGAATACGGTGTGTCAGTCAACGAA
>NZ_JANLOH010000017.1:0-74598 GCF_025466155.1 Pseudomonas sp. 13B_2.1_Bac1 | reverse complement strand
TGAAACCGCCATCAATGGTCAGGCTTGCCCCGGTGATGTAACCGGCCTCAGGCCCGGCGAGATACGCGACGAAACTCGCAATCTCTTCGACATGCCCGTAACGGCCCACGGCCATCAAGCCGATCAGGCTTTCGGCGAAGTCACTGTCTGCAGGGTTCATGTCGGTGTCCACCGGACCCGGCTGTACGTTATTGATGGTAATGCCCCGTGGCCCCAGGTCGCGCGCCAGACCTTTGGTCAGTCCCACCAGCGCCGCCTTGCTCATCGCGTACGGGCCACCGCCGCCAAACGGCATGCGCTCGGCATTGGTGCTGCCGATATTGATCACCCGGCCGCCTTCGCCCATGTGCCTGGCCGCTTCCTGGGTCGCGATAAATACACTGCGCACGTTGATCGCCAGGGTCTGGTCGAAATCTTCCAAGGTGAAATCTTCCAGCGGCGCGATGGCCAGTACGCCGGCGTTGTTCACCAGGATATCCAGGCGCCCGAAGGCTTCGACGGTGGCATTGACGGCGTTGCGAATCGCCGTGGCATCGGCGCTGTCGGCGTGAATCGCCAGGGCCTTGCCGCCCTCGCTGATTACGCTGTCCTGCAGGGCTTGCGCCTTGGCGGCCGAGCTGACGTAAGTAAAGGCGACCGCTGCGCCTTGTGCGGCCAGGCGCTTGACGATGGCGGCGCCGATGCCGCGAGAACCGCCCTGGATCAAGGCGACTTTGCCGGTGAGGTTTTGTGTGGTCATGTCGATCTCCGAGTAGTTGATGAGGCGAGTATCGACCTCACCCCGGCCACCCGGTAGACCGTGATTGCTATAGTCTGTGTAAACCAAAAGTTTTGAATGGGTTGATATGGAAAGCTTTGGCAGTATCGAATGCTTCGTGCGCAGCGCCGAGGGCGGCAGTTTTGCCGAGGCGGCGCGACACCTGAGCCTGACCCCGGCAGCGGTCGGCAAAAGCGTCGCCAAGCTGGAAGCGCGCCTCGGCGTGCGCCTGTTCCAGCGCAGCACCCGGCGCCTGACCCTGACCGAAGCCGGCAAACTGTTCCTCGAAGAAGTCAGCGCCAGCCTCACCACCATCCAGAATGCCGTGGCCAACCTGGCCAGCGCCGAAGGGCGGCCGGTGGGCACGCTCAAGGTCAGCATGGGCACGGTGTTCGGCAATCGGTATGTGGTGCCGTTGCTGGGAGAGTTCATGCGGCGCTTTCCGGACATCAGCCCGGACTGGCATTTCGATAACCGCCAGGTCGACCTGATCGGCCAAGGCTTTGATGCCGCGATCGGCGGTGGTTTCGAGTTGCCGCAAGGGGTCGTCGCCCGCAAACTGTCGCCGGCGCATCGGGTGCTGGTGGCCTCGCCGGATTACCTGGCGCGGCGCCCGCCGGTCCTTTCGCCTGAAGACCTGGCCCGCTGCAAGGGCATCCTGATCCGCTCGCCGCAAACCGGGCGCATACGTTCCTGGCAACTCACCAGTATCGGGCGCGAACAGCGCCCGTTGGTGCTCAAGCCCGGCATGACCATGAGCGACTCGGAAGCCGCCTGCTGCGCCAGCGCCCAGGGCCTCGGCATCGCGCTGGTGAGCATGCCGATGGCCGTGCCGTTCCTCGACAGCGGCGCGGTCGTGCGGGTGCTGCCCGACTGGTACGTCGATGACGGCACTATCTCGATCTACTACGCCGAAC
Organism: Pseudomonas sp. 13B_2.1_Bac1; assembly: GCF_025466155.1. Taxonomy (NCBI): domain Bacteria; kingdom Pseudomonadati; phylum Pseudomonadota; class Gammaproteobacteria; order Pseudomonadales; family Pseudomonadaceae; genus Pseudomonas; species Pseudomonas sp. 13B_2.1_Bac1. The sequence goes on along the minus strand of NZ_JANLOH010000017.1, from coordinate 72,924 downwards.
ACAAACTGCTGCCGGGCAAGACCCGGGCATTTGTCGACTTCATCATCGAGCAGTTTGCCGAGCGCCAGCTGGGCCAGCGATTCAGCGCGATTTGACCCGCCCTTGAACCGCGGCGACGCCATCGCGGGCAAGCCCGGCTCCCACAACCGACCCCATTCCTATGTAGGAACTGGCTTGCCAGCGATATCCCCACCTCGGCCTACCGACCAAACCTGCCCGACCGACCCCATTCCAATGTGGGAGCTGGCTTGCCTGCGATATCCCCACCGCGGTCTACCGACCGAACCTGCCCGGCCGACCCCATTCCAATGTGGGAGCTGGCTTGCCTGCGATAGCCTCACCTCGGTCTACCGATCAAACCTGCCCGGCCGACCCCATTCCAATGTGGGAGCTGGCTTGCCTGCGATAGCCTCACCTCGGTCTACCGACCGAACCTGCCCGGCCGACCCCATTCCAGTGTGGGAGCTGGCTTGCCTGCGATAGCCTCACCTCGGTCTACCGATCAAACCTGCCCGGCCAGCCGATAACTTTCTTCGGCCGCGGCGTGGCATACGTACGAATCTTCGACGTCGACAAGCCCAGCCGCACCAAGGATTCGGCGATGGTCACCGCCGCCGTCACGCCATCCACCACCGGCACCCCGGTGCGCTGGCGAATCTGCTCATCCAGCCCGGCCATGCCGCCGCAGCCCAGGCAGATCACCTCGGCCTTGTCCTCGCTGATAGCCAACTCTGCCTGGCGCACAATGGCTTCCATGGCCGCCAGCGGGTTTTCTTCCAGCTCCAATACGGCCATGCCACTGGCGCGCACCGAGGCGCAGCGCTGGTACAGGCCGGCGAGTTTCAGGCGGTCCTCGATCAGCGGCACGGTCCGGTCCAGGGTGGTCACCACCGAATAGGCATGACCGAGAAACATCGCGGTGCTGGCGGCCGCTTCGGTGATGTCCACCACCGGCACGTTCAACAATTCCTGCAAGCCTTCACGGCCGTGTTCGCCGTAGCCGGCCTGGATCACCGCATCAAACGGCTGGTCGTAGGCCATCACGCGGTCCATCACGGCGATGGCGGCCAGGTAGCTTTCAAAGTTGCCCTCCACCGACTCCGCACCGAAGTACGGCGTGAGCCCGACAATCTCGGTGCCCGGTGCCGCCACAGCGCGTGCCTGTTGGGCAATGGTCTCGGTGATGGATTCGGTGGTGTTGACGTTGACCACGAGGATACGCATGGAAGGTCCTTGATTAATGACTGACGTTATCGACTGCAATGCTTTCGCCGCTGACATCGGCGTAGAACGCCTGGCGCTTGGCGATCAGCAGGTACAGCAACCCTGCAATACCGGCGCCAAACAGCCAGGAAAACGGCGAGACGCTGGCAAATCCCGGCAACAGCGCCAACAGGATGGCGATCACCGCTGCAGGAATGAACGCCGCGACCGCGCGCATATTCACTCCACGGCTGTAGTAATAAACGCCTTTCGGGTCTTCGCTATACAGCTGCGGCACGTCCACCTGGCTTTTACGGATCAACCAGTAATCGACCATGATCACCCCGTACAACGGCCCCAGCAGCGCGCCCAGGCCAGAGAGGAAATACACGATCACCAGCGGGCTGTTGTAGAGGTTCCACGGCAGGATCAGCACCGCCACCGTGGCGCTGATCAGCCCGGCGCGGCGGAAGTTCAGGTACTTGGGCGCCAGGTTGCTCAGCACAAAGGCCGGCGCGACAAAGTTGGCCATGATGTTCACCGCCACGGTGACGATCAGGAACGCCAGGCAACCGAGCACCAGGAAAAAGGTATTGGGAATGGCGGCGATGATTTCGGTCGGGCTTTCGATCACCCGACCATTGAGCTGGAACTGTCCGCCGCAGAGCAGCACGGTGATCGCCGCGAACACCAGAATATTCACCGGCAGGCCCCAGAAATTGCCGACCAGGATGGTCTTGCGGCACGGCGAGGAGCGGGCGAAGTCGCAGAAGTTGAGGATCAGCGTGCCGTAGATCGCCAGCCACAGCGCGCCACCGGCAAAGATATTGCGCCACATCTCGCCGCCGCTCAGCGGTTCACGGATCGACCAGGCAATGTTGCCGCCCGCCTGGAAGTACATCCAGCCGGCCAGCGAGGCCACGGTCAGCAGAATCACCGGCCCGGCGAAGCCTTCATAGCGCCGCACCATCTCCATGCCGTAGGCCAGGATCACCAGCTGTACCAGCCAGATCGCGACAAAACACGCCCAGCCAAGGGACGACAGGCCCAGGATCGAGTTGTGGTCATAGGCGGCGAAGCCTGGATGAATGGCGGTAAGCAACACGCGGAAAACGACCGAGGCCAGGTAGGTCTGGATACCGAACCAGGCGATCGCAATCACCGCGCGGATCAGTGCCGGGATCTGCGCGCCATGGATGCCGAAACTGATACGGCTGATCACGGGAAACGGCACGCCGGTCTTCTGCCCCATGTACCCCGACAGGTTCATGAAGAAATACACCAGCGCTGCGCCGATTCCCAGGGACAACAGGATCTGCCAGCCACCCAGGCCCAGGGCGTACAAGCCAATGGCGAACGAGTAGTTGGCGATGTTGTGCACATCGTTGGTCCACAGCGCAAAGATGCTGTAGCGGCCCCAGCGCCGGCCTTCGACCTTGGTGGGCGCCAGGTCCTTGTTGTGCAGGCGCGGGCTCAGTACCAGCGGGCCGGGACCTGTGGTCTCGGGGCTCAGGGAGGAGGGCAGATCCAGTGCGATATTATTGGAGAGACTAGTACGCATTCCGGCAGGCTCCAGCACGTCGGCAGGTAAGCCGCCGAAGGCAAAGTGTATGTAGGTTTTGTATTTATTGTATACAAAGCGTTTTTCACCTTAAGCCACATGCGTGCCAGTTTTCGTTCTATGAAAACGGCGGGTAATTTCGTTTTTGCAGGGTTGGTAAATAACTAGCTGAATCTAAAGCGATATAAATTGACCGTTCGAACAGCTATTTATTTTTACGCTGCCTGGGGTCGATTCAGGAGGGGAAGGGAAGGGCGTGTCGAGGTGTTACGTTATGGTGCGGGTTCAGAAAAATTGCACACATAAATGGCACCGATGGTTACATCTGTGTGTACATGATTGTTGGCATCAATGAACAAATGTAGGGCGGGCTTGCTACGGCGAGCCCGCTCCCAGATTTTTTAACCAAATCGGCCCTCAGGCCTTGCTGATGATGTTCCCGGCGTGCAGCCCGCATTCCTTCTGCGTGGCTTCCTCCCACCACCAGCGGCCTTCGCGCTCGTGCTGGTTCGGCAGCACCGGGCGGGTGCAGGGTTCGCAGCCGATGCTGATGAAGCCGCGTTCATGCAGGCTGTTGTAGGGCAGTTCGAGCATGCGGATGTAGCCCCAGACTTCTTCGCTGGTCATCTGCGCGAGCGGGTTGAACTTGTACAGGGTGCGTTCCGGGGTGGAAAACGCCGTATCGATTTCGAGTGCCGCCACCTGGCTGCGTGTGCCAGGGCTCTGGTCACGGCGCTGGCCGGTAGCCCAGGCGCTGACGCCCGAGAGCTTGCGGCGCAACGGCTCGATCTTGCGCACGCCGCAGCATTCGCCATGCCCGTCCTTGTAGAAGCTGAACAGGCCTTTCTCTTTGACGAAAGGTTCCAGTTTGCTCTGGTCCGGCGAGATCAGTTCGATATCGATCTTGTAGAAATCGCGCACCTGCTCGATGAACCGATAGGTCTCCGGGTGCAGGCGGCCGGTGTCGAGGCTGAACACCTTGACGTTCTTGTTGAGCTTCCAGGCCATGTCCACCAGCACCACGTCCTCGGCGCCGCTGAAGGAAATCCACAGGTCATCAGCGAACTGGCTGAAAGCCAGCTTGAGAATATCCTGGGCGGATTTGTTGGCGTAAGTCGCAGCGAGTTCAGCGACGTCGAAGGCTTGGTTCATCAGGACGGTTCCTACAGGTCAGTGGCGCTGAGCGCTCTATAGGGAAGTGATGGTATCAAAATCCGCCCTGCGTTGCGGCGGCGGGCTTGAATCGCTAGAGTTCGGCAGTCCTTTTTTGCTGGCTCAACTCAATAAAACCAATGGGAGCGTCTTGTGGAAATTGCCTGTCTTGACCTGGAAGGTGTGTTGGTTCCGGAAATCTGGATCGCCTTCGCCGAAAAAACCGGTATTGAATCTTTGCGGGCCACCACCCGGGACATTCCCGACTACGACGTGCTGATGAAGCAACGCCTGCGCATCCTCGACGAACACGGGCTGAAACTCGCCGACATCCAGGAAGTGATCGCCACCCTCAAGCCGCTGGACGGCGCCATTGAGTTCGTCAATTGGCTGCGCGAACGCTTCCAGGTGGTGATCCTGTCCGACACCTTCTACGAATTCTCGCAGCCGCTGATGCGTCAGCTGGGCTTCCCGACGCTGTTGTGCCACCGCCTCATCACCGACGAAAACGACCGCGTGGTCAGCTACCAACTGCGCCAGAAAGACCCCAAGCGCCAATCGGTGCTGGCGTTCAAGACGCTCTACTACCGCGTGATCGCCGCTGGCGATTCCTACAACGACACCAGCATGCTGGGCGAAGCCGACCGTGGGATTTTGTTCCATGCGCCGGAGAATGTGATTCGTGAGTTCCCGCAATTCCCGGCGGTGCATACGTTCGAGGATTTGAAGAAAGAGTTCATCAAGGCCTCGAATCGGCAGTTGAGCCTGTAACGACACGATCCCTGGCAAGCCGGCGCCTGCAGGTCATGTGTAATCCATGAAGGCGCCGGCTTGCCGGCGCAAGATTCTAGGCCCCGGCCAGCAGCCGCTCATAAGGAATGCACAGGCCTTCATGCAAGCGCTTGATCATCGAAAGGCTCAACTTGCGCTTGTGATTCAGCACTTCGGAGACTCGTCCGCTCGTCCCAATGAAGGGCTCAAGATCACGGGCGGTCATGCCCAGTTGCTCCATGCGAAATTTGATCGCTTCCACCGGGTCCGAAGGCGGCATTGGAAAATGCTCCGCCTCATATTTTTCGATGAGTATGGCGAGGATCTCCAGCTCGTCACCCTCAGGTGAGCCTATTGCTGCTCCCCAGATCTGTTCCACGCGGGCAAGCGCAGCGGTCAGGTCCTCCTGGGAATGTATCGGTTTGATGTTCATCACACGGTCTCCGCGTTGATCTGGTCGTAGTGCGAGTGAGTCCCTACGAAACGTATGAACCCAAGCTGTCGCTGATAATCGATCGCCATGATCACTCGATATTTGTTGCCCCCCACGTTGAACACCACCCTGCCTCCCTTGAGAATGCTCGCGGTCCGAAGCTCGGCCTTGAGCGCTTGTGGCGTTGGGTAAACGGCCTTTTCCATATGACGATACAACTCGATCAGCGGCGTTTTGGCGTCTGCCTGGGCGGGATGGCTTTCCCAGAATATTCGTAAGGTAGAGAGGGCGATTATCCGCATCGCTGTAACCTCCCAATTTGGGAGATCATAGGTGCAGGTGGGCAGAGATGCAATCGCGGAAATGATTTCTGACGAGCTGGCAGTCGCTTCATGTGATCCTTCACAGTGGGCTGGTGGGTGGTTGACGCTATCCGCCCGCCCATGCGCCGTCCACAACGGCTCTGATTCAGGTTTTTGCCAGGGTGGCCAGGAGGCCGGAAAGACGGCCCTACAGGTTTTCCAAAGTGTGTAACAACACCCGTACCTTGGTCAGCGACTCTTGATATTCGGCCTCCCACTGCGAATCCGCGACGATCCCGCCGCCGCCCCAGCAGCACACCTGCCCGTCCTTGACCAGCAAACTGCGGATGGCGATGGAGCTGTCCATCTCGCCGCGCACGTCCAGGTACACCAGGGAGCCGCAGTACAAGCCGCGTCGGGTCGGTTCCAGCTCGTCGATGATCTGCATTGCGCGAATCTTCGGGGCGCCGGTGATTGAGCCGCCGGGGAAGCTGCCGGCGATCAGGTCGAGGGCATCCTTGGTGTCGGCCAATTCGCCGGTCACACTGCTCACCAGGTGGTGCACGTTGGGGTAGCTTTCCAGGCTGAACAGTTCCGGGACATGCACCGAGCCGGTACGGCAGGTGCGACCGAGGTCGTTGCGCAACAGGTCGACGATCATCAGGTTCTCCGCGCGATCCTTGGGGCTGGCCAGCAGTTCGGCGGCGTTGGCCGCGTCTTCCTCTGGCGTGAGGCCCCGGGGGCGGGTGCCCTTGATCGGACGGGTTTCGACGCGGCGTTCGCTGATGTGCACGAAACGCTCCGGCGACAGGCTGAGTAGCGCGCCGTCATCCGGCAGGCTCTGGAACCCTGAGAATGGCGTGGGGCAGGCTTCGCGCAACGCGCAGTAAGCCGCCCAGGGATCGCCGCTGCACGGCGCGCGGAAACGCTGGGCGAAGTTGACCTGGTAGCAGTCGCCGGCCTGGATATAGTCCTGGATGCGCACGATGGCTTGGCGATAAGCCTCGGCGCTGAGGTCCGGTGCCATTGGCCCCTGGAGTTTGAAGGTCGCGGCGGTGTCGACAACGCCCTGGCTGAACAGCGCCGTCAGCCGTTGGCGCTCGCTGTCGGCCAGCGAGGGATGAAACACCAGTTGGCTGGTCTGCTTCAGGTGATCACTGATCAGTGCCCAGGCGTACAGCCCAAAGCGGGCGTCCGGCAGGTGCAAATCGTCCACGGCCAACTGCGGCATGTGTTCCAGGTGCCGGCCAAAGTCGTAACTCAGGTAGCCAATCAGGCCTCCGGCAAACGGCAGCTCCAGACCCTGGGGGATCGCCGCCTCACCCAGCTGTGTCAGGTTTTCGCGTAGACGCTGCAGGAAATCGCTGCCGCTTTCGTCAGGTTGTACCGTCAACGTCGCCAGTGGCCACGCGCTGAGCACGTCGTAACGACCGCGCTCGGCTGAGGGGCGGCCGCTGTCGAGCATCACCGCGCCAGGGGCATGGCGGATCGCCGCAAAATACTCGGCGGGGTTGGCCCGGTAGGGCACTGGGTGTACGGAGCAGGTCGACATGCGGGGTGGATCAGCCGTTGGCTTGGGGGGAGGGGATTGTAGTCTTCTGTAGGATCTCGTCCTAGGGGGGATGTCGGGGATAGTTAGATCGAGGACCTATCCTGAGCGCTTCATTGCTACCCAGGCTGCTATCGCCGGCAAGCCGGCGATGACGCCCTCAGCCTTCCACCAGCGGTATATGCCCGAACATCTCCTGCACAAACTTCACTCGCTCCTCGGCGGTTTCCGTCACGCCGGCGGCTTTGAGTGTTTCCAGTCGCGCCTCGACCGCGTGGGTGCGCAGGGTCAGGCCGCAGTCGTTGGCGATCTGGATATTCAGCCCCGGCCGCGCGTTCAGTTCCAGAATCAGCGGGCCTTTCTCCTGGTCCAGCACCATGTCCACGCCGATATAACCCAGCCCGCACAGCTCATAGCAGCCGGCCGCGAGCTTCATGAAACCGTCCCAGTTGGGCAGTTGCACGCCATCCACCGCGTTGGTGGTGTCGGGGTGTTTGGTGATGATGTTGTTCAGCCAGGTGCCGCGCAGGGTCAGGCCGGTGGCCAGGTCGACACCCACACCGATCGCGCCCTGGTGCAGGTTGGCCTTGCCGCCGGACTGGCGGGTCGGCAGGCGCAGCATGGCCATTACCGGGTAGCCCATCAGCACGATGATGCGGATATCCGGCACGCCTTCGTAGCTGATGCTCTTGAAGATCTGGTCGGGCACCACGCGGTATTCGATCAGCGCACGGTCGCGGTGGCCGCCCAGGGAGTACAGGCCGGTGAGGATGCTGGAAATCTGGTGCTCGATCTCTTCATGACTGATGATCTTGCCCGACACCGTGCGGTAGCGCCCCTCAAAACGGTCCGCCACCACCAGGATGCCGTCGCCGCCGGCGCCCTGCGCCGGCTTGATCACGAAGTCGCTGCGCCCGCCGATGATCTCGTCGAGCTTGTCGATTTCCTTCTCGGTGGAAATCACCCCGTACATTTCCGGCACGTGGATGCCGGCAGCCATGGCCCGTTCCTTGGTGATGATCTTGTCATCCACGATCGGGTACAGGCTGCGCTTGTTGTACTTGAGCACGTAGTCGGCATTTCGCCGGTTGATGCCCATGATCCCGCGCGCTTCGAGGGCCTTCCAGGTCTTCCAGAAGCCGAACATTACGAGTCAGCCTTCAGGAAAGCCTTGAAGCGCACCAGTTCGGTCAGGCGGTAGCCGCGATAACGCCCCATGGCCAGCATGAAGCCCACCAGGATCAGCAGGATCGCCGGGAAGGTGAACACGAAGTAGACCAGCTCCGGCACGCTCATGATCAGGTGCGCCAGGGAGGCGGCGAACAGCGTGCCGATCGCGACTTTCAGTGCATGGTTGGCGCCGCGTTCTTCCCAGGTGATCGACAGGCGTTCGATGGTCATGGTCAGGATCACCATCGGGAACAGCGCCACCGACAGCCCGCGCTCGAGCCCCAGCTTGTGGCTGAACAGGCTGATGGCAGCGATCAGCACCACCACGAAGGTCAGCACCACCGAGAGCCTCGGCAGCATCTGCAGCTTCAAGTGTTCCAGGTAGGAACGCAGGGACAGCCCCAGCGCGGTAATGATGGTGAACAGCACAATCCCGAAGCCCAACTGCGTCTCGCGGAACGCCAGGGCGATCAGCACCGGCGTGAACGTGCCGAGGGTCTGCAGGCCGATCAGGTTGCGCAGGATCAGGATCACCAGCACACCGATCGGGATCATCACCATGATCATGAAGGTCTGCTGGGTTTGCAGCGGCAAGCCGTACAGCGAGTACTCGAGGAAGTTGGCGTCGGTGTTCTCGTCGGTCAGCTTGGCCAGGCGAATCGCGTTCATCTCGCTGTTGTTCAGGCTGAAGGTGACCATGGCTTTCTTGCCGCCATCCACGGTGATCAGGTTTTCATCGCCAGTCCACCACAGCAGGCGGTCGGCGGGCAGGCCTTGCTCGCCGGTTTCCGGGTTGAAGTACAGCCAGTCATTGCCGTTGAAGCTGCGCAGCCACAGTTCCGGGGCTTGCGGCTGGTCGGCCACCAGGCGAATGGTGTGGACTTTTTCCACCGGCACATGGGCGATGGACAGCAGCAACTCGACGATCTTGGCCTTGTGCGGCGTCGACGGGTCGCCCGCCAGCAGCAGCTTGACGTTGTCGTCGTTGAGGTTGTTGGTGCGCTTGATGGCTTCGCTGATAAAGGTCTCGACGTCGGCCGAGTGCTGGCGAATCGGCGCCAGCAGGGCTTCGGCGGCGATTTTTTCCGGGCCTTCCACGGCAATGCTGTCGCGGAAGGTCGGGCCCTTGACCTTGACCTTTTCGCCGCTGTAGCGCTTGGTCAATACCAGGCGATAGTAGAGGGTCTGGTTGCCCTTGGCCCGACGCGCCGACCAGGTGACCTTGCGGTTGCCGTCGATGCGATTGACGCTCACCCCATAGTTATTGGAGATGAAGCTTTCATTGAGGCTGACGAAGTCGCGGCTCAGCGGCGGCACGAACATCTGGATCTTCACCGGGTCCTTGGGGTTGGCGACGAACTCGACCTTGGCGTCGATATTCCACAAGTCGTCAGTGGCGTCCTCGGTAACGGGAATCCCCAGCACGAAGATCTGGTAGGCGGTGACCGAAATACCCAGCACCACCAGGATGGTGATGAGGATTTTCAGGTGCAGGGTCAGAGAGCGCATTCGGTTTACTCGGCGGTATGAGCGTCGGCGGCGCAGGCGGGTTTGCCTGCTGCATATTTAAGACTGGGGTCGACCAGCGCATCAAAGCGTTTCAACGCTTCGGAGCCGATCAGCAGCGGGTATTGGAAGGCGCTGCGGTCAGTCAAGTTCACTTCGATGCTGCGTAAAGCGGTGCCCATGCAGATGTCGAGGGCAATCACCGGGCGGGCAGTGTAGTTCTTGTCCTCATCGGGGTCGTAGTCACCGGCGCGGCGCTTGATCTTGCTGACGCGGGCCAGGGGACGTTCGATGGGATGGGAGTGGGCGGTGTCGATCGCCAGGTAGAAGCGCACCCAGGATTCGCCGTTGCGCTTGAAGCGCTTGATGTCACGGGCGCTGAGGGACGCGGTCTTGGCGCCCGTGTCCAGCTTGGCCGCGACTTCCAGGTCGATGCCGGCCAATTGGGCGTATTCGTTGAGGCCATACACGGTCTTCTCGGCGGCAATGCCAAGACCGGGGACGAACAGTAGGCAAAACAGGGGGAAGGGCTTGAGTCTCATAGATCCTGAGGCGGTGCAGTGCGATGTTCCATTCATGGCGACTGGCATTGCTGCTCAATCTCTGGTGCGCCGTTTCATCAAGCGATGTCAGGCAAATGCGGCGGGCATTCTAACATGATGCTTTTTTGGCGCCAGCGCTGGCAGCCGGCCATGCCCCGTGCGGGCGCATCAAGGGTTATTAGACGATTGTCGACAATGTGGATTTATTCTTTGACTAAGCAAGCCTGATTAGCTAGTTTTTGCGGCATTGCTTTTGAAGGTGTCGACAATATGCTGGGTCAGCCAGAAGCTCCGATAACCGCGTCGGACGAATCCCAAACGATGTCGGAGAACGTCTTTCGCCGTATCCAGGCCGCCATCGTCAAGGGTGAGATCGCCCCCGGCAGCAAGATCTCCGAGCCGGAACTGGCCCGCACTTACGGCATCAGCCGTGGCCCGTTGCGCGAGGCGATCCACCGCCTAGAAGGCCAGCGCCTGCTGGTGCGCGTGCCCCACGTGGGCGCCCGGGTCGTGTCGTTGAGCCATGCCGAGCTGATCGAACTGTATGAAATCCGCGAGTCGCTGGAGGGCATGGCGTGTCGCCTGGCCGCCGAGCGCATGACCGACGCGGAAATCGAGGAGTTGCGCCAGGTGCTGCACACCCATGAGCGCGACGAAGCATTCCAGGCCGGCCTCGGCTACTACCAGCAGGAAGGCGACTTCGATTTTCATTACCGCATAATTCAAGGCGCCGGTAATCGCACCCTGACCCAAATGCTCTGCGGCGAGCTGTACCAATTGGTGCGCATGTACCGCATCCAGTTTTCCGCCACCCCCAATCGTCCACGGCAGGCCTTCGCCGAGCACCATCGCATCCTGGATGCGATTGCCGACCGCGATGGCGAACTGGCCGAATTGTTGATGCGCCGGCACATCGGCGCTTCCAAACGCAACATTGCCCGTCACTTCCCCGACGGCGCCCCCCTGAAGAGGTGAGTCATGAGTTCTAACAACAAAAGCACTCCAGGCCAGCGTTTCCGTGACGCGGTCGCCAGCGAGCAGCCGCTGCAGGTGGTCGGCGCGATCAACGCCAACCACGCGCTGCTGGCCAAGCGCGCCGGTTTCAAGGCGATCTACCTGTCGGGTGGCGGGGTGGCTGCCGGTTCCCTGGGCGTGCCGGACCTGGGCATCACCGGCCTGGACGACGTACTCACCGACGTGCGCCGCATCACCGACGTGTGCGACCTGCCGCTGCTGGTGGATGTGGACACCGGCTTCGGCTCCTCGGCGTTCAACGTGGCGCGCACCGTCAAGTCGATGATCAAGTTCGGCGCCGCCGCTATCCATATCGAAGACCAGGTGGGCGCCAAGCGCTGCGGTCATCGTCCTAATAAAGAAATCGTGTCGCAGCAGGAAATGGTCGACCGCATCAAGGCCGCCGTGGATGCGCGCACCGATGACAGCTTCGTGATCATGGCGCGCACCGACGCGCTGGCCGTCGAAGGCCTGGAATCGGCCCTGGAGCGTGCCGCCGCGTGCATCGAGGCCGGCGCCGACATGGTGTTTCCGGAAGCCATCACCGAGTTGGACATGTACAAGCTGTTCGCCTCCCGCGTGAAAGCCCCGATCCTGGCCAACATCACCGAGTTCGGTGCGACCCCGCTGTACACCGTCGAACAGTTGAAATCTGCCGATGTTTCCATCGTGCTGTACCCGCTCTCGGCTTTCCGCGCCATGAACAAGGCCGCCGAGAATGTCTACACCGCGATCCGTCGCGACGGCACCCAACAGAACGTGATCGACACCATGCAAACCCGCATGGAGCTTTACGATCGCATCGACTACCACACCTTCGAGCAGAAGCTCGACGCACTGTTTGCCGCGAAAAAGTAATGCCTGCCAACCCTGCAGGAGCCGCAAGCCGGCTCCTGCAGGGTCGAGGTTGACGAACGCCTCCCGAATAAATTCAAGATTGGAGAACAGACATGGCTGAAGCAAAAGTACTGAGTGGCGCTGGCCTGCGTGGCCAGGTGGCCGGGCAGACCGCACTGTCGACCGTGGGCCAGGCGGGTGCCGGCCTGACCTATCGCGGCTACGACGTGCGCGAACTGGCGGCCGATGCGCAGTTTGAAGAAGTTGCCTACCTGCTGCTGTACGGCGAGTTGCCGACCAAAGCCGAGCTGGCCGCCTACAGCGCCAAGCTGGGCAAGCTGCGCGACCTGCCGCAAGCGTTGAAAGAAGTGCTGGAGCGCATCCCCGCTGACGCACACCCGATGGACGTGATGCGCACTGGTTGCTCGTTCCTGGGCAATATCGAACCCGAAAAAGACTTCAGCGTGCAGCGCGACGTGACCGACCGCCTGCTCGCCGCGTTCCCGGCGATCATGTGCTACTGGTACCGCTTCAGCCACGACGGCAAGCGCATCGACTGCGTGACCGACGAGTCGACCATTGGCGGCCACTTCCTGCACCTGCTGCACGGCAAGAAGCCGAGCGAGCTGCACGTGAAAGTCATGAACGTGTCGCTGATCCTCTACGCCGAGCACGAGTTCAACGCCTCGACCTTCACCGCCCGCGTGTGTGCCTCGACCCTGTCCGACCTGTATTCCTGCGTCACCGCCGCCATCGGCTCGCTGCGTGGCCCGCTGCACGGCGGCGCCAACGAAGCGGCGATGGAAATGATCGAGCGCTTCGGTTCGGCCGAGGAAGCTGTCGAGGGCACCCTTGGCATGCTGGCGCGCAAGGACAAGATCATGGGCTTTGGCCACGCGATCTACAAAGACAGCGACCCGCGTAATGAAGTGATCAAGGGCTGGTCGAAAAAACTCGCCGACGAAGTAGGCGACAAGGTGTTGTTCCCGGTGTCCGAAGCCATCGACAAGACCATGTGGGAGCAGAAAAAGCTGTTCCCGAATGCCGACTTCTACCATGCCTCGGCGTACCACTTCATGGGCATCCCGACCAAGCTGTTCACGCCGATCTTCGTGTGCTCGCGCCTCACTGGCTGGGCCGCGCACGTGTTCGAACAGCGCGCCAACAACCGCATCATCCGTCCAAGCGCCGAGTACATCGGCGTCGAGCAGCGCAAGTTCGTGCCAATCGAACGTCGCTGAGTGAGGCAACCGGCGATCCGGGAATGGGTATGAGGTCAAAGTGGGAGGGGGCTTGCCCCTCCCACATTTTGATCACATTCCAATTCTGGATCTGCTTCGGTTCTTCTTTTGTAACTACCGTGACCGAGTCCTGACGATGAACACTGAATTTCGCAAACCGCTCCCCGGCAGTCGCCTGGATTTCTACGACGCCCGCGCGGCCGTCGATGCAATCAGCCCCGGTGCCTACGCCACCTTGCCCTACACCTCCCGCGTGCTTGCGGAGAACCTGGTACGCCGTTGCGACCCGGCGACTCTCAACGCCTCCCTGAGCCAATTGATCGAGCGCAAGCGCGACCTCGATTTCCCATGGTTTCCGGCGCGTGTGGTGTGCCATGACATCCTCGGCCAGACCGCGCTGGTGGACCTCGCCGGCCTGCGCGATGCCATCGCCCTGCAAGGTGGCGACCCGGCCCAGGTCAACCCGGTGGTGCCGACTCAACTGATCGTCGATCACTCCCTGGCGGTCGAAGCCGGTGGTTTTGACCCGGACGCCTTCGAGAAAAACCGCGCCATTGAAGACCGACGCAACGAAGACCGTTTCCACTTTATCGAGTGGACCAAAAAGGCCTTCAAGAACGTCGACGTGATCCCGCCGGGCAACGGCATCATGCACCAGATCAACCTGGAGAAAATGTCCCCGGTGATCCAGGTGCGCGACGGCGTGGCCTTCCCCGACACTTGCGTCGGCACCGACAGCCATACCCCGCACGTGGATGCCCTCGGCGTGATCGCCATCGGCGTCGGCGGCCTGGAAGCCGAGAGCGTGATGCTCGGTCGCGCGTCGTGGATGCGCCTGCCGGAAATCATCGGTGTAGAGCTGACCGGCAAGCTGCTGCCGGGCATCACCGCCACCGACATGGTGCTGGCGTTGACCGAGTTCCTGCGTCAACAGAAAGTCGTCGGTGCGTGGCTGGAATTTTTCGGCGAAGGTGCCTCGAAGTTGACCCTGGGCGATCGCGCGACTATCTCCAATATGGCGCCGGAATACGGCGCCACCGCGGCTATGTTCTATATCGATCAGCAAACCATCGCCTACCTGAAACTCACTGGCCGCGAAGACGAGCAAGTCACCCTGGTCGAGCAATACGCTCGCCACACCGGCTTGTGGGGCGATGACCTCAAGGGCGCGCAATACGAGCGCGGCCTGACCTTCGACCTGTCCAGCGTCGTGCGCAATATGGCCGGCCCGAGCAACCCGCACGCCCGCGTCGCTACCCGCGACCTGGCCGCCAAAGGCATTTCCGGCCAATGGGATGAAGTGCCGGGGCAAATGCCCGACGGCGCGGTGATCATCGCCGCCATCACCAGTTGCACCAACACCAGCAACCCGCGCAACGTGATCGCTGCCGGCCTGCTGGCGCGCAACGCCAACAAGCTCGGCTTGACGCGCAAACCGTGGGTCAAGTCGTCGCTGGCCCCCGGCTCGAAAACCGTGGCCATGTACCTGGAAGAAGCCGGCCTGGGCCATGAGCTGGAAAAGCTTGGCTTCGGCGTGGTCGCCTTCGCCTGCACCACCTGCAACGGCATGTCCGGTGCACTCGATCCGGTGATCCAGCAGGAAATCATCGACCGCGACCTGTACGCCACCGCCGTGCTGTCGGGCAATCGCAACTTCGACGGGCGCATCCACCCGTACGCCAAGCAAGCGTTCCTGGCTTCACCGCCGCTGGTGGTGGCTTACGCGATTGCCGGCACCATCCGTTTCGACATCGAAAAGGATGTGTTGGGCTTGGACGCCGAGGGCAAGGAAATCCGCTTGCAGGACATCTGGCCAAGCGATGAAGAAATCGACGCCGTGGTCAAGGCCTCGGTCAAGCCGGAGCAGTTCCGCGCCGTGTACATCCCGATGTTCGCCATCCACGAAGACACCGGCCCCAAAGTGGCGCCGCTGTACGAGTGGCGCCCGCAGAGCACCTATATCCGCCGTCCGCCGTATTGGGAAGGCGCCCTGGCCGGCGCCCGTCCGCTCAAGGGCATGCGTCCGCTGGCGGTGCTACCGGACAACATCACCACCGATCACCTGTCGCCGTCCAACGCGATCATGCTCGACAGCGCCGCCGGCGAATACCTGGCGAAGATGGGCCTGCCGGAAGTCGACTTCAACTCGTACGCGACGCACCGTGGCGACCACCTGACCGCGCAACGTGCGACGTTCGCCAACCCGAAACTGTTCAATGAAATGGTGCAGGAGAACGGCAAGGTCAAGCAGGGTTCGCTGGCGCGTATCGAACCGGAAGGCCAGGTCACGCGGATGTGGGAAGCCATCGAAACCTACATGGAACGCAAGCAACCGCTGATCATCATTGCCGGCGCCGACTACGGCCAGGGCTCGTCCCGCGACTGGGCGGCCAAGGGCGTGCGCCTGGCCGGTGTGGAAGCGATTGCCGCCGAAGGCTTCGAGCGTATCCACCGCACCAACCTGGTGGGCATGGGCGTGTTGCCGCTGGAGTTCCTGCCGGGCACCGACCGCCACACCCTGCAGATCGACGGCAGCGAAACCTATGACGTGGTCGGTGAGCGCACCCCGCGTGCGCGGCTGACCCTGGTGATCAACCGCAAGAATGGCGAACGTGTCGAAGTGCCGGTGACCTGCCGCCTGGACACCGCCGAAGAAGTGTCGATCTACGAGGCGGGCGGCGTGTTGCAACGTTTTGCCCAGGACTTCCTGGAGTCGGCGGCGACCGCCTGAAGAGGATAACCATGGCACACGCAGCGCAAATCAAGATCCCCGCCACCTACATGCGTGGCGGCACCAGCAAGGGCGTGTTTTTCAGCCTCACGGACCTGCCCGAAGCGGCGCAGGTGCCGGGCGCCGCACGCGATGCCTTGCTGTTACGGGTCATCGGCAGCCCCGACCCTTATGACAAACAGATCGATGGCATGGGCGGCGCCACGTCGAGCACCAGCAAGAGCGTGATCCTCGCCAAAAGCACCCGCGCCGATCACGACGTGGACTACCTGTTTGGCCAGGTCTCCATCGACAAGCCGTTTGTCGACTGGAGCGGCAACTGCGGCAACCTGTCGGCGGCAGTCGGCTCGTTCGCCATCAGCGCCGGGTTGGTCGACCCGGCGCGCGTGCCCCACAACGGCGTGGCCGTGGTGCGGGTGTGGCAGGCCAATATCGGCAAGACCATCATCGCCCACGTGCCGATCACTGACGGCGCGGTGCAGGAGACCGGCGATTTCGAGCTGGATGGCGTGACCTTTCCGGCTGCCGAAGTGCAGCTGGAGTTCATTGACCCAGCGGCGGAAGAAGAGGGCGGTGGTGGCTCGATGTTCCCTACCGGCAACCTGGTCGACGACCTCGAAGTTACGGGTATCGGCACCTTCAAGGCGACATTAATCAACGCCGGCATCCCGACGATTTTCATCAATGCCGAAGACCTCGGCTACACCGGCACCGAGCTGCAGGGCGCGATCAACAGCGACCCCAAGGCGCTGGCGATGTTCGAAACCGTGCGCGCCCATGGCGCGTTGCGCATGGGCCTGATCAAGCATCTGGACGAAGCCGCCCAGCGTCAACACACGCCGAAGGTCGCGTTTGTGGCTAAACCTGCTGATTACGTGGCGTCCAGCGGCAAGGCGATCAAGGCCGGCGATGTGGATTTGCTGGTGCGCGCACTGTCCATGGGCAAGCTGCACCACGCGATGATGGGCACCGCCGCGGTGGCGATCGGCACGGCGGCAGCGATTTCCGGCACGCTGGTTGACCTCGCTGCAGGCGGCATCGAGCGTAATGCCGTGCGCTTCGGGCATCCGTCCGGCACCTTGCGCGTCGGCGCGGAAGCGACCCAGGTGAACGGTGAGTGGGTCGTGAAAAAAGCCATCATGAGCCGCAGTGCGCGGGTATTGATGGAAGGCTGGGTGCGCATTCCCGGCGACGCTTTCTAACATCCACACCGCTCCCTTGTGGGAGCGGGCTTGCCCGCGATGACGGCGTGTCAAGCCACACTTGTCTGAACTGACAAACCGCTATCGCCGGCCAGCCAGCGCCTGCAAAGGGGGCGAGGATTTGCGTAGGACCAAGGCAGGCAATCAGACCTGCCATGACACATCAACCTGACCCTGAGGATGGAACAACCCCTAACTTTTGGAGAACTGCCATGAGCGCCAACGTCGACCAGAACAACCGCCCCGACTACGACCAGGTGTTGCAGGACATCGCCGACTACGTCCTCGATTACCGGATCGATTCCGAGGCGGCACTGGACACCGCCCGCAACTGCCTGATGGACACCCTCGGTTGCGGGCTGCTGGCCCTGCGTTTCCCCGAGTGCACCAAGCACCTCGGGCCGATGGTCGAGGGCACGGTGGTGCCGTTCGGCGCGCGCGTGCCGGGCACGTCGTTTCGCCTCGACCCGGTCAAGGCGGCCTGGGACATCGGTTGCATCGTGCGCTGGCTCGACTACAACGACACCTGGCTCGCCGCCGAGTGGGGCCACCCGTCGGATAACCTCGGCGGCATCCTGGCCGTGGCCGATCACCTCTCGCAAAAACGCGTGGCCAATGGCGATGCGCCGCTGACCGTGCGCGCGGTGCTGGAAGCGATGATCATGGCGCATGAGATCCAGGGCGTGATTGCCCTGGAAAACTCCTTCAATCGCGTCGGCCTTGACCATGTGCTGTTGGTGAAAGTCGCCTCGACGGCCGTCACCGCCAAGCTGATGGGCGCCAATCGCGAACAACTGCTGGCGGCGCTGTCTCACGCCTTTGTCGATGGCCAGGCCTTGCGCACCTACCGCCATGCGCCGAACGCCGGCTCGCGCAAATCCTGGGCGGCGGGGGACGCGTCGAGCCGTGGCGTACGCCTGGCGGACATCGCCCTGCGCGGTGAGATGGGCATACCCGGTGTGCTGAGTGCGCCGCAGTGGGGGTTCTACGATGTGCTGTTCAGCCACACCAACAAGGACCTGGCCCTCAAGCCCGAAGACAAGCGCGCGTTCAGCCTGTCCCAGCCGTATGGCACCTATGTGATGGAGAACGTGCTGTTCAAAATCAGCTTCCCCGCCGAGTTCCACGCGCAAACCGCCTGCGAGGCGGCGGTGACCTTGCACCCGCAGGTCAAGGAGCGCCTGCACCAGATCGAACGCATCGTGATCACCACTCATGAGTCGGCGATTCGCATCATTTCCAAAGTCGGCCCACTGGCCAACGCCGCCGACCGTGACCACTGCCTGCAATACATGACCGCCGTGCCGTTGGCGTTCGGCAACCTGGTGGCCGAGCAGTACGAAGATGAATTCCACGCGGCGCACCCGATCATCGATGAGCTGCGCGACAAGATGGTCATCGTCGAAGACCCACGCTACAGCCGCGAATACCTGGAAGCCGACAAGCGCTCGATCGCCAACGCGGTGCAGGTGTTTTTCAAGGACGGCTCCAGCACCGAGCAGGTCGCGGTGGAATACCCGATCGGTCATCGTCGGCGTCGGGTGGACGGCATCCCGTTGCTGGAGGACAAGTTCAAGGCCAACCTGGCCACACGCTTCACCGCGCAGCGCAGCGCCGAGATTTTTGCCTTGTGCAAAGACCAGTCACGGCTTGAAGCCACACCGGTAAACCGGTTTGTCGATTTGTTCGTGATCTAGTCAGCGTGTCGGGCCCGGCTTGTGTGGGAGCCGGGCTTGCCCGCGATGGCATCACCTCGATATCCCTGGGGGACCGAGGTGAATTCATCGCAGGCAAGCCAGCTCCCACAGGGGTCGGTGTCGTGCAGACGGGCTTGCAGGCCACCGGTAAACCGGTTTGTCGATTTGTCGTGATCTAAAAAGCACCATCGATCCAGTGTGGGAGCCGGGCTTGCCCGCGATAGCATCGCCTCGATACCCCTGGGGTACCGAGGTGAATGCATCGCAGGCAAGCCAGCTCCCACAGGGGGTCGGTGTCGTGCAGACGGGCTTGCAGGCCACCGGTAAACCGGTTTGTCGATTTGTTCGTGATCCAGGCAGCCCCATCGATCCAATGTGGGAGCCGGGCTTGCCCGCGATGGCATCGCCTCGATACCCCTGGGGGACCGAGGTGAATGCATCGCAGGCAAGCCAGCTCCCACAAGTGGTCGGTGTCGTGCAGACGGGCTTGCAGGCATGCCGGTAAACCGGTTTGTCGATTTGTTCGTGATCCGGGCAGCATGTCGGAGCCGGCTTGTGTGGGAGCCGGGCTTGCCCGCGATGGCATCGCCTCGATATCCCTGGGGGACCGAGGTGAATGCATCGCAGGCAAGCCAGCTCCCACAGGTGGTCGGTGTCGTGCAGACGGTCTTGCAGGCACACCGGTAAACCGGTTTGTCGATTTGTCGTGATCCAGGCAGCACCATCGATCCAATGTGGGAGCGGGCTTGCTCGCGAATGCGGTGGACCAGTCAGCTCATGTGTCGCTGACACACCGCATTCGCGAGCAAGCCCGCTCCCACATTTGGAGTTACGTTCGTCTCTACGCTTACATGCTGCCTTCCACATCGTCCAGGCTGAACGTCTCGGTGTGGTCGTCATAGGAGAAGATCTCCGCATAGCGCCCCCACGCCACTACGCTTTCCAGGGTTTTTTCGACGAATGCTTCGGTCATCGAGTCTTCCAGCTCCTGCTCGAAGCGCACCCGTGGCGCCCGGTGGCCGCTGCGCTCGAGTAAGACTTGATGAATGCGCGCGGCCAATGGCACGTGCCGGATGAGATGCTCGGCGAACAAGGTCTTGCGTTCCTGGGTGCCGTAGTCGGCGAACAGCTTGCCGGCGTCGGTCAGGGTGATGTCGGCGCCCTTGAGTTCGGCGAAACCTAAATGCTCCAGCATCTCCGCCACCGGGAACAGGTCGTCGACTTCAAGCAAGCGCCGTTCGGCCACGGTGGGCAGGCCGGCGTGGCCGTTGTAGGGTTCGGCGGCCAGGGTTTCGATCAGGCCGGCCATCAGGTTGGTGGAAACTTCCGGCAGCAGGCTGCCCATTTTCAATTCGGGAAGGCCGCGGCTGGCATCGGCGCTGCGCCGGTCGGTCATCAGGGCGTAGATGTCGTCGACCATTTGCCGGAAGGTCGGGTCCAGCCGGTTGCGCGGGTGCGCGAACGGCACCTTGATTTCGGCGACCACCCGGCCGGGGTTGGACGATAGCACCAGGATGCGGTCGCACATCAGCACCGCCTCTTCGATGTTGTGCGTCACGATCAGGATCGACTTGATCGGCAACTGCTTGCCGCTCCACAAATCCAGCAAATCGGTGCGGAGGGTTTCGGCGGTGAGTACGTCCAGGGCCGAGAACGGTTCGTCCATCAACAACAGCGTCGGGTTGACCACCAGCCCGCGCGCAAACCCCACACGCTGGCGCATGCCACCGGACAACTCGCGCGGGTAGGCGTTTTCAAACCCGTCCAGGCCGATCAGGTCGATGGCCGCCAGGGCACGCCGGCGGGTTTCCTTGCGCTCGACTTGCAAGGCTTGCAGGCCGGCTTCGACGTTTTCCAGCACGGTCAGCCAGGGAAACAGCGCAAAGGTCTGGAACACCATGGCCACACCCTCGGCCGGGCCGTTCAGCGGCGCGCCGTTGTAGAGCACTTCGCCCGAGGACGGCTGGATCAGGCCGGCGATGATGCGCAGCAAGGTGGATTTGCCGGAGCCTGAGCGACCCAGCATGCCGACAATCTCGCCTTCGTGCAGGCTCAGGTCCACACCGCTGAGGACCTGCAGTTCATCCTTGCCTTTGCCGAACACCCGGTTCACGTTTTTCAGCGAATAGATTTCCGGAGTGTCGGCGGTGTGTACGGTGTCGGTAGTCATCGCAGCGAATCCCATCAATTCAAGCGGAGTTTGTTTTCAGCCATGGCGTACATCGGCCGCCAGACCGCACGGTTGAACGCCACCACAAAGATCGACATCACCACCACGCCCAGCGCGATTTTCGGAAAATCGCCGGCCGCCGTGGTCTGTGCAATGTAGGCGCCCAGGCCGTGGGCGACCACGGTGTCCTTGCCCCAGGACACGTACTCGGAAACGATGCTGGCGTTCCACGCCCCGCCTGACGCGGTAATGGCGCCGGTGACGTAGTACGGGAAGATGCCCGGCAACATCACCTTGCGCCACCACAGCCAGCCGCGAATGCGAAAGTTGGCAGCGGCTTCCTTGTAGTCGTTGGGGAAGGCGCTGGCGCCGGCGATCACGTTGAACAGGATGTACCACTGGGTGCCGAGCACGATCAGCGGGCTGAGCCAGATGTCCGGATTGAGGTCGTAGTGCAGGATCACAATCACAAACACCGGGAACAGCAGGTTCGCCGGGAAGGCCGCAAGAAACTGCGCCAGTGGCTGGATTTTTTCCGCCAGCGCCGGTCGCAGGCCGATCATCACGCCCAGCGGCACCCAGATCAGCGACGCAATCAGGATCAGCCCCGCGACGCGCAGCAGGGTGATCAGGCCCAGCACAAACACGTGCCCGACTTCGCTGAAGGTCACCTCGGTGCCGACATACCGCACGATGTGGTAGAGCGCATAGGCGGTGAGCACCGCGATCAGTGCGCCCCATACCCAGTCGATCACTTTGGACCGCGTCGCACTGGCCGCCGGCGTTGCCGTGCGCACGCCGCGCGACAGGCTGAAGCGCCTGTTGCCCAGGCGGCTGATAGTGCGGGTCACCGGGCGCAGGATGCGTTGGACCACGCGCGTGCGCTGGACCAGATTGAGCACCCAGGATTGTGGCGCAATGCCCTGGGAGGCGGTGGTTTCCATGCGGAACTTGTCGGCCCAGGCGACCAGCGGCCGGAACAGGAACTGGTCGTAGATCAAGATCACCGCGATCATCGCCAGGATCACATAGCCCACCGCGTGCAGGTCTTTCTGGGCGATGGCGAGTGCCAGGTACGAACCCACGCCCGGCAGGGTGATGGTCTTGTCGCCGACGGTGATCGCCTCGGAGGCCACCACGAAGAACCAGCCGCCGGACATGCTCATCATCATGTTCCAGACCATGCCTGGCATGGCGAAGGGCACGTCGAGTTTCCAAAACTTCTGCCAGCCGGACAGTCGCAGGTTGGTGGACACCTCGACCAGGTCATGGGGCAGCATGCGCAAGGACTGGTAGAAACTGAACGTCATGTTCCAGGCCTGGCTGGTGAAAATCGCAAAGATTGCCGCGAATTCGGCACCCAGCACGCGGCCGGGGAACAGCAACAGGAAGAACGTCACCGTAAACGAGATGTAACCGAGCACGGGCACCGACTGCAGGATGTCGAGCACCGGCACCAGCAGTTTTTCGGCACGCCGGCTCTTGGCCGCGAGGGTGCCGTAGAGCAGGGTGAAAACCAGTGCCGCGACCATCGCCGCGAGCATGCGCAGGGTGGTGCGCATCGCGTATTCCGGCAGGTTGGCCGGGTCGAGGGAAATCACGTCGCTCTGCAGGGTGGCGATGGGAGCCCACGTCTCCCGGGCGGTGATGGAGAAAAACAGCAAGAAGCCGATCACCAGCGGCAGGGCGACCAGGTCCCAGCGGTTGGGGAGCAAGCGCAACGTGGACGCGGGGATGTAATGACGGAATACTTTTTTCATCGGCCGTTGCTCATAGGCAGTCATTCCAGCAGCGTTCAGGGTCAGAGGGGCGTTATGGGGATGAGCGTAGCTTTTGTACGAACGACTCACCGAGAAGGGGCGGACGCTCTTCTCCGTGAGTCAGGGGCATCGCGACGATGCTGGCGGAATTGTACGTTTCTGAATGTTACAAGCGCATAAATTTGCTGTCAGTTTGCTGTACGAACCGCGACCTGGGCAGCGGCGCCCCGGTCGCGACTCGGCGGTTACTCAAAGCGCAGGATCACCCGGCGGTTGTGCTTGCTCTTCTTCTCGATCTTTTCGCAGAACACCCGGCCGATTTCCTCGGTGTTGATCACATGGGTACCGCCGCACGGCTGGATGTCAATACCGCCAATTTCAATCACCCGTACCGAGCCCTGGATCACCGGCGGTGCGACCGCCTGGGTGCGGGTGATCTGCAGCAGGGTGGCGTATTCCGAGGCGGGCATCGACAGGGTCTTCACCTCGTGGGCCTGGGCGATCAGCGCGTTCAGGTCGCGGGTGAGGGTGTCCTTGTCGAGGGTCATTTCCGGCAGGTCGAAATCCAGTCGGCCCTTGTCGGCACTGATGCTGCAGCCGGTCACCGGCGCGTCGATGAGCGAGCACAGCAGGTGCAGGCAGGTGTGCATTTTCATGTGTTGGTAGCGGCGTGCCCAATCGATGCCGGCGTCCACCTGTACCCCGGCGATCAATGGGGCCGGGCAGTGCTCCACCTGGTGCCAGATGATCGAGCGCTGCACCGCGTCGCGCACCGTGCCGATGACCTCGACCCGCGTACCGTCTGCCAGGGTGAAGTGGCCGGTATCGCCCGGTTGCCCGCCGCCCGTTGGATAGAACAGCGTGTGCTCCAGGGCGATCCCGTGTTCGCTGACGGCGATCACCCGCGCGCTGAAGGCGTTCTGGTAGGGCGCGCTGTCAAACAGCGCGAGGGTTTCCATGGTGTGTACGGACATGTTCAACCTCCGACAATCAGTGGGCTGGCTTGCAGCAGGTGGCGCACCATCGCGCTCAAGCCAGGGGGAGAGAGCAGGGTGATTTCAAATTCCGGCCCGCACACTTTGAGGTTCAGCGGCAGGCGCGGCAGTTGATTGCCCGACTCGATGCGGTGCAGGCGAAACTGCAGGTGATGGCGCTCCTTCACCGTGGGTTCGAGCATCAGCCCCGGCAAGGCGTGGAAGTCGGCGTCCAGCACCGTGACCTTGTGGCTGGCATTCACCTCGCCGACCACGTGCAAACGCTCATCGAGGGCGAAGGCGCCTAGGTAGTTGCTGTGGTCCGACTCATCGTTTTTCTGCAGTTGGATCTGGTTGACCACCTTGACCTTGGTGCCGGCTGGAACGTCCTGGGTGATCACGCAGGAGGGGCTGATAAACACGTTGTCGCCGATCAGCACATAGCCCAGCACGCGGGCGCCGGATCCGACTTCGACGTTGTTGCCCAGGCGCGGATGGCGCTTGCCGTCGGGGTTGTTGGCGATGCCGCGCGCGCCCAGCGTGACGCCGCAGAGGATGTAGCAGTCGTTGCCGATCTCGCAGGTCTCGCCGATCACCGTGCCGTAGCCGTGATCGAGCACAAAGCGCCGGCCGATGCGCGCCGCAGGGTGGATCTCGGCGCCGGAGAGGACCTTGCCCTGGTTGCTCAGCTTGAGGGCGATGCGCGAGAACATGCCGTTCATCTGGTCAGGAAAATTCCACACCAGGTGGGCGAGGCGGTAGTACAACACCGCCTTGAACGAGGCGTAGGACTCCAGGATCAACTCGCCACGCCCGCGCGACGCCGGGTCACGGTAGGCATAGGCGATGAGGTCCTCGGCCACCGCCTGGGCGGCGTTCTGGATCAACGGCGCCAGGTGCGGCTCCAGTTGCTTCATCTGCGCCGGCGTGAGCGTCTTGATGAGGTGGGTGAGTAACTCATCGTGCAACTGTTGCATGTCGATAAAGCCGCCCATGAAGGCACCCCCGTATGCTGGATGGTTGTCGATTATTCGAAACTGGGCAGGTAGCTGTCGGCATTGTCGTAGACCATGGTCAGCACCACCGTTTCGGGCGGCAGTTCGGGGGCGAGCCTGGCGATGGCCACCATGTTCGCGGCAGAGGACAGGCCCAGGCTGATGGCGTCGGTGCGCATGATGCGTTTCATCATGTCGATGCATTCCTGGCGCGAGACCTTGAGCATGCCGTCGAGGATGTCCAGGTTGAGGATGCTCGGGATCAGCCCGATCGACAGGCCCTGGATATGGTGCGGCGCGTGCTGGTTTTTCAGCAGGTCGCACTCTTCCGGCTCCACGCCCATCACGCGCATGGCTGGCCAGGCGTCCTTCAGGGTTTCGCCGATGCCGGTGATATGGCCGCCGGTGCCGATGCCGCTGACGAAATAGTCCACCCGGCGATCACCGAAGGCGCGGAGGATTTCCCGTGCGGTGGTGTCGCGATGGGTTTGCGGGTTGGCGCCGTTGCGTTGCTGGTTGAGCATCACGAAGCTGGGGTTTTCCAGTTGCAGCTCCATGCACTTTTCGCCGTGGGAATTGTTGCCCAGGCGGCTGTCCGACAGCACCACCTTGGCGCCGTACAAGCGCAGCAGCTTCTGCTTTTCCGGGCTGTAGTTGTCGGGAATTACCAGCACCACTTTGTAGCCGAGCACATTGCCGGCCATCACCAGGCCGATGCCGGTATTGCCGCCGCTGGGCTCGATGATGGTCTGCCCGGAGTCGCGGATCAGTACGCCCCGGCGCTCGGCGTCGAGGATCATGCCCAGGGCGATGCGCGCCTTGTGGCTGCCGCCGGGGTTGAGGGATTCGAGTTTGGCGTAGACCTCGATGCCGAGGTCTTCGGAAAACTGCGCCATGCGCACGATCGGCGTGTGGCCGATGGCGTCGAGGATTGAGTTATGCAGCATCAGGTAGGAGCCCATGGCCGGAGGTCAGTACAAAGGCATGTCGGGTTCGACGTCGCGAACCCAGTGTTTCATGCCGCCTTGCAAGACTTTGGTGTTGGCGAAACCCGCCGCCAGCAGGGTGCTGGCCGCTTGCTCGGCACGGGTGCCGGCGTAGCAGATCAGGTAGTGGGTATTGTCCCGGCTGAGGCTGTCGAGGTGGCCATCCAGTTCGGCCAGGGGGATATGCAGCACCCCCGGTAATTTGCACACCTCCAGTTCGCTGGCATCGCGCACGTCCAGCAGGACATCGGCGCTGCGGTGGTGTTCGAGCACCTGCTTGAGCACGCGAGGCTTGATGTAGCGCTCTTCGGCCAGCGACGGTTGGCTCGGCATGGCATCGGTACAGACCGCGGGCGCCCGGGTTTCAGTGTGGCGCAGCTCGGAGCAGCAGGGGCAGTCGGCGCGGCGCTTGAAACGGATCTCGCTGAACTTCATCGCCAGCGCATCGAAGCGCATCAAGCGGCCGGACAGCGGCTCGCCGATGCCGATGAGCAATTTGATCGCCTCGGTGGCCTGGATCATCCCGACCACCCCCGGCAGCACGCCGATTACCCCGCCGGCGCTGCAGTTGGGGGCCAGTTCCGCCGGGGGGGCGCTGGGGAACAGGCAGCGATAGCACGGCCCACCTTTATAGTTGAGCACGCTGATCTGCCCGTCGAAACGGTAGATAGCGCCGTATACGAGGGGCTTGCCCAGTTGCACGCAAGCATCGTTGACCAGGTAGCGGGTATCAAAATTGTCGGTGCCGTCGATCACCAGGTCATAGGCGCCCACCAGTTCGAGGGCGTTGTCGGCCGTCAAGGCGGTATCGTGGGCGTTGATCTGGATATGACGGTTGAGGTCCTGCAGGCGCTGCCTGGCGGATTCGACCTTGGGCATGCCCAGGGTGCTGTTGCCGTGCACGATCTGGCGTTGCAGGTTGCTGCTTTCCACCACGTCGAAATCCACCAGGCCCAGGGTGCCGACGCCAGCCGCCGCCAGGTACAGGCTGATGGGCGAGCCCAGGCCGCCGGTGCCGATGATCAGCACCTTGGCTTTTTTCAGGTTCAACTGGCCTTCGCGACCGACGCCGGGCAGGGTGATGTGGCGCACGTAGCGCTGTACTTCTTCATTACTCAGGGTGTCGACGTCGATGCCGCCGGACGTGGCGAGCAGCACTTCGATCCTGGCCTTCTCCGGCAACCGGTCATCGGCGCCGATCAGTTCTTCCTCGGCGGTAAACAGGAAGTGTTCCTTGAGCTGGTTGTTGGCTTCGTGAAACAGGTGCGGGCGCAGCTGTGGGTGGCTGCTGCAGAGGTTTTCAATGACTTCGCGCAATGTCGATCCGGTGCCCTCGAGGGTCGATTCCGGCAGCTTGGCCACGCGAACCAGAATGTCGGGGAAAGAGACAGCGTTCATGGACAACTCCGTGTGCAGGTCGTTGAAGGGGTGAGGAGCGAAATGCTGGCCGTCCCAGGCAAACAGCTTGGAGCCCAGGGCCTGGCCCTGGCGGACATCGACTACCAGGTAACTGACCGGGTAGATCGGCTCGCCCATGAACAGGGCCTTGTCCTGGTCCTCGTCGCTGAAATAGGCGCCAACGTCCGGGTGGGAGTGGTAGATCACCACCACCGGGTTGTCGCTGCGAAACGCTTTGTTCATCAGCAGCGTGTCGGCCACTGAAAACGTGTAGCCGTTGGCGGCGCTGCGCGCATACATCTCGGGGTTCCTGCGGTGCAGCTCGTTCTGGATATTGCTGCCCAGGTACACGCTGCCATCGGCAAACACGAAGCCACAGCATTCCTCGGGGTAGCTGCGGCTGGCGTGGGCGTAGATCTGTTCGAGGGCAAGGGGGCGGAGGACGTCCATGTTTCTCTCGCGTTGTGGTGGGAGGGCCGGGCCGGTCAATTTTTCTTGGCCAGGAGTTTTTCAATCGGCAATTTGGTGATCGCAAAGCCGGCCAGGAGGATGGCCGAGTACAGCATCAGGTCGCGGGAAATCGCCACGCCTTCGTACCAGGCGCCGATGATCACCGCGAACACCGGGAAAATGATGAACACGAACGACAGAATGATGGGGCTCAAGCGCTTGAGCAGCATGAAATACACGATGAAGCCGCCCACCGACGCCACCAGCCCCAGGTAGAACAGCGCGCTCCAGGAGCGCAGGGTGATGGCATCGAAGGTCGGCGCTTCAAAAAACAGGCCGGCCACGAACAGCATCAACCCGGCGATGCCGATGGGCAGGGTGTTGTAGGTGATCACGCTGATGGCGCTGCCTTTCTGCTTGGTAATGACGTAGCACAAGGCATGCATGATCGCGGCGGTCAGAATTGCCAGCACCCCGAAGAACTCTGCGTGGTCCAGGTGCAGGCCCTGGCTCTTGATGATCATGTAGAGGCTGCCGAAACCGATGCCGATGCCGACGACCTGGGAAAAGTAGATGCGCTCGCGCAGGAACAGCGCCGAGAAGATCAGGATAAACACCGGCATGCAGCTGAACAGCAGGGCGGTGAGGCCCGACGACACGTGCATTTCACCGTAGTTGAGCAGGTAGTACGGCACGCTGAAGTACGACAGCGTCACGAACACGAAGAACCAGCGGCTCTCGCGAGGAAACAGGATGGGCTCGCGGCGCACCAGGGCAAAACACAGGAACAGCGGGAAGGCGATCAGGAAGCGCAGGCCGGCGGAGGTCAGCGGCGGCACGCTCTCCACGGCAATCTTGATCCCCAGCCAAGTGGTGCCCCAGCTCAGGCACACGATCAGGAACATCACGCTGGTGACCAGTGCGGCCAACCACTGTTTTTGAGTTTTTGTTTTCGCGGTGTTTTCGAGAACGGCGGACATTGGCATCGTTTATTGCTTCCCTGAGCCGAAATTGAACTCTATATTGAGCTTGTAATGAGTTGTAAAATTCGACGATTGAACCCGTAAAAGCACACTATTAGGGCGAAAGATGGCTGTCAAAACAAATATTGACATGGTGTCAATTATGCGTGAGGGGTTGTCCAACGGGCAGGGCGTGAAGTACAAGCGCCTGTCCGATGTCATGGAACGGGGCATCCTAGAAGGCTTGATTGAACCCGGACGAAAACTGCCGCCCCATCGGGTGCTTTCCGACAATCTCGGGGTGACCATCGGTACCATCAGCCGGGCCTACGGCGAACTGGAACGCCTCGGGCTGGTAGTGGCGCGGGTGGGTGACGGCACATTCGTGCGCAAGCGTGGGATGGAGCGCCAGCGTGATGAAGGCTTTCGCAATTTCAGCGAGGAGCCGCGCCAGTACTTCGACATGAGCCGCAACATGCATATTCCGGGGCAGGAAACCGCCTTCCTGGCCCAGAGTTTCCAAACCCTGTCGACCAATGCCAAGTTCCTCCAGGACATCAGCGCCTATACCCCGGATGCCGGCCTGCCGCGTTATCGCGATGCGGGCGCGCAGTGGTTGGTACAGCGCGATTTTCACCCGATCCCCGAACAGGTTATCTGCGTCAACGGCGGCCAGCATGGCCTGCTCTGCGCGATGATGGCGCTATTGCGCGCCGGCGACACGGTGGTTACCGAACAACTTACTTACCCAGGGCTGATCACCGCCGCGCGCATGCTCGGCGTGCGCTTGATCGGCCTGGAGATGGATGAGGAGGGTGTGCTGCCGAGCGCGCTGGATGAGGTCTGTCGTAATCACCGGGTGTCGGCGCTGTATTGCACGCCGACCATCCAGAACCCGACCACGGCGGTGTTATCGGAGGCGCGACGCGAGGCGCTGGTGAAGGTGTGCCGCGAACACAATCTGCTGATCCTCGAGGACGAAGCCCACGGCGTCCTCGTGGAAGACCGGCCGCCACCCCTCAGTCATTTCGCCCCTGAACGTACGATTTTGATCAGCAGTTTGAGCAAGGCGGTGTCGGCCGGGCTGCGTGTGGGCTATGTGCATGCACCACCGGCGCTGGTCAGCCGTATCTCGGCGGCATTGCGTTCCACCTGTTGGATGGCCACGCCGGTGACTCTGGAATTGGCCACCCAGTGGATCGAGAACGGCACGGCGGAATACCTGCTGCGCCAGCAGATCAACGAGATCAGCCGGCGCAAGGCGTTGGTGCAGGATTTGTTGGCGGGCCTGCAATACCGCACCCACCTGAACAGCCCGCATTTCTGGATCGAAGTGCCGGAGCCGTGGCGCGCGTCGGAAATCGAGGCGGAACTCAAGCAGAACAACTATCTGATCGCTACCGCCGAGGCCTTTGCCGTGGGACAGACGGCGGTGCCGCAGTTTATCCGCGCGAGCATCTGCAATACGTCGGGGGATGATCAGTTGTTGCGGGCGGGGTTTGATGCGCTGGCCACCGCGCTGGGGCAGGGCGGCGGGCGCTTTCACCTGTAAATGACGGTGGTCCTTGTGGCGAGCGGGCTGGCCCCGCGTTGGGCTGCCTGGCAGCCCCAAAACCAGTGACTGAGGACCGCCTGACACACCGCATTCATCTTGATGGGGGCTGCTTCGCCGCCCAACGCGGGCAAGCCCGCTCGCCACAGTCAGCGCCTGCCTGTCATTACTTGAAGCGCCGCTCCACGCCCTTCTCCACCAAAATCTTCGCCGAAATCTCTTCCACCGAGAAATGCGTGGAATTGATATGCGCAATGTTCTCGCGGCGGAACAGATTTTCCACTTCGCGCACTTCGAATTCGCACTGGGCATAGCTGGAGTAGCGGCTGTTGGGCTTGCGCTCATTGCGGATCGCGGTGAGGCGGTCCGGATCGATGGTCAGGCCAAACAGCTTGTGCGAATGGGCGCGCAGGGCGGTGGGCAACGTCAGGTGCTCCATGTCGTCCTCGGTCAGCGGGTAATTGGCCGCACGGATGCCGAATTGCATGGCCATGTACAGGCAGGTCGGGGTCTTGCCGCAACGCGACACGCCGACCAGGATCAGGTCGGCCTTGTCGTAGTAGTGCGTGCGGGCGCCGTCGTCGTTGTCGAGGGCGAAGTTCACCGCCTCGATACGCTCCATATAGTTGGAGTTATGCCCAATGGAATGGGACTTTCCGACCGAATAGGAGGAATGTTCACTCAACTCCTGCTCCAGTGGCGCCAGGAAGGTCGAGAAGATGTCGATCATGAAACCATTGGAGGTTGCGAGGATCTCACGGATGTCTTGATTGACGATGGTGTCGAAAATGATCGGGCGAAAGCCGTCTTTTTCAGCCGCCAGATTGATTTGTTGTACCATGGCCCGCGCTTTATCCACGCTGTCGATGTAGGGCCGCGTGAATTTGGCGAAGGTAATGTTTTCGAACTGCGCGAGCAGGCTTTGACCCAGTGTTTCGGCTGTAATGCCGGTGCCGTCGGAGATAAAGAAAGCAGATCGTTTCATTTGAGCCCTGGGCCTTAAGCTGATGGCGAATCTTGGATATGATAGGCGCGATTTTGCCGTCCCGCAGTGGGCCGCATTCTCACTTATTTTCCAGGTCCAGGCCACAAGCGCTGGCGTTAGCTCCTACTGAGCCGCCGGCGTCCTGAGCTTTTCCAACACAGAAAGTGGAGAGATCACCTTGGTAGAGTACGTAGTTTCCCTCGATAAGCTCGGCGTCCATGATGTAGAGCACGTGGGGGGCAAGAACGCATCCCTCGGCGAGATGATCAGTAATCTTGCAGGCGCTGGTGTGTCGGTGCCCGGTGGTTTCGCCACCACGGCCCAGGCTTACCGCGATTTCCTTGAGCTGAGCGGCCTCAACGCTCAGATCCACGCCGCGCTGGACGCTCTGGACGTCGATGACGTCAACGCCCTGGCCAAGACCGGTGCCCAGATCCGCCAGTGGATCATGGACGCCGAGTTCCCCGAGAAGCTTAACGAAGAAATCCGCAGCGCCTTCGCGACGCTCTCGGCCGGCAACCCGGACATGGCGGTTGCCGTGCGCTCCTCGGCCACCGCCGAAGACTTGCCGGACGCCTCCTTCGCGGGCCAGCAGGAAACCTTCCTTAATATCCGTGGCGTGGAAAACGTGATCCGCGCGGCCAAGGAAGTGTTCGCCTCGCTGTTCAACGATCGCGCCATTTCCTACCGCGTGCACCAGGGTTTCGACCACAAGCTGGTGGCCCTGTCTGCCGGCGTGCAGCGCATGGTGCGTTCGGAAACCGGCACCGCCGGCGTTATGTTCACCCTGGACACCGAATCGGGTTTCCGTGACGTGGTGTTCATCACCGGCGCCTACGGCCTGGGCGAAACCGTCGTACAAGGCGCGGTCAACCCCGACGAATTCTACGTACACAAGGGCACCCTCGAAGCGGGTCGCCCGGCCATCCTGCGCCGCAACCTGGGCAGCAAGGCCATCAAGATGATCTACGGCGACGAGGCCAAGGCCGGTCGTTCGGTGAAAACCGTTGAGGTCGATAAGGCCGAGCGCGCGCGCTTCTGCCTGACCGACGCTGAAGTCAGCGAGCTGGCCAAGCAGGCGATGATCATCGAGAAGCACTACAAGTGCCCGATGGACATCGAATGGGCCAAGGACGGTGACGACGGCAAGCTGTACATCGTGCAGGCACGTCCGGAAACCGTGAAAAGCCGCACTTCGGCCAACGTCATGGAACGCTACCTGCTCAAGGAAACCGGCACCGTGCTGGTGGAAGGCCGTGCCATCGGCCAGCGCATCGGCGCCGGCAAGGTGCGGATCATCAAGGACGTGTCCGAGATGGACAAAGTCCAGCCGGGCGACGTGCTGGTGTCCGACATGACCGACCCGGACTGGGAGCCGGTGATGAAGCGTGCCAGCGCCATCGTCACCAACCGTGGCGGGCGTACCTGCCACGCGGCGATCATCGCGCGTGAGCTGGGGATTCCTGCGGTAGTGGGTTGCGGCAACGCGACCCAACTGCTCAAGGACGGCCAGGGCGTGACCGTGTCCTGCGCTGAAGGCGATACCGGTTTCATCTTCGAAGGCGAACTGGGCTTCGACATCAAGCAAAACTCCATCGACGCCATGCCTGACCTGCCGTTCAAGATCATGATGAACGTCGGCAACCCGGACCGCGCCTTCGACTTCGCGCAATTGCCGAACGCCGGTGTCGGCCTGGCCCGCCTGGAATTCATCATCAACCGCATGATCGGCGTGCACCCCAAGGCCCTGTTGAACTACGACGGCCTGCCGCTGGACATCAAGGAAAGCGTCGACAAGCGCATCGCCGGCTACAACGACCCGGTGGGCTTCTATGTCGAGAAGCTGGTGGAAGGCATCAGCACCCTGGCAGCGGCGTTCTACCCGAAAAAGGTCATCGTGCGGCTGTCGGACTTCAAGTCCAACGAATACGCCAACCTGATCGGCGGCAAGCTCTACGAGCCGGAAGAAGAAAACCCGATGCTGGGCTTCCGTGGCGCCTCGCGTTACATCAGCGAAGCGTTCCGTGACTGCTTCGAACTCGAATGCCGCGCCCTCAAGCGCGTGCGCAACGAGATGGGCCTGACCAACGTCGAGATCATGGTGCCCTTCGTGCGCACCCTGGGCGAGGCGAGCCAGGTGGTGGACCTGTTGGCCGAAAACGGCTTGTCCCGGGGCGAAAACGGCCTGCGCGTCATCATGATGTGCGAATTGCCGTCCAACGCGATCCTGGCCGAGGAGTTCCTGGAATTCTTCGACGGTTTCTCCATCGGTTCCAACGACCTGACCCAGCTGACCCTGGGCCTGGACCGCGACTCCGGGATCATCGCCCACCTGTTCGATGAGCGTAACCCGGCCGTCAAGAAGCTGTTGGCCAACGCCATCCAGGCCTGCAACAAGGCCGGCAAGTACATCGGGATTTGCGGCCAAGGCCCTTCCGATCACCCTGACCTGGCCAAGTGGCTGATGGAGCAGGGCATCGAAAGCGTCTCGCTGAACCCCGATTCCGTGCTGGAAACCTGGTTCTTCCTGGCCGAAGGCCAAGCTTCGGCTTAAGGTCGATACGTCAAAAGTGCCGGTCACTCGTCAAGGGTGACCGGCATTCTTATCTGTGCAGGGCGGAACTCCTTCCGGACGCCGCCCTTTTTTGTGCAAGAGCATTATGCAAAGCAGCAGCAACCTGTTTCCCGTCGCCTTGATCAGCGCTGAACGTCGTGGCGACCTGAGTGAAGATGTGTATCGCCTCAAACCCGGCAACAGCCCCGACGGCACCGTCGAGCTGGCCGTTACCCGTTTGGGCTTGGCCGATGTCCCGGAAAACCGGGGCATCCCGGTCATTTTGTTGCATGGCAGTTTTTCCAATCGGCGCTTCTGGTATTCGCCCAAAGGGATCGGCCTGGGGGCTTACCTGGCGCGCCAGGGATTCGACGTGTGGATCCCGGAAATGCGCGGCCATGGCCTGTCGCGGCGCAATCACGATTACGCCAGGAACCGCGTCGCCGATTACGCGCGTTACGATTTGCCGGCGATTGGTGCGTTTGTGCGCGAGCAAAGTGCGCAGATCCCGCATTGGATCGGCCATTCCCTCGGCGGCACGACCCTGGCGGCGGCCCTCGGCGGGCAGCATCTTGGCGCGCCGGCGGTGGCCTCGGTGGCCCTTTTTGGCTGCCAGGTCAGTCGCACCCACTGGCCGTTGAAAATCCCGCCGGTGGAGTGGACCGGCCGCTTGCTGCTCAAGCGTTTTGGTCAACTGTCCGGCTCGCGGCTCAAGCGCGGCCCGGAGGACGAGCCGGCAGGCGTGCTGGTCGAAGCCATGCGTTGGAATGGGCTGTTTGGCCGCTTTGGCGAAGGCAAGCAGGATTGGTGGAAAGGCCTGGCCGACGTTGATGTGCCGCTGCTGGCCGTCAGTGCTGCAGGCGACCACCAGGACCCCGATTGGGCCTGTCGCAAGTTGTTCGAACAAATCGGTTCGCAGCATCGCCAGTACCTGTGCCTGGGGCGTCAGCAAGGTTTTACCGGTGATTTCGGGCATGTGGAGATGCTGGTCAGCAAAGCCGCACAAATGGAAGTGTGGCCGCTGGTGGCGCAATGGCTGAAAGATCCGCTGACACCGTTGTTCGGCGCCCCGGCCGAGGTCGCGGCCAGCGTTTGATGCAGCGCTCTGCCAAGGGCGTTTCACTCGTGTGTGGTTGCGGCTAAGATATGACGCGGTAAACGCTTCTGGTCATATTCAGTCGCGCAGTGGCTATTGCGTTGCGGCCAGGCGGATGGGATGTTTCGCACCTGCTTCGGCCCGTGCTTCTTTCGAAAGACACTTCTTTGACGGAAAGGAATTTTTCAATGAACCATTACGTGACCCCCGACTTGTGCGACGCCTACCCGGACCTGGTGCAGGTGGTCGAGCCGATGTTCAGCAATTTCGGCGGCCGAGACTCTTTCGGTGGCGAGATCGTCACCATCAAGTGCTTCGAAGATAACTCCCTCGTCAAGGAGCAGGCCGACCAGCCGGGCGCTGGCAAGGTGCTGGTGGTGGACGGCGGCGGTTCCCTGCGCCGCGCGCTGCTGGGCGACATGATCGCCGAAAAAGCCGCGAAAAACGGTTGGGAAGGGCTGGTGATCTACGGCTGCATCCGTGACGTCGACGTTATCGCCCAGACCGACCTGGGGGTGCAGGCCCTGGCCAGCCATCCGATGAAGACCGACAAGCGCGGCATCGGCGACTTGAACGTGGTGGTTACCTTCGCCGGTGTGACGTTCCGCCCGGGCGAGTACATCTATGCGGACAACAACGGCGTGATCGTCTCGCCAAGCCCGCTGAAAATGCCTGAATAAACCGCAATAGACGACAGGGGTAAGGATGTTCGAGGAAGAAAACGCGCAGTGGGGGCTGGTGCATGCCCTGGTGCTGGACGGTAAAGGCGGTGCGCGTTCGATTGCCCGGACTGAGCTCGACGACTTGCAACTGCAGCCCCAGGAAAGCCTGTGGCTGCACTGGGACCGCAGTCACCCGCAAACCCAGACCTGGCTGCGCAAATCCAGCGGCTTGAGCGAGTTTGCCTGTGACCTGTTGCTGGAGGAGAACACCCGCCCGCGCCTGTTGCCGCTGCCGGACTCGGAATTGCTGCTGTTCCTGCGCGGGATCAACCTCAACCCGGGGGCTGAGCCAGAAGACATGGTGTCGGTGCGCATCTTTGCGGCCGCCAGTCGGGTGATTTCGTTGCGCTTGCGCCCACTGCGCGCCACCGATGAGCTGTTGGTGCAACTGGCGGAGGGCAAAGGGCCGAAGACGGCTTCGGAACTCATCCTTTATATGGCCCAGTACCTGACCCATAAAGTGCAGGATCTGGTCACCGACCTGTCTGAAATCGTCGACGTAGAGGAAGAAAAACTCGATGCCGACGAACGGTACACGCCGGAGCATGGCAGCGTCTTGCAGATCCGCCGCCGAGCGGCCGGGCTCAAGCGATTCCTGTCGCCGCAGCGGGAAATTTTTGCCCAGCTTACGCGGATCAGGTTGCCGTGGTTTTGTGATGACGATGCCGACTACTGGAACGAATTGAACAACAGCCTGACCCGCTACCTGGAAGAGCTCGAATTGACCCGGGAGCGCGTGGGGCTTGTGCTTGAGACCGAAGACCGGCGCTTGAGCGTACGCATGAACCGCACCATGTATCGCTTCGGGATCATCACCGGGATCTTCCTGCCGATGAGTTTCCTGACCGGTTTGTTGGGTATAAATGTGGGCGGGATACCGTTCTCCGCCAGCCCCTATGGATTCGTGATTGCGTGCCTGTTGATGGTGTCGGTCGCGCTCGGACAATGGTGGCTATTTCGACGATTGCGCTGGGTTTGAGCTGAATATGACCTGAACGTAGGAAGGGTCCTATGTGACCCCAAGAATTTTACCCTCGTCTTTTAAAACACTTGCGAGAGGTCTTTATGCACGATCCGTTCGAACAGTCTTTGCGTGACATGCTCAATGCGTCGCCGTCCAACCGTGACGACGACGCCTGCCTGGGCCGCGTGTTGAAAACCGCCAACCGTCAGGTGGGGGCGGGGGACTTGTTCGGTCTGCTCGGCCGTTGGCTGCCGGCGTTGATGATGGCCCTGAACAACGGTTCGGCCCACGTATCACCGGTTTCCCGTCGTAAACCTCTTGCTCGCACTGCTGATAAGGCTGATTGAATATGGAACTTGATCTCTGGACCCAGAGCCTGGTCACCGCGATGACCGCATTGTGGACCAAGGTGGCGAATTTCATTCCCAACCTGTTTGGTGCCTTGGTCCTGGTATTGCTGGGCTTTGTCGTGGCCAAGCTGCTCGACACCCTGCTGTCCAAATTGCTTGCGAAATTGGGCCTGGATCGCTTGATGGCAGGTACCGGCCTGACCAAGCTGTTGGGCCGTGCCGGGCTGCAGGTGCCGATCTCTACCCTGATTGGCAAGATCGTCTATTGGTTCGTTTTACTGATTTTTCTGGTTTCTGCGGCCCAATCACTTGGACTTGAGCGAGTTTCAGCTACGCTCGACATGCTGGCGCTGTATTTGCCGAAGGTTTTCGGCGGCGCGCTGGTTCTGCTGGTAGGTGTTTTGCTGGCGCAACTGGCCAATGGGCTGGTGCGCGGCGCCGCCGAAGGTGTGGGGTTGGACTATGCTGCTGGCCTGGGGCGTATCGCCCAGGGGCTGGTGATCATCATCAGTATTTCGGTCGCGATCAGCCAGTTGGAGGTCAAGACTGACCTGCTCAACCACGTGATTGTGATTGTTTTGATTACCGTTGGTCTGGCCGTTGCGCTGGCCATGGGGTTGGGAAGCCGGGAAATTGCCGGGCAGATTCTTGCGGGAATCTATGTGCGTGAGTTGTATCAGGTAGGGCAACAGGTGCGTGTAGGCGAGGTCGAAGGGCAAATCGAGGAGATCGGCACAGTCAAGACGACAGTGCTGACCGATGACGGCGACCTGGTGTCGCTGTCCAATCGGATTCTCCTGGAGCAGCAGGTCAGTAGCCGCTAATCCGGCAAACCCTGCTAATGTACGCCGCCGCAAACCCGGCTGACCGGGCTGTGGCGGACATTGACCTGACTGTCGGCACGACTTGTTTTGAATAAAGCCCAAACGCTGTCCACGCGCTATGACCCCCGTGAGCTCTCTGATG
Organism: Pseudomonas sp. 13B_2.1_Bac1; assembly: GCF_025466155.1. Classification (NCBI taxonomy): domain Bacteria; kingdom Pseudomonadati; phylum Pseudomonadota; class Gammaproteobacteria; order Pseudomonadales; family Pseudomonadaceae; genus Pseudomonas; species Pseudomonas sp. 13B_2.1_Bac1. The sequence goes on along the minus strand of NZ_JANLOH010000017.1, from coordinate 35,129 downwards.
AGGAGTTGGTCGCGCGCTCGCACACGGAGCTGTTTCACGTAACTCGCGCGTACGAAGAATTGATGCGCAGATATCAACGCACTTTGTTCAACGTTTGTTCAAGGTATTTAGGGAACGATAGAGATGCGGATGATGTCTGTCAGGAAGTGATGCTCAAGGTGCTGTACGGCCTGAAGAACTTCGAGGGCAAATCGAAGTTCAAGACATGGCTATACAGCATCACGTACAACGAGTGCATCACGCAGTATCGGAAGGAACGGCGAAAGCGTCGCTTGATGGACGCCTTGAGTCTGGACCCCCTTGAGGAAGCGTCTGAAGAAAAGGCGCCGGCACCCGAGGAGAAGGGCGGACTCGATCGCTGGTTGGTGCATGTGAACCCGATTGACCGTGAAATTCTGGTGCTACGATTTGTCGCAGAGCTGGAGTTTCAGGAAATCGCCGACATCATGCATATGGGTTTGAGTGCTACAAAAATGCGTTACAAACGTGCTCTAGATAAATTACGTGAGAAATTTGCGGGCGAGACTGAAACTTAGTGCGTGGCAAATATCTCTTACGTGTAGGCAAGTTCTGTTAGACTTGTCGCCGAGTTGTCCCCCGGTTTGTGGGACTGCTTTACAATCACCAGATGGGGATTTAACGGATGAAACTGAAAAACACCTTGGGCTTGGCCATTGGTTCTCTTATTGCCGCTACTTCTTTCGGCGTTCTGGCACAAGGCCAAGGCGCAGTTGAAGGCGAGCTGTTCTACAAGAAGCAGTACAACGATAGCGTCAAGCACATCGAAGACGGCTTCAATCCTGGCGCTCGCATCGGTTACTTCCTGACCGACGACCTGTCCTTGAACCTGTCCTACGACAAGACCAACCACACCCGTTCGAACGACGGTACTGGTAACCAGAAGATCAAAGGCGATACCGGCAGCCTGGTTGCCCAGTATCACTTCGGTCAAGCTGGCGTAGACAGCCTGCGTCCATACGTAGAAGGCGGTTTCGGTCACCAGAGCCGTACCAACGTTCAGGCTGACGGCCACAGCGGTCGCGACCAGACTACTTTCGCTACCGTTGGTACTGGCGTGAAGTACTACTTCACCAACAACCTGTACGCTCGTGCCGGTGTTGAAGCTGACTACGGTCTGGACAACGGCAAGTGGGACTACTCCGCACTGGTTGGCCTGGGCGTAAACTTCGGCGGTAACGCTGGCGCAGTCGCTCCAGCTCCTACCCCAGCTCCAGCTCCAGAGCCAACTCCAGAGCCAGAAGCTCCAGTTGCTCAGGTTGTTCGTGTTGAGCTGGACGTCAAGTTCGACTTCGACAAGTCCGTTGTTAAGCCTAACAGCTACGGCGACGTGAAAAACCTGGCCGACTTCATGGCTCAGTACCCAGCTACCAACGTAGAAGTTGCTGGTCACACTGACTCCGTAGGTCCAGACGCCTACAACCAGAAGCTGTCCCAGCGTCGTGCTGACGCTGTTAAGCAAGTCCTGGTTAAAGACGGCGTGGCTCCTAGCCGCATCACCGCAGTAGGTTACGGCGAATCCCGCCCAGTTGCTGACAACGCAACTGAAGCTGGTCGTGCTGTTAACCGTCGCGTAGAAGCGTCGGTTGAAGCTCAAGCTCAGTAATTACTGAGTGGTAGAAAAAAGCCCGGCTTAGGCCGGGCTTTTTTTCGCCTGCGATTTGGCATCAGCCGTGAAAAATTCCATACAGCAGCACCAGGTTGATCAGCAGCGACAGCAGCGCCAACGTCCGCCAGACCTTCAGTGGTTCGCGCTCCAATAGCGGCCTGGGGCGAATACTCAGCTCGCGGCGATCGGCCTGTTCCAGCGTCAACAGCCATTCCTCGGCGGTTTCATAACGTTGCGCAGGCTGGGCGGCCACGGCTCGCTCCAGGCTGAGGGGCAGCCAGTCCGGCAGATCGGGGCGATAGCGGCTGGCGCTGACCGCCTGATTGAATCGGGGCCTTTGGAAGGCTTCGATTTCACCGTAGGGATAATGCCCGGTCAGCAGGTAATACAGGCACACACCGACGCTGTATAAATCCTGTTGAGCCGTAGGGCGCTCACCATTAAATGCCTCGGGGGCGATGAAACTCGGGGTGCCTGGCAGTGCGTGAGCACGATCTTCCGAGAGTCCCGGGCAGTAGGCCAGGCCGAAATCCAGCACGCGCAGCTCACCGTCGTCGCCCAGCAGCAGGTTTTCCGGCTTGATGTCGCGGTGCAGGATCTGTCGCCGGTGCAGCATGCCTACCGCGCGCAGCAAGCGTTCGGCCACCGATTGCCACTGCGCCAATGGCAATGGGCCATGTTGCTTGAACAGTTCGGCCAGGGTGTGTCCCGGGTATTCGCGCATGACGTAATACAGATGCTGACGCGCGCTGGCGGCGTGCACTTCAGGAAATGCGCGACCGGCCACGCGGCGCAAAAACCACTCCTCGGATAACAGTGCCTGTCCGGCGTCGTGGTCATCGTCGCGATTCAGTGGCAGGGTTTTCAGCAGCCAGGGTTGCTGCTGCGCATCGCGCACACGGTACAGCACGGATTGTCGGCTGTGCGCGAGCACGCTTTCCACTTGCCAGCCCTCGAACTGCTGCCCGGCTTTCAAGGGCGGGGGCAGTGGCCATTGCTGCAACTGCACCAGCGCATCGCCGAGGGTGGCTGCGCCGAGGGTGTCGATGCGCACCAGCAGGGCGCTGGCATTGTCCTGGCTGCCGGCCAGGTGCGCAGTATTCACCAGCGTGTTGACCGCCCAGTCCAGGTCGGTTTGTTCGCGCAGGATCGCACGGATGCTGTGATCGCCCAGGGTTGCCCATACGCCGTCGCTGAGCAGCAAAAAGCACTCGCCTTCGCGCAATTGGCCGTCCAGGAAGTCCACCACCAGGTGTTGATCCAGGCCCAGCGCACGCTTGAGCACATGCTGCATACCCGGCTGCTCCCAGACGTGGTCTTCGCTGATGCGCTGCAACTCGCCGTCCAGCCAGCGGTAGACCCGGCAATCGCCGACATGGGCCAGGGTAAAACGTTGCCCGCGAAACACCAGGGCGCTGAGGGTCGTGAGCAAGGGCTGGCCACCGCCATTGGCCTGTAGCCAGCGGTTCTGCGCCAACAGTAAGCGCTCCAGAGACTGAGCCACGCCCCAGGTCGGCGGCGTGGCGTAGTAGTCCAGGGCCAGGGCCTGCACGGTCGAGCGCGCGGCCAGGCCGCCATCGGCGCACTGGCTCACCCCGTCGGCGATGGCACACAGGTAGCCTTTGCTCGCCGCCAGTTCCGCCACGGGGGTGACGACGCGCAGGGCGTCCTGGTTTTCCGCCCGAGGGCCGATGACGCTGGCGTGGGCGACGCTCAGTCGCAGGCTCATCAGACGCGTGCGGCGGTCACGGCGGCCGAACCCCAGGTGGTTCTCCAGCGCCGCTTGACGCCGTGCAGGCCGAACCAGGCCAGCACACCCAGGCTGGCGAACAACCACAAGGCCATCTGATAGCTGCCGGTGCTTTGCTTGATTGCACCCATGCCCGCGGCCAGGGCGAAACCGCCGATGCCGCCGGCCATGCCGATCAGGCCGGTCATCACGCCGATTTCGCGCCGGAAACGTTGCGGCACCAGTTGGAATACCGCGCCATTTCCGGCGCCCAGTCCAAGCATGGTGCAGACAAACAAGGCCAGCGCCGCGTAGGAACTGGGCAAGTTGAAGCCGACCGCCGCGATGCAGATCGCCGCCACGCTGTACATGCCCAGCAGGGTGCGGATTCCACCGAAGCGATCCGCCAGGGCGCCGCCCAACGGGCGCATCAGGCTGCCGCCGAACACGCAGGCCGCGGTGTAGTAGCCGGCCGTTACCGGGCTCAGGCCATACTGGTCGTTGAAGTAGCCGGGCAGGGCGCTGGCCAGGCCGATGAAGCCGCCAAAGGTCACGCTGTAGAAGAACATGAACCACCAGCTGTCGCGGTCGCCAAGTGCCTTGAAATAGTCAGCCATGGATTTGGCTTGCGGCCGCTGCGGCGCATTGCGCGCCAGCCAGGCGAAGACCACCAGGGTCAGCACCAGTGGAATCAAGGCAAAACCGAACACGTTGCTCCAGCCAAACGCGGCTGCCAGCACCGGGGCGAGCAAGGCGGCGAACACCGTGCCCGAGTTGCCGGCACCGGCAATGCCCATAGCCTTGCCCTGGTGTTCAGCCGGATACCACTGCGACGCCAACGGCAGCGCCACGGCGAACGATGCGCCAGCCATGCCGAGGAACACCCCAAGCAGCAACGCTTGCTCGTAACTGTGGATGCCGAGTTTCCAGGCGCCAAACAACGCGGCAATCACAATCACCTGGCCGATCAGTCCGGCGGTCTTGGGCGACAGCTTGTCGGCCAGCATGCCCATCAGGAAGCGCAGTACTGCGCCCGCGAGGATCGGAGTCGCGACGACCAGGCCGCGTTGTTGAGTGGTCAGGTGCAGGTCGGCTGCAATTTGCACCGCCAGTGGACCCAGGAGGTACCAGACCATGAAGCTCAGGTCGAAATACAGGAACGCGGCAAACAGGGTCGGGGTGTGCCCGGATTTCCAGAAGCTTGATTTCATCACGCACCTCAACGGTTGGAAGTCTTGTAAAAAGGCCTGGTGATGGAACAGCCGGCTAGGGCCGCCCCACCTTGCCCCGGAAAAGGGGGACAAAACGAAAAAACGCCGCCACCGGGTTCGCGAGGGCAAACCGGGTGTGCGACGTCTTTGTCGTGGAGGGGCAACCGCCGTTGGCTACCTGTGATGATTCTTTAGCAAGAGCTGCGCCACATCAGCCGAGCAGCTCGTTCATGGCGATAATCTGCTCTGCCACCTGAATCAGCTTCTGCTGGCGGCTCATGGCCTGGCGGCGCATCAAGGTGTAGGCCTCTTCTTCATTGCACGCCTTCATTTTCATCAGCATGCCCTTGGCCAGCTCGATGCGCTTGCGCTCGGCCAATTGCTGGTCACGCGCCTGCAGCTGGGCGCGCAAGGCCTGGTCGCTTTCGAAACGCGCCATGGCCACGTCGAGGATCGGCTGCAGGCGCTGGGCCTGGATACCTTCGACGATGTAGGCGCTGACCCCGGACTTGATCGCCTGGCGCATCACATTCGGGTCGTGCTCGTCGGTGAACATCACGATCGGCCTGGGCTGGTCGCGACTGACCAGCACCACTTGCTCCATCACATCGCGGCCCGGCGACTCGGTATCGATCAGGATCACGTCCGGGCGCACCGTTTCGACGCGCGCCGGCAGGTCGATGGTCAGGCCCGATTCATCGATCACCTCAAAACCGGCTTCGATCAGCGCCGCCCTGAGGCGGCCGACCTTGCGCGGGGTGTCGTTGATCAACAGGATTCGCAGCATTGGGGGCCTCCTCTCAGCGCAAGGCATGGCGGCTGGCATGATCAGCCATGGCGTGCAGGCGAAAGCTGCGCGCGTAGCCCGCGGGGTCGGAGCCGTCCCAGACTTTGCCGTCGATCAGTTGGCTGCTGCGCATGTCTTGGCCGTTATCAGTGATACCCAAGGCATCGGCGGCCTGGCGATACAGCGCCAGTTGCTGCACCTGGCGGGCCACGCCCAGGTAGTCGGGATCTTCGCGTAGCAGGCCCCAGCGCCGGAACTGGGTCATGAACCACATGCCATCGCAGAGGTAGGGCAGGTTGACCTCGCCACCGGCAAAAAAACGCAGGGCGTGGGGGTCTTGCCACTGGTTGCCCAGGCCGTCGTCATAGGCGCCCAGCAGGCGCGGTTCGATGCAGTCGAGTGGCGCATCAAGGTACTCGCGGCCGCTGAGCAACTGCGCGGTGGAGCGGCGGTTTTCGTTGTTCTGCTCGATAAAACGGCTGGCCTCCAGGATCGCCATCACCAATACGCGGGCGGTGTTGGGGTACTGATCGACAAAGGCCTGGGTGCAGCCGAGAACCTTTTCCGGATGGTTCGGCCAGATCGCCTGGGTCGTCGCCAGGGTGAACCCCTGGTTCTGCTTGACCGCGCTGGCGCACCAGGGCTCGCCGACGCAGAAGCCGTCGATGCGTCCCGCCTGCAGGTGCGCAACCATTTGCGGGGGAGGAACCACGACGCTGTCCACGTCCTGCAATGGATGAATGCCCTGGCTTGCCAGCCAGTAATACAGCCACATGGCGTGGGTGCCGGTAGGAAAAGTCTGGGCGAAGGTGAGTTTTGTTCGGCTTTGGTGCACGTGGCGGTCGAGCGCTTCAGGAGTGATCACGCCTTGCTGCTGCAAGCCGTGGGACAGGTTAATGCTCTGGCCGTTCTGGTTGAGCCCCATCAGCACCGCCATGTCGGTGGGCGCGACGCCGCCGATGCCCAGGTGCACTGCATAGATCAGCCCATAAAGGCTGTGGGCGGCATCCAGTTCACCACTGACCAGTTTGTCGCGCAGGTTGGCCCACGAGCTTTGGCGCTTGAGGTTCAGGGTCAGTCCGTAAGGTTGAGCGAAGCCCTGGGTGGCAGCCACCACCAGCGATGCGCAATCGCTCAAGGCCATGAAGCCCAGGTCGAGGCTGCTTTTTTCCGGGGCATCGCTGCCGTTGACCCAGGCCAGCGGGTCGCTCGCCGGGCTGCTGCCTACCGAATCGTTCATCAACACCTACCTTTTCGTTCACAAAAAAGCGCCGTTCCCTCAGATGGCGCTGCAAGCCATTGCGGGTAACGACGCCTTTGTCCGTAAGCACACTCCACCATTGGTGTGCGCTCTGATACAGAGTTCCAAGCAAGGCACATGCCACGGGCTGGCAGGCGCAGTCTGCCGTCAACTTTCCATCAAGATTGAAACCGGCCTGGCTTTCAGTATGGCCGCAATCTCAATGCCAGGCCCACCCAGGAAACCCCACGGTGCACGCTGACTTTCCCGCAACGATCCCACGCCTACGGTGTTGCCGCTGGCTCCTGTTGGCCGCACTGATGCTGGCCAACGTGGTTGCCTGTGGCGAGCACTACCAGGCGCAGGACGACAGCCTGCATACCGTGTTTACCGCGCTGTCGTTGCCTTTGGGCCTGCCCATCGTCGTCAGCCGCGAGGTCGCGCGCAAACGTTTCAGCGGGGTGCTCGACCTGGATGTACCCCAGCAGACCCTGGAGGCGCTTGCGTTGCAGCAGGGTCTGATCTGGTACAGCGACGGGCAAGTGCTGTACGTCTATGACGCTGGCGAGGCCAAAAGCTCCGCGGTGACGTTACGGCACATTTCCATCGACAGGCTGCGCGCCCTGATGCGCCGCTCGGGTCTCGACGAGTCACGCTATCCGCTGCGCGCGAGTGGTGGGCGGACATTCTATGTGTCCGGGCCGCCGAGCTATGTCGACCAGGTGCTGCACCTGGCCCGGATGATGGATCGGCAAAGGGCTGACCTGCGTATGGGGACCCAGGCATTCGGCGTGGTCCAGGTGCTCAACAGTGCGGTGGCGGACCGGCAGTACGGCTCCAGCGACCGGCCCGTCACCGTGCCGGGGATGGCGTCGATGATCGAGTCCGTGCTGTCCAGTGAGCTGAAGGGGGCACTGGCAGACAAGAGCCTTGCCGTCATCGCGTACCCGGATACCAACAGCCTGCTGATCAAGGGCAAGCCTGCGCAGGTGAGCTTCATCCAGGCACTGGTGGCGGAGCTGGACCTGCCCAAGCGGTCGATCGAGGTTTCGCTGTGGCTGGTGGACGTCGACCAGGATGAATTGAAAAAGCTCGGCCTGGCCGGGGATGACAACGCCAGGCCAATGACCACTCAACTCCTGAAGCCTTCGGATGATAACCGCTTGATGGCGCACATCGCGGCGCTGGAGCGTAAACGACGGGCGAGGGTGGTGACGTTGCCGGTGATGATGACCCAGGAGAATGTGCCGGCAGTGTTCCAGGACAACTACACGTTCTACCTGCCGGCCCCCGGTGAGGAAGAGGCGAGCTGGAAACCGGTGCGTTACGCCACCCAGGTCAGTGTCTTGCCACGTTTTGCCGAGGCCAACCAGATCGAGATGCTCATCGACATTGAGGACGGCCGCCCGATGACCGAAGCCGGACGGCACGCCAGGCCCACTGCGGTCGGACAAGTGGGCGTGGGCAGTGTGGTGCGTGTCGAGCCAGGCAAACGGTTGTGGCTGGGCGTGTTTCGCCGCGATACCGGGGAGCAGGGGCGCGGTACGGGGCCGATGCGCAGGGCCGAAGTACGCCTGTTTGTCATTCAGGCGCAGGCCGTGGGCAGCGAGGTGAAGACGCTGGCAGGGGGTGTCGGGCCACCTCCGTTGACGGCGTCGCAATACGAGCGTGTGCAACGTGCTTTTGTGCACCCGGGGCGTGATATCTCACCATGAATAAGGCGTTACCCCATGCATCTGGAAATCCTACTGCAGGAACAACTGATCAGCCGCAGGCGCGTGGCAGCGTTCGCCCCAGGGAAGGTGTTGCCCTTGGCGCCCGAGATCATTCACTGCGTGGAAGTACGGGTTAACGGCCAGTTACTGGCCTTGGGCGAATTGGTGCAATTGGAGGACAGGTTAGGGGTGGAGCTGCATGAGGTGTACCAGGAATGGGCGCCTGGTTGGGCTGGATAGAGAAATGTCTGACATGAAGGTTACGAAAATCGCGGAATGTACGGGCTTTTTCCTAGCGTGAGCCGTGAGTCAGGTTTTTATAGTCGTGCCGTGGGCGTAGGCGCCATTACTGGAAATAGGGACTTGAATGTCAGCTGTTGAATGCCGAGGTAGGTATGGCCGTCGTGGGTAATCAATTGACGAGGACTCCCCTGGTTTTCGCTCAATGGACCCTGCACGGCGATGGTCGTCTGACTGGCGAGCACGCGGATGTTCAGTTGCCGCCAAAGGAGTGGCACGTTTTGCGCCTGCTGCTGGCTTCCGGCGGCGTGTTGATGACCAAGGATCGCTTGTTGGAACTCGCATGGCCCCAGGGAGAGGTGGCCGAGGAGTCGCTGACCCGCTGCATTTATTCACTGCGTAAATACCTGGGGACCGACAAGGGGTTCATCAAGACGATCTACGGTCGAGGGTACCGCTTCACCTGTCCGGTCAGGCTTGAGGTGCAAGCTCCAGGTGGGATGGAGCAGGTGTGCGCGGTTTGCGGTCAAGTCAGGCATGTGCAGTCAGGGCATGAGCGAATAAAACATGCTTAGGTTGTGTATCAAGGGCTTGTTGCTCGGCGTGTTGATGAGCAGCCATCGGGCCCTCGCCTATTGCTGGGAAGAAACGGCCAGTCGTTATGGTATCGAGCCGGAATTGCTGCAGGCTATCGCCGACGTGGAATCGGGTTACCGTGCGGACGTGATCAGCCCTGCCAACCGTAATGGAACTCGGGATATCGGGCTGATGCAGATCAGCAGCATCCATTTGCCTCGCTTGCTCAAACAGGGGATTACCGAGGAGCGCTTGCTGAGTGAGCCGTGCCTGTCAGTCGAGGTGGGGGCTTCGATTCTTGCCGAGTTTATCCAGCGCTTTGGCTACAACTGGACAGCCGTGGGTTCCTACAACGTGGGACCCGGGCCCGGGCCGCAGCGCGAGGCATTGCGCCTGCGCTATGCGGAAAAAATCTGGACGCGTTATGAAGCCCTGGTCACGCAGCGCTATTGATGTTTGGGCGGCATGCCTCGCGTGTAGCCCGTCACCCCGGCTATAATCGGCGCCACCTTTCGCCGCCATCCGAGTCTAGCCCGCCCATGTATACCCTGGCCCGCCAGCTGTTGTTCAAACTCTCCCCGGAAACCTCCCACGATCTGTCGCTGGACTTGATCGGTGCCGGTGGGCGTCTGGGGCTCAATGGCCTGGTATGCAAGGCTCCGGCGAAAATGCCGGTCTCGGTGATGGGCCTGGAGTTCCCCAACCCGGTCGGCTTGGCTGCTGGCCTGGACAAGAACGGCGCCGCCATCGATGGCTTTGCGCAGTTGGGTTTCGGCTTTGTCGAAATCGGCACTGTGACCCCACGGCCACAGCCAGGTAACCCCAAGCCCCGAATTTTCCGCCTGCCGGAAGCCGAGGCGATCATCAACCGCATGGGTTTCAACAACCTCGGTGTCGATCATCTGTTGTCGCGAGTTCAAGCGGCGAAGTACAAGGGCATCCTGGGGATCAATATCGGCAAGAACTTCGATACCCCGGTAGAACGCGCGGTCGATGATTACCTGATCTGCCTGGACAAGGTCTACGCCCACGCCAGCTATGTCACCGTCAACGTCAGCTCGCCCAACACCCCGGGCCTGCGCAGCCTGCAGTTTGGTGACTCGCTCAAGCAATTGCTCGAAGCCCTGCGTCAGCGCCAGGAAGACCTGGCCGTGCGTCATGGCAAGCGCGTGCCGTTGGCAATCAAGATTGCCCCGGACATGAGCGATGAAGAAACCGTGCTGGTGGCCCAGGCCCTGGTTGATTCAGGCATGGACGCGGTAATCGCGACCAACACCACCTTGAGCCGTGTCGGTGTCGAAGGCCTGGCCCATGGGGATGAGGCGGGTGGCTTGTCGGGCGCGCCGGTGCGTGACAAGAGCACGCACATCGTCAAGGTGCTGGCTGCCGAGCTGGCAGGGCGGCTGCCGATCATCGCGGTAGGCGGTATTACCGAAGGCAAACACGCGGCCGAGAAAATCGCCGCCGGCGCAAGCCTGGTGCAACTCTACTCGGGCTTCATCTATAAAGGCCCGGCGCTGATCCGTGAGTCGGTGGACGCCATTGTGGCGAGCGGGCTTGCCCCGCGTTGGGCTGCGCAGCAGCCCCAATAAGCCCAGAGATGCAGCGCCCGGTGTCCGGGCCTGCCGCGCAACCCAACACGCGGCAAGCCTATTCGAGACAATAAAAAAGGGCTCCTCAAAAGGAGCCCCCTGGGCCGAAGCCCGCCGCCTGGATAGGGCGTGCGTGGTTAAGTCGTTGCGTATTCGTGGTGATGTCGGAATTAAAAGCCCTTGATTAGCCGACGGCGTGAAGTTCGTTGAGTCTGTGGATGCCCGCAGTGCCAGTCATACCGTCCCAGTTGTCGCCACGTCCTTCTCGCCAGCCGTTGATCCAGGCTTGGCGTACCGACGGTAGAGTAAATGGGCAAAGCTCACGGGATTTGCCATGAACGCCATATTGATATCCGCGTAAAAATGCTCTTTCCAACGGATCACGCTTAAGTCTTCTCATAGGGTGTTTCCCTCACTTGTTGACTGTCTAGATATCCTTCGGCCTCGTCCGAGGCCGGGCAGAGTTTTTCTGCCGTTGGTGGGCTCGCTGCCGGCGTGGCGAGCCTATGTGTCGGCGTCGTTACGGCGCCAACCTGTGTTGAGTTCTAACCAATAGGTCACATGGATTCAATGATCGTTTTGTCATAAGCACGTAACGATAACGATGCTATAGCCATAAGCTGGGATGGCTTTTCGCCCCATTTATTCGGCAAAGCCAGCTATGATGCACCCTGCAAAGAGGACAGGTTTAATCCTTTAGTGAGAATGCCCGCTCGTTGCAGTCGGTTATTATTCGACGAAGGGTCGGAATATTTCTTTTTGTTACTGCTTTGTTGTTTGGAAACTTCTCTCTGCCCCGTCGATAAAGGCTCAAGCGCCCGTCAGACGGGGTGGGACGGCACATTCGTGCCACGCGAGCACTCTTCAAGAAAAGTGCTTGATTGAAAACCGAACCGGCGATGCGTCGCCCGTTCATTAATTGCTGAAAAGCCTGGAATGCCCATGTCGGACCGTTTTGAACTCTTCCTCACTTGCCCCAAGGGCCTCGAAGGCCTGCTGATCGAGGAAGCCGTCGGGCTTGGCCTTGAGGAAGCCCGCGAGCACACCTCGGCCGTGCGCGGCATGGCCGACATGGAAACCGCCTACCGCCTGTGCCTCTGGTCGCGCCTCGCTAACCGCGTGCTGCTGGTGCTCAAGCGCTTCCCGATGAAGGACGCCGAAGACCTCTACCACGGCGTGCTGGATATCGAATGGGCCGACCACATGGTCCCGGACGGCACCCTGGCCGTGGAGTTCAGCGGTCACGGCTCGGGCATCGACAACACGCACTTCGGCGCACTCAAGGTCAAGGATGCGATCGTCGACAAGCTGCGCACCCCGACCGGCGAGCGTCCGTCCATCGATAAGATCAACCCGGACCTGCGCATCCACCTGCGCCTGGACCGTGGCGAAGCCATCCTGTCCCTCGACCTCTCCGGCCACAGCTTGCACCAGCGCGGCTATCGCCTGCAGCAGGGCGCCGCGCCGTTGAAGGAAAACCTGGCCGCTGCGATCCTGATCCGTGCAGGCTGGCCGCGTATTGCTGCCGAAGGCGGCGCGTTGACGGACCCGATGTGCGGCGTAGGTACCTTCCTGGTGGAAGGCGCAATGATCGCCGCCGACATGGCGCCGAACCTGAACCGCGAGCTGTGGGGTTTCACCACCTGGCTCGGTCACGTCCCGGCGCTGTGGAAAAAACTGCACGCCGAAGCTGCCGAACGTGCGGCCATCGGCATGAACAAGCCGCCGTTGTGGGTGCGTGGCTATGAAGCCGACCCACGCCTGATCCAGCCTGCGCGCAACAACATCGAGCGCGCCGGTCTCAGCCACTGGATCAAGGTGTACCAGGGCGAAGTCGGCACCTTCGAGCCGCGTCCGGACCAGCACCAGAAAGGCCTGGTGATCTGCAACCCGCCGTACGGCGAGCGCCTGGGTGACGAAGCCAGCCTGTTGTACCTCTACCAGAACCTCGGCGAGCGTCTGCGCCAGGCGTGCATGGGGTGGGAGGCGGCAGTGTTCACCGGCGCGCCGGACCTCGGCAAGCGCATGGGCATCCGCAGCCACAAGCAGTACTCGTTCTGGAACGGCGCCTTGCCGTGCAAATTGCTGCTGATCAAAGTCAATCCGGATCAGTTCGTCACTGGCGAGCGCCGTACCCCGGAACAGCGCCAGGCCGAGCGTGAGCAAGCCGCCTACGACCAGGCCCCGGCCGAGCCGCAAGAGCGCCAGTACAACAAGAACGGTAACCCGATCAAGCCGGCCCCGACCCCCGTGGTCGAGCAGGCGCGCCTGAGCGAAGGCGGGCAGATGTTCGCCAACCGCCTGCAGAAAAACCTCAAGCTGCTGGGCAAGTGGGCCAAGCGTGAAGGCGTGGATTGCTATCGGGTGTACGACGCCGACATGCCGGAATACTCGATGGCCATCGACCTGTACCACGATTGGGTGCACGTGCAGGAATACGCTGCGCCGAAGTCCATCGACCCGGAAAAAGCCTCGGCGCGCATGTTCGATGCCCTGGCCGCGATTCCCCAGGCGCTGAACATCGACAAGAGCCGCGTGGTGGTCAAGCGTCGCGAGCGTCAGAGCGGCACCAAGCAGTACGAGCGCCAAAGCGCCCAGGGCAAGTTCACCGAGGTCAGCGAAGGCGGCGTGAAGCTGCTGGTCAACCTCACCGACTACCTGGACACCGGCCTGTTCCTCGACCACCGCCCGATGCGCATGCGCATCCAGAAGGAAGCGGCCGGCAAGCGCTTCCTCAATCTGTACTGCTACACCGCCACCGCCAGTGTGCATGCTGCCAAGGGCGGCGCGCGCAGCACTACCAGCGTCGACCTGTCCAAGACCTACCTGGATTGGGCTCGTCGCAATTTCTCGCTCAATGGTTTCTCCGACAAGAACCGCCTGGAGCAGGGTGATGTGATGGCGTGGCTGGAGGCCAGCCGCGATGAGTTCGACCTGATCTTCATCGACCCGCCGACCTTCTCCAACTCCAAGCGCATGGAAGGCATCTTCGACGTGCAGCGTGACCACGTGCAGTTGCTCGACCTGGCCATGGCCCGCCTGGCACCGGGTGGCGTGCTGTACTTCTCGAACAACTTCCGCAAGTTCCAGCTCGAGGACAACCTCAGCGAGCGCTACGCGGTCGAGGAAATCAGCGACAAGACCATCGACCCGGATTTTGCGCGTAATGCGAAGATCCATCGGGCGTGGAAAATCACCGCTCGCTGATGGTTGCACCAAAAAGCCGCAAGCCTTGAATATTCAGGACTTACGGCTTTTTTATGCTGGTCAAATACCGGTCCCATAGCTATAACTTAACGCCTAGCCAAAGTGACACCCCCGCACACTGGCGTTGTGAGTGTTGCCTATGCCGTTGAACGCCGTCCGCCCGAAAATCCTAGGCTTTATCAGTGAGCAGGCATCGGCTTGGCTGGTGGCGTTGGTGGTGTTATTGGCAGGGTTCGCGCTGACCGCAATCGTCGCCTGGGCTGCCTCCGATCTCTATCAGCAACAGGTGCGCCAGCGCTTTCAGTTGCTGGTCAACGAACGGTATACCCGTCTGCAGGAGCGCTTCGAAGACCAGGAGCAGCGCCTGAACAGCCTGCGGCGGTTCTTCGTCAATTCCGATGATGTGTCCCGCGATGAGTTCGATGGTTTCGCCCAGCCCTTGTTGTTGCGCGCCCGTGCCTATTCCTGGGCGCCGCGGGTATTTCGCAAGCAGCGCCGGCAATTTGAACAAGAGGTGTCGCGCCTGCGCGGTACCCCGTTTGTTATCCGTGAGTTGAATTCGGCCGGCGAGTTGGCCCCGGCGCCCGAGCGCGACGAATACGTGCCGGTGCTCTACAGCCAGACTCAAAGCCTGTTGGGCGCACCGTTGGGTTTTGACCTGCTGGCCCAACCGTTGCGACGTTCGGCGCTTGAGCGTGCGCAATCGAGTGGCAAGCTGGCGGTGTCGCAACCGATGCAGTTGGTCGGTGTAGAACCGGGCTACTCAACCGGGGTATTGCTGGTGGCGCCGGTCAGCACCCCGTCGACTTCCGGGCAGTCGCCGAATGAGCCCTACGGCTATGTAATGGCCGTGATCAGCATGCGCCAGTTGGTCGCCGATGGGTTGCCCAAGCCGGACCGCGACAATCTGGTGATGCAGATTGTCGATACCTCAGATGTGCAAAAGCGCGTGCTTTTCGAGTCCGAGAATGCCGTGGGCGACAGCGACCTCATCGGCGCGCGCCGCCTGACCCTGGGCGATCATGTGTACGCCTTGAGCCTGCGCCCGAGCCAGGTGTTCGACCAGGCCAACCATTCTTCACTGACCACGATCCTGAGCATGGGCGGCTTGCTCAGCCTGCTGCTCAGCAGCCTGCTCTATGTACTGGTGAGCCAGCGCCAGCGCGCGTTGAAACTGGTGGAGCAACGTACCGTGCAGTTGCGCCAGCGCGAGCAGGAATTGCGCGGGGCCCACGGTCAATTGCGCAGCGTGCTGAATGCCGCCACCCAGGTTGCGATCATCGCCACCGACCTGCGCGGTGTGATCAACACCTTTAACGCCGGGGCCGAGCAGATGCTGGGGTTCAAGGCCGACCAGGTCATGGGCACGCACACCCTCGAAAGCCTGCACCTGGCCTCGGAGCTGGAAGCGCGCGCCAGCAGTTTGAGTGTGACGTTGGGCAAGCGCATCCCGGCGAGCCAGGCGATGCTGGTGGAAAGCCCCGACAACCTGCACGAAGCCCGCGAGTGGACATTGCTGCGCGAGGACGGCAGCCCGTTGACCGTGAATATGTTGGCCACCGTGCTGCTGGATGACCATGGCCTGTGGATCGGCCACCTGGCCATTTACCTCGACGTGACCGAGCAGAAGCGCGCCTATGAGGCACTCGCTGCGCGCGACCGGCTGCTCAAGAAGCTCAGCGCGCATGTGCCCGGCGGCATCTTCCAGTTCACCCTGGAGCCGCAGGACAATTGGAAATTCATCTACGCCAGCGACGGCATGCGCGACATCTATGAGATCGAGCCTGGCGTGTTGCAGCAGGATGCGACGAAGGTCTTCGAGCGGATCCATCCGCTGGATGCGGAGCGCGTGCGTACCTCGATTCGCCTGTCGGCGTTGCAGTTGAGCCATTGGCGCGAAGAGTACCGGGTGCTGTTGCCACAACGCGGCCTGCGCTGGATTCGCGGCGAAGCCACGCCAGAAGAATTACCCAGCGGCGGTACGCTGTGGCATGGCTACGTGTCGGATATTTCCGATCTCAAGCGGGTAGAAGAGGAACTGCGCGCGCTGTCCATCACCGATTCCCTTACCGGGATTCACAACCGTCGCTACTTCCAGGATCGCCTCAAGGCCGAGATGGTCAGGCTCAACCGCGCTTCAGGGGCGTTGTCGGTGATCATGCTCGATGTCGACCACTTCAAGCGCATCAACGATCAGCATGGGCATGCGGTGGGCGACGGGGTGCTGCAGGAATTGTGCAAACGCATCAGCCAGCGCCTGCGCCGCAGCGATGTGTTCTGCCGCCTGGGGGGCGAGGAGTTCATGGTGCTGTGCCCCAACACCCAGGGCGAGCAGGCTTACAGCCTGGCGCTGGAGTTGTGGCAATCGCTGCGCAATGCGCCGATGGCGCCGGTGGGCATCGTCACCGCCAGTTTTGGCGTGGCCAGTTGGCGGGTCGATGAAGGTATTGATGGGCTGCTGTTGCGTGCCGACTCGGCGGTGTATGTGGCCAAGCAGGCCGGCAGGGATCGAGTCGAGACGTGTGGCAGCGGGCTCGCCCGCGACAGCGGTCTATCAGCCACCGGGTACAGCGACTGATAGGTCCGAGCGCGGGCAAACGCGCTTGTTGCGCGGTCTAGAGCACCGGGGCGGGCGCCGCCAGTTTCGGCTGGCGATACAGGTCCAGCAGCACTTGATCCAGCACCGACGAAGCGCCCCATGGCTTCGGATCGTTGAGGATCGCTACCACTGCCCAGGTGTTGCCGTTGTTGTCGCGGCTGAAGCCGGCGATGGCCCGCACGGTGTTCAGGGTGCCGGTCTTGACGTGGGCTTCGCCGCGCATGGCGGTGGTCTTCAAGCGTTTACGCATGGTGCCGTCGGTGCCGGCAATCGGCAGCGAGCTGATGTACTCCGCGGCGTAGGGACTTTTCCACGCGGCTTGCAGCATGGCGGCCATCTCGCGGGCGCTGACGCGTTCGGCCCGCGACAGGCCGGAACCGTTCTCCATCACCAGGTGCGGCGCAGTGATGCCTTTCTTCGCCAGCCATTGGCGCACGACGCGTTGCGCGGCCTTGGCATCGTCGCCGTCGGCGTCGTTGCGAAACTGCGCGCCCAGGCTCAGGAACAACTGCTGGGCCATGGTGTTGTTACTGTATTTGTTGATGTCGCGGATGATCTCCGCCAGGTCCGGCGAAAACGCACGGGCGAGGACCTTGGCATCCTTGGGCACCGGTGCCTGGATATCACGGCCCTGGATGGTGCCGCCCAGTTCCTGCCAGATCGCCCGCACCGCGCCGGCGGTGTAGGTCGCGTGGTCCAGCAGCGACAGGTAGGTCTGCGAGCTGCAGCCGTCGGCCAGTTGGCCGCTGACGGTGACCGTCACGCTGCCATCTGCGGCGGTAACCGGGTTGTAGCGCACGTCACCGGTGCACTGCTTGGCGTTGGACACCTTGACCTGGTTGTCGATGCGGATGCTGGCAATCGGCGGCTCGACCGACACCAGTACCCGGCCGGAATCGTTGCGGGTCACGAAGCGCAGGGCCTTGAGGTTGACCAGCAGGGCGTCGGGCTTGACCAGGAACGGCTTGTTCTCGTCGTTGCCATCATCATTGAATTCGGGCAATTGCGGCTGGTTGAAGAAGCTGCGGTCCAGCACCAGGTCGCCGGTGACTTGCTGCACGCCATTGGCGCGCAGGTCGCGCATCAGCAGCCAGAGTTTTTCCATGTTCAGCTTGGGGTCGCCGCCGCCCTTGAGGTACAGGTTGCCGTGCAGCACGCCACCGCTGAGGGTGCCGTCGGTGTAGAACTCGGTCTTCCATTGATGGTTGGGACCGAGCATTTCCAGGGCCGCGTAGGTGGTGACCAGCTTCATGGTGGAGGCCGGGTTCACCGAGACATCGGCGTTGAAGACCGTGGGGGTGCCCGGGCCGTTCAGGGGGATCATCACCAGGGACAGCGCGGTGTTTTGCAGCTTGGCCTTGGCGAGCGCCTGCTGGACATTCGGGGGCAGGGTGTTGGTGGTCGGGGCAGCGGAGGTGGAAAAGGCCAGTGGCAGAAGAAAACCGGCAAGCACTACTGAACGCAACGATTTGATCATAAGAAATAAAACCCTACTGCTGAGGAGGGTGAAAAAGGCGAGGGGTAAATAAGAAAAATCCCTCAATGGTCATGAAAGTGTCGGCATTATGCCCCAAGGTGGATCCAGTTGTAGCTGAACGATAGCTGGTAATCGGCGTTTTTTTCACCGGCAATTTGCCGCCTGTCCCAGAGAGTCGGGCAATCGTCACCTTAAACTGCTAAAGTGCCGCCCGTTATTACTTATGAGGATTGTTCCAATGGCGACTAACCGTTCCCGGCGTCTGCGCAAAAAACTGTGCGTTGATGAATTTCAAGAGCTGGGTTTCGAACTGAACCTGGATTTCAAAGAAGGTTTGGATGATGAAGCGGTTGACGCGTTCCTCGACGCATTCCTGACCGAAGCGATGGACGGCAATGGCCTGGACTACGTCGGCGGCGAAGACTTCGGTCTGGTGTGCAAAGCCACTCGTGGTTCGGTCACCGAAGAGCAACGTGCAATCGTTGAAGCGTGGCTCAAGGCCCGCCCAGAGCTGACTCGCGTTGAAGTAAGCGCGCTGTTGGACGCCTGGCATCCAGAAACGCCGATCAACCCGGCGGTCTGATGTCATGAAAAAAGCGACCCTGCGGGGTCGCTTTTTTGTTCCTGGCGTTTAAGCAATCAGGCCTTGCGCCAATTCAGGATCAGCAGCGTCAACACCCCCGCGACAATCCCCCAGAACGCCGAACCGATCGAAAACAACGTCAGCCCCGACGCGGTGACCATAAAGGTGATCAGCGCCGCTTCGCGTTCCTTCGGCTCATTCATGGCGATGCTCAAGCCGTTGATGATCGAGCCAAACAGCGCCAGGGCCGCAATCGACAGCACCAGCTCCTTGGGCAAGGCTGCAAACAATGCCGCCAGCGTCGCGCCGAATACCCCGGCAATCCCGTAGAACACACCACACCAAACCGCCGCCGTATAGCGCTTGTTACGGTCTTCGTGTGCATGCGGCCCGGTGCAGATCGCCGCGCTGATCGCCGCCAGGTTGATGCCGTGGGAACCGAACGGTGCCAGCACCAGCGAGGCCAGGCCGGTTGCGGTGATCAGCGGCGAGGCCGGCACGTTGTAGCCGTCGGCGCGCAGCACGGCGACGCCGGGCATGTTCTGCGAGGTCATCGCCACCACGAACAGCGGGATGCCGATACTGATCGTCGCCGCCAACGAGAAGTGCGGCGTGGTCCATACCGGCGTTGCCACTTCGAGATGAAAGCCGCTGAAATCCAGGAGTCCCATCAACCCGGAAAGCACGCTGCCGATCACCAGCGCGGCCAGCACCGCATAGCGTGGCGACAGGCGCTTGATGACCAGGTACGTGAAAAACATCCCCAATACCAGGCCGGTGCGGTGCTGCGCGGCGACGAAGATCTCGCTGCCGATCTTGAACAGGATGCCGGCGAGCAGGGCCGCTGCGAGTGACGCCGGGATGCGCTTGACGAGCTTTTCGAAGCTGCCCGTCAGCCCGCAGAGCGTCACCAGCACCGCGCAGGTGATGTAGGCACCGATGGCTTCGCCATAACTCACGCCGCCCAGGCTGGTGATCAGCAGCGCGGCGCCGGGGGTGGACCAGGCGATGGTGATCGGTGTGCGATAGCGCAGCGACAAGCCGATGCTGCACACCGCCATGCCAATGGAAATCGCCCATATCCACGAAGAAATCTGCGCCGTGGTCAAGCCGGCGGCCTGGCCGGCCTGGAACATCAGGACCAGGGAGCTGGTGTAGCCGGTCATCATGGCGATGAAGCCGGCGACGACGGCCGACGCAGAAGTGTCGGCCAGCGGGCGCAAAGGCGCTTGGGTGGCGTCGTTCATGGAAAGGTGATCCTTTTACCTGGGTTTTGCCGGTAACGGCACGGTTTCAAGCCTAAACTCAAACGTAACGTTTCATTGCAATACAGCCGCGACCGCAAACAGCCGTACAGTGTGTTGGCGCTGTGGGTTGTGTACAATGTGCCCTGTTTTTAGGTGATACTTGCCAGCGACCCGCTGTTGCCGTATTACCCTTAATTCGCCGCCGTTCTCCAAACCCGAGTGCCCATGAACGAACAGTTGCAACCTCTCAAGAAACAACCGCGAGCCGGCAAGGCCGGTCGCAGCGGAACCCAGGACGATATCGTCTACGCGCATATCTTCGAAGCGATCCTCGAACAACGCCTGGCGCCCGGAACCAAGTTGAGTGAAGAGGCACTGGGCGAAATCTTCGGCGTCAGCCGCACCATCATTCGCCGTGCACTCTCGCGCCTGGCCCATGAAGGCGTGGTGTTGCTGCGGCCCAATCGGGGTGCGGTGGTGGCCAGCCCCAGTGTCGAAGAAGCGCGCCAGGTGTTCCTGGCCCGGCGCCTGGTGGAGCGAGCCATTACCGAGCTGGCAGTGCAGCACGCCACGGCCGAACAATTGGCCGAGCTGCGTCAGATGGTCAACGACGAGCGCGACAGCTTCTCTCGTGGCGATCGCGGTGCCGGCATCCGCCTCTCCGGCGAATTCCACCTCAAGCTGGCCGAAGCGGCGAAGAATGCGCCACTGATCAGCTTCCAGCGCAGCCTGGTGTCCCAGACCTCGTTGATCATCGCCCAGTACGAAAGCGGCAACCGCTCGCACTGTTCCTACGATGAGCACACGCAGTTGATCGACGCGATCGAAGCGCGCGATGCAGGGTTGGCAGTGAACTTGATGATGCACCACATGGACCACATCGACAGCAAGCTCAACCTCGATGAGGAAAGCGCGTCGGATGATTTGCATGCGGTGTTTTCGCATTTGTTGCAGACCAAGAAGCCAGGGCGCTCTTCGGTCAAGCTCTGATGTAAAGGCGGGCGCCGGCGTGTGTGGGAGCTGGCTTGCCTGCGATAGCATCACCTCGATCTAACGCAAAGACCGGGTTGCCTGCATCGCGGGCAAGCCCGGCTCCCACACAAGCCCGCTCCCACATTTGTTTTGCGGTGTGGTCAGGATCAGCGTTGATGCACGAGCTGGCCAGCCGCATACGTCTGCAACACCGTCCGATCATCCCCCAGCGTCATCAGCACAAACAACGTCTCGGCAATGTTCTGGGCCTGCTTCAGGCGATAGCTCAGCAGCGGTGTGGCGTTGTAATCCAGCACCAGGAAATCCGCATCGGTGCCGGGCTGCAACGTGCCGATCTTGTCTTCCAGGCGCAGTGCCTTCGCGCCACCCAATGTGGCCAGGTACAGCGACTTGAACGGGCTCAAGCGTGCGCCTTGCAACTGCATGACCTTGTACGCTTCGTTCAAGGTCTGCAGCAGCGAGAAGCTGGTGCCGCCGCCCACGTCCGTGCCCAGGCCCACATTCAGGTTGTGCTTCTCCGCCATCGGCAGGTTGAACAGGCCACTGCCGAGGAAGAGGTTCGAGGTCGGGCAGAACGCGACCGCCGAGCCCGTTTCCGCCAGCCGCGCGCATTCGTCGTCACACAAGTGCACGCCGTGGGCAAACACCGAGCGCTCGCCGAGCAATTTGTAATGGTCGTACACATCCAGGTAGCCGTTGCGCTCTGGGAACAGCGCCTTCACCCACTCGATTTCCTGCTTGTTCTCACTGATGTGAGTCTGCATGTAGAGGTCCGGGTATTCGCTCAGCAACTGCCCTGCGAGGGTCAGCTGTTGCGGTGTACTGGTCGGTGCGAAACGCGGCGTCACGGCGTAGTGCAAACGGCCCTTGCCATGCCAGCGCTCGATCAGTGCCTTGCTTTCCTGGTAGCCGGACTCGGCGGTGTCGGTCAGGTAGTCCGGGGCGTTGCGGTCCATCATCACCTTGCCGGCGATCATGCGCAGGTCGAGTTTCTCGGCGGCTTCGAAAAACGCATTCACTGACTGCGGGTGCACACTGCCGAACACCAGCGCGGTGGTGGTGCCGTTGCGCAGCAATTCCTTGATAAAGATATCCGCGACTTCTTCGGCGTGGGCCTTGTCGGCGAACTGGCTTTCGCACGGGAACGTGTAGGTGTTGAGCCAGTCGAGCAATTGCTCGCCATAGGCGCCGACCATGCCGGTCTGCGGCAGGTGGATATGGGTGTCGATCAGGCCCGGGGTGATCAGCGCGTCCTGGTAATGGGTGATTTCGATATCGGCGGGCAATGTCGGCAGCACGTCGCTGGCATGGCCAACTGCACTGATCCGGCCGTTTTCAATCACTAGCAGGCCATCCTCGAAATACTCGTAGGAGGCTTCGATCCCAACGATAGCGGGGTCGGCGAGGCTGTGCAGAATGGCGGCACGGTAGGCTTTGCGAGTCAAAGGCATGGTCATCTCAATTCTTGGCAAAAGAAGTCAAAGCTTGGCTGCGGCGCGAGGCCGGCAGCAGTTTGGCAATCGGTTCGGCGCTCGCAGTGTGCTGGCCGAAATTGGCGTTATAGGTGGCGATGATTTCGCCGGCGATGGAGATCGCGATCTCCACTGGCAATTTGCCCTTCACCTCGGTGAGGCCCATCGGGCAATGCATACGCTGCAGTTGCGCGGTATCAAAACCGCGATCACGCAGGCGGTGTTCGAACTTGACGCGTTTGGTCTTCGAACCGATCAGGCCGAAGTAGGTGAAGTCATTGCGCTTGAGCAGGGCGGCGGTCAGTTCCAGGTCCAGCGCGTGATTGTGGGTCATGACGATGCAGTAACTGCCCACCGGCAGGTCGGCAATTTCGTCGACCGGCTCTTCGCTGACGATTTTACGCACGCCTTCGGGGATATGTTCCGGAAACTCCTGGTCACGGGAGTCGATCCAGCGCACCCGGCACGGCAGGCTCGCCAGCAGGGGCACCAGCGCGCGGCCGACATGGCCGGCGCCGAACACGGCGATCTGCGCCTGCACCTGGCCCATGGGTTCGAACAGCAGCACGGTCACGCCACCGCAGCACTGGCCGAGGCTTGCACCCAGACTGAAGCGTTCCAGATGGGTGTTCTGCTGGCCCCGTACGAGCATATCGCGGGCGATCTGCATCGCCTTGTATTCCAGGTGGCCGCCGCCGATGGTGTCGAAGGTCTGTGCGGCGCTGATGACCATCTTCGAGCCGGCATTGCGCGGCGTGGAGCCGAGCTCTTCGATGATGGTCACCAGTACGCAGGGTTCACCGCGGTTCTGCAGGTCGGCGAGGGCGCTGATCCAGTAGTTCATGATTACCTCAACATCTCTGTTGTCAGTCCGACCGCTATCGCGGGCAAGCCAGCTCCCACATTTGATTGGGTTCACACATCAACGTGTGGGAGCCGGGCTTGCCCGCGATGGCAGCGCCTGGGTCTAAAGCGAAGCCAGCTCGGTTTCCGTTTCCACAGCTTTTGCGGCAGTCAGTTGGCGCATCTGCTCACACCCCCACAACACGCGCTCCGGCGTCGCCGGCGCATCGATCTGCGGCTGATGGCGATAGTCACCCAGGCTCGCCACGGCGTCCTTGATCGCACACCACGAAGCAATCCCGAGCATGAACGGCGGCTCGCCCACGGCCTTGGAATGGAACACCGTGTCTTCCGGGTTTTTGCGGTTTTCCACCAGTTTCACGCGCAGGTCCAGCGGCATGTCGGCGACGGCCGGGATCTTGTAGCTGGCCGGGCCGTTGGTCATCAGCTTGCCCTTGTTGTTCCAGACCAGCTCCTCCATGGTCAGCCAGCCCATGCCCTGGATAAAGCCGCCTTCGACCTGGCCGATGTCGATGGCCGGGTTCAGCGAGGCGCCCACGTCGTGGAGGATGTCGGTGCGCAGCATCTTGTACTCGCCGGTCAGGGTGTCGACGATCACTTCGCAGCACGCCGCGCCGAACGCGAAGTAGTAGAACGGCCGACCGCGCGCCTGGCTGCGGTCGTAGAAGATTTTCGGGGTCTTGTAGAAGCCGGTGCTCGACAGCGACACCTGAGCGAAATACGCCTGTTGGATCAGCGCCTCAAAGGTCAGGATCTGGTCACGCACGCGCACATGGCCGTTGTGGAATTCCACGTCCGCTTCGCTCACGTCGTACTTGCGCGCGGCGAATTCCACCAGGCGCTGCTTGATGGTTTCGGCGGCGTTCTGCGCGGCCTTGCCGTTCAGGTCGGCACCGCTGGAGGCGGCGGTCGGCGAGGTGTTGGGCACTTTGTCGGTGTTGGTGGCGGTGATCTGCACACGGTCGATTTCGACCTGGAACACTTCGGCCACCACTTGCGCGACCTTGGTGTTCAAGCCCTGGCCCATCTCGGTGCCGCCGTGGTTGAGGTGGATGCTGCCGTCGGTGTAGATATGGATCAACGCGCCGGCCTGGTTGAGGAAGCTTGCAGTAAACGAAATACCGAACTTGACCGGGGTCAGCGCCAGGCCTTTTTTCAGGATCGGGCTGTGGGCGTTGTACAGGCGAATCGCTTCGCGGCGCTCGGCGTATTGGCTGCTGGCTTCAAGCTCGGCGGTCATCTCTTCGAGCATGTTGTGCTCGACGGTCTGGTAGTAATGCGTGACGTTGCGCTCGGTCTTGCCGTAGTAGTTGGCCTTGCGCACGGCCAGCGGGTCCAGCGCCAGGTGACGGGCGATGGCGTCCATCACTTCCTCGATGGCGACCATCCCTTGCGGGCCGCCGAAACCGCGATAGGCGGTGTTGGACGCGGTGTTGGTCTTGCAGCGATGGCCGTTGACCGTGGCATCGCCCAGGTAATACGAGTTGTCGGCGTGGAACATCGCGCGGTCGACGATCGAGTTCGACAGATCCGGCGAGCAACCGCAGTTACCTGCCAGTTCCAGGTTGATCCCGTGCAGGTGCCCGCTGTCGTCGAAGCCCACGTCGTATTCGATATAGAACGGGTGGCGCTTGCCGGTCATCAGCATGTCTTCGACGCGCGGCAGGCGCATCTTGGTCGGCTGGCCGGTGAGGCGCGCGACTACGGCACACAGGCATGCCGGGCTGGCGGCCTGGGTTTCCTTGCCGCCGAAACCGCCACCCATGCGGCGCATGTCGACGACGATTTTGTTCATCGACACGTCGAGTACTTCGGCCACCAGTTTCTGTACTTCGGTGGGGTTCTGCGTGGAGCAGTAGACGATCATGCCGCCGTCTTCGGTGGGCATCACCGAGGAGATCTGGGTTTCCAGGTAGAAGTGTTCCTGGCCGCCGATATGCAGGGTGCCCTGGATGCGGTTCTTGGCGGTCGCCAGGGCGCCCGTCGAATCACCGCGCTGGTGGGTGTGGCTGTCGAGCACGAAATGTTTTTTGCGAAAGGCTTCGACCACGTCCAGCACCGGCTCGAGGTCCTCGTATTCGATCACCGCCGCCATCGCCGCCTGGCGGGCGGTCTCCAGGTCACGCGCGGCCACGGCGAGTACCACCTGGCCGACGAACTGCACGGTGTCGATGGCCAGCAACGGGTCGCCGGGCATCAGCGGGCCGATGTCCTTCAGGCCGGGCACGTCTTCATGGGTGATGACTATGCGCACGCCGTCGAAGGCGTAGCAGGGCGCCGTATCGATGCTGACGATGCGGGCGTGGGCGCGGTCGGACATGCGCGCATACAGATGCAACTGGTTGGGGAATTCCAGGCGGTCATCGATGTACTGCGCTTCACCGCTGACGTGCTTGGCGGCGCTGTCATGCTTGACGCTGCGGCCGACCCCGGAGGTGAGGTCCTGGGCAAACAGCTCGGCGAGTTCGGCCTGGGTTTTGACCACGACGTGATGGTTAGACATAAGCGGTCACCCGAGTCTCGATATGCGGCGTTTGCAGTTCGATGAAGTATTTGCGCAGCAGGTTCTGGGCGCTGAGCAGGCGGTATTCCTTGCTGGCGCGAAAGTCCGACAGCGGGGTGAAATCCTCGGCCAGGGCGGCGCAGGCTTTCTCCACCGTGGCGGCATTCCAGGTCGCGCCGACCAACGCGGCTTCGCAGCTTTTCGCGCGTTTGGGCGTGGCGGCCATGCCCCCGAAGGCGGCACGTGCCTCGCTGATCACGCCGTTGTCGATCTTCAGATTGAAGGCGGCGCAGACGGCGGAAATATCATCGTCCAGGCGCTTGGACACCTTGTACGCGCGAAACAGGGCGTGGCCCTTGGGCACGATGATTTTCTCGATGAACTCACTGTCCTGGCGGGCGGTGACGCGGTAGTCGATGAAATAATCTTCCAGCGCCAGCGTGCGGCGCACATCGCCTTTGCACAACACGATCTGCGCGCCCAGCGCGATCAGCAGCGGCGGCGAATCACCAATCGGCGAGGCGTTGCCGATATTGCCGCCGAGGGTGCCCTGGTTGCGGATCTGCAACGAGGCGAAGCGGTGCAGCAGGTCGCCGAAATCCGGGTATTCGTGGTGCAGCGCGGTGTAGCAATCGGAGAGGGCGGTGGCGGCGCCGATTTCCAGGCGATCGTCGAAGTCTTCGATACGCTTCATCTCTTCGATGTTGCCAACGTAGATCATCACCGGCAGCGTGCGGTGGAACTGCGTGACTTCCAGCGCCAGGTCGGTGCCACCGGCC
This sequence comes from Pseudomonas sp. 13B_2.1_Bac1, assembly GCF_025466155.1. Taxonomy (NCBI): domain Bacteria; kingdom Pseudomonadati; phylum Pseudomonadota; class Gammaproteobacteria; order Pseudomonadales; family Pseudomonadaceae; genus Pseudomonas; species Pseudomonas sp. 13B_2.1_Bac1. The sequence goes on along the minus strand of NZ_JANLOH010000017.1, from coordinate 8,688 downwards.
AGCAGGCGGGCTTGCGGGTAGGCGTCGTAGAGGTCGGCCAGGTCGGCGACGGTCAGGGGCACCAGGCAGCGTTTGTCGCCACTGTTGAGTTCGCCGGTCTGCGTCGGCGCGATGGCTTTGAGGCGGGCGATGGTCTCGGCCTGGCGGCTGTCGAACTGGTCCACCGGCTTGTTGCAGCAGGCCTGTTCGGCGGCGGCCAGAATCGGCCGATAGCCGGTGCAGCGGCATAGATTGCCGGCCAGCGCTTCATGGGCTTTCTGGCTGTCGGGCGCGTCGCTGTTTTTTTGCAGCGCGAACAGCGACATCACAAAGCCCGGGGTGCAAAAGCCGCATTGCGAACCGTGGCACTCCACCATGGCTTTTTGCACGCTGTGCAGTTGGCCTTGATGCTTGAGGTCTTCGACGCTGATCAGTTGTTTGCCGTGCAGGGACGAGACAAAGGTCAGGCACGAGTTGAGGCTGCGATAGCGGATCTGCTCGGCACCCTGGGCATCGCGGTGCAACTCGCCGACCACCACCGTGCACGCACCGCAGTCGCCGCTGGCGCAGCCTTCCTTGGTGCCGGATTTGCCCAGGTGCTCACGCAGGTAGTTGAGCACGGTAAGGTTGGGGTCCAGGGCGTGCTCGCTACGGAGTTCCTGGTTAAGTAAAAACTGGATCACGGAAGGCCTCGCAGACTCATTATTGTTGTTAACCGCTTTGCGCCGAATCTAGTCATGTCTGACTTTTCGGTCAACGATTTTCTGACCAGAAGGTCAAGAAATTGCGATGACAACACTTTCAATTATGGTCCAGTCTTCTGAAACCGGCGTTTTATGGGGCTTTTGCCTTTTCAGCGCTGCTTATTTCGTGCCAAATTCGCGCTTGTGGGCCCAGCGCCATCAGCCAGCATTTGCGCTACACTGCCGCGCTTGTACCGATAGAAGATTTTGAAGGGAAAACATGACGTTCAAGGCGCCGGACAGTCTCGCCGAGCAAATCGCTCACCACCTCGCCGAACGTATCATTCGCGGCGATCTCAAGCCTGGGGAACGGATCCAGGAACAGAAAGTCACGCTGGCACTCAATGTCAGCCGTGGTTCCGTGCGTGAAGCCCTGCTGATCCTCGAGCGTCGCCACCTGATCGCGATCCTGCCGCGCCGGGGCGCCCACGTCACTGAACTCACTGCACACAAGGTCCAGAGCCTGTGCACGCTGATGGGCGAGCTGTACATCCTGCTCGGCAATGCAGTGGCCCAGGGCTGGCAGGTGCAGGCCGACATGGCGCCGTTCCTGCAGATCCAGCAACGCCTGATCTCCAGCTTCGAGCGCCAGGACATCCGCGCCTTCGTCGAAGAAAGCTTCAACGTGATGCGCGCCGCGTACCCCTTTGCCAACAACCCGTATCTGCAGGAAACCGTCGAGAACCTGCAACCGGCGATGAACCGCGCCTATTACCTGGCGCTGGATCAACGCAAGGCCTCCATGAGTGAATACCTCGTGCTGTTCGAGCAACTGCTCGCCGCCGTGCTCGCCCGTGACCTGGCGCAGATTCGCCTGGTGCTGTCGGCCTACGGCCAGCGCAGTTGCTCGTTGGTCATCGCTGCGTTGGCGGACGCCTAAGCGTGCGGCTCAAGTGCATCAAACTGGCGGGGTTCAAATCCTTCGTCGACCCGACCACGGTGAACTTCCCCAGTAACATGGCGGCGGTGGTCGGGCCCAATGGCTGCGGCAAGTCGAACATCATCGACGCCGTACGCTGGGTGATGGGCGAGAGCTCGGCCAAGAACCTGCGTGGCGAGTCGATGACCGACGTCATCTTCAACGGCTCCACCAGCCGCAAGCCAGTGAGCCAGGCCAGCATCGAACTGGTGTTCGATAACTCCGATGGCACCCTGATCGGCGAGTACGCGGCCTACGCGGAAATCTCGATCCGCCGCAAAGTGACGCGCGACAGCCAGAACAGCTACTTCCTCAACGGCACCAAGTGCCGTCGCCGCGACATTACCGACATCTTCCTCGGCACCGGCCTGGGCCCGCGCAGCTACTCGATCATCGAGCAGGGCATGATCTCCAAGCTGATCGAAGCCAAGCCCGAAGACCTGCGCAACTTTATTGAAGAGGCGGCCGGCATCTCCAAGTACAAGGAGCGCCGCCGCGAGACCGAAAACCGTATTCGCCGCACCCACGAAAACCTCGCCCGCCTGACCGACCTGCGCGAAGAGCTGGAGCGCCAGTTGGAGCGCCTGCACCGCCAGGCCCAGGCGGCCGAGAAGTATCAGGAATACAAGGGCGAGGAGCGTCAGCTCAAGGCGCAACTCTCGGCCCTGCGCTGGCAGGCGCTGAATGATCAGGTCGGCCAGCGCGAAGCGATCATCGGCACCCAGGAAATCAGCTTCGAAGCGCTGGTGGCCGAGCAGCGCAATGCCGATGCGAGCATCGAGCGCCTGCGCGATGGTCACCATGACCTGTCCGAACGCTTCAATCTGGTGCAGGGGCGCTTCTACTCGGTGGGGGGCGACATTGCACGCGTCGAGCAGAGCATCCAGCACGGCCAGCAGCGTCTGCGCCAATTGCAGGACGATCTGAAGGAAGCCGAACGCGCGCGCCTGGAAACCGAATCGCACCTGGGTCATGACCGCACGTTGCTGCTGACCCTCGGCGAAGAGCTGGACATGCTTACCCCCGAGCAGGAAATCACCAACGCCGCCGCCGAAGAAGCTGCCGCCGCGCTGGAAGACTCCGAAACCACCATGCACGGCTGGCAGGAGCAGTGGGACACGTTCAACCTGCAATCCGCCGAGCCGCGCCGCCAGGCAGAGGTGCAGCAGTCGCGCATCCAGCAGCTGGAAACCAGCATGGAGCGCCTGGCCGAGCGCCAGCGTCGCCTGCAGGAAGAGCGCGTGCTGCTCGCCGCCGATCCGGAAGACGCGGCGATCATGGAACTCAGCGAGCAACTTGCCGAAAGCGAGATGACCCTCGAAGAGCTGGAAGCCAGCGAAGAACAACAAGTGGAGCGCCTGGAGCAATTGCGTCAGCAACTGCAACAGGCGACCCAGGCCCAGCAGCAGGCCCAGGGCGATTTGCAGCGGCTCAACGGCCGGCTCGCCTCGCTTGAAGCCTTGCAGCAGGCCGCACTGGACCCAGGCACCGGCACCGCCGAGTGGCTGCGCGACCAGCATCTGGCCGAGCGCCCGCGCCTGGCCGAGGGCTTGAAGGTCGAAGCCGGTTGGGAGCTGGCGGTGGAAACCGTGCTCGGTGCCGACCTGCAGGCGGTGCTGGTGGATGATTTTGGCGGTTTCGACCTGGCCGGGTTTGCCCAGGGTGACCTGCGCCTGCTCAGCCCCGCCGCCGATGGCACACGGGTGCCAGGCAGTTTGCTGGATAAGGTCGAGGCCGCTATCGATCTGTCGCCGTGGCTGGGGCAGGTCAAGCCGGTTGAATCCCTTGAGCAGGCCTTGGCGCAGCGCGGTCAACTGGCGGCCGGCGAAAGCCTGATCAGCCGCGACGGCTATTGGGTTGGCCGGCATTTTTTGCGTGTGCGCCGCGCCAGTGAAGCGGAAAGCGGCGTATTGGCCCGTGGCCAGGAAATCGTCAACCTGATCGCCGAGCGTGAAGAGCGCGAAGCCACCCTGGAAAGCCTCGAGACCGAACTGCAAACCCTGCGCGCCACCCAGCGCCAGCAAGAGACCGGCCGCGAACACCTGCGCCGGCTGTTGCAGGACGAAGCGCGCCAGCAGGGCGAATTGAAAGCCCAGCTGTCGGCGAGCAAGGCCAAGGTCGAACAACTGACCCTGCGCCGCACCCGTCTTGACGAAGAAGTCGCCGAGATGGGCGAGCAGCGCGCCCTCGAACACGAACAGATCGGTGAAGCGCGCCTGCAACTGCAGGAAGCCCTCGACAGCATGGCGCTGGACACCGAGCAGCGCGAACTGCTGCTGGCCCAGCGCGACAGCCTGCGCGAGCGCCTCGACCGCGTACGCCAGGAAGCCCGGCAGCACAAGGATCACGCGCATCAATTGGCGGTGCGCCTCGGCTCGCTGCGCGCCCAGCACGCGTCGACGGCCCAGGCCCTTGAGCGCCTGGAGATGCAGTCCGAACGCCTCACCGAAAAGCGCGAGCAACTGAGCCTCAACCTCGAAGAGGGCGAAGCGCCACTGGAAGAGTTGCGGCTCAAGCTGGAAGAGTTGCTCGACAAGCGCATGACCGTCGACGAAGAGCTCAAGACCGCGCAGATCGCCCTCGAAGACGCCGACCGCGAACTGCGCGACGCCGAAAAGCGCCGGACCCAGGCCGAGCAGCAATCCCAGCTGATTCGCGGCCAGCTCGAACAACAGCGCATGGAATGGCAAGCCCTGACCGTGCGCCGCAAGACCCTGCAAGACCAATTGCTCGAAGACGGCTACGACCTGCACGGCGTGCTCAACACCCTGACCGCCCAGGCCAACGAAAAAGAAGCCGAAGAGGAACTTGAACGCATTGCCGCGCGTATCCAGCGACTCGGCGCGATCAACCTCGCGGCCATCGACGAGTACCAGCAACAGTCCGAGCGCAAGCGTTATCTGGATGCCCAGGACGCCGACTTGGTCGAAGCCCTGGACACTCTGGAAAACGTGATCCGCAAGATCGACAAGGAAACCCGTAATCGCTTCAAAGATACCTTTGATCAGATTAATGGCGGTTTACAGGCGTTATTCCCGAAAGTTTTCGGTGGTGGCAGCGCTTACTTGGAACTGACGGGCGAAGATCTACTCGATACAGGGGTAACGATCATGGCGCGGCCACCGGGCAAGAAGAACAGCACCATCCATTTGTTGTCCGGCGGCGAGAAAGCCCTGACCGCATTGGCCCTGGTATTTGCCATCTTCAAGTTGAATCCGGCGCCGTTCTGCATGCTCGATGAAGTTGACGCCCCGCTGGATGACGCTAACGTTGGACGTTACGCACGACTGGTCAAGGAAATGTCCCAGACGGTGCAGTTCATCTATATCACCCACAACAAGATCGCCATGGAAATGGCCGATCAGTTGATGGGCGTGACGATGCACGAACCCGGTTGTTCGCGATTGGTCGCGGTGGATGTGGAAGAGGCGATGGCGATGGTGGACGCCTAGCGGCGAGTTGCTAGTTGTCAGCGGCTGGCGACAAGTACTTGGGGCTTGAGGCTTGAGGCTTATGGCGTACAGCTTGTAGCTCACAGTTGGCGGCGGGTGTAAGAGGTCGATCAGCGTGTCGAAAGATGGCAAATCGACACATTTCGCGCCAACTGTGTAAAGTTATCTTTGGTCGTGCTAGTTTAATGTCAATTTTTCGTATGCGTGGGCAAAACGTCAGTCAGAACATAGAGTTGGCGCCACGTTTTAAAGCGGTTTGCACGGTGCTAAACCCCTTATTTTTCAGCATTTTTTATTAGAGGCACGGGATTACATGGAAATCGGTCTGCGCGAGTGGCTGATCGTCATCGGCATTATTGTCATTGCCGGTATTCTTTTTGATGGCTGGCGCCGCATGCGCGGTGGCAAGGGCAAGCTCAAATTCCGTCTGGACCGCAACCTGTCCAACTTGCCCGACGACGACGGCGGCGCCGAGCTGCTGGGGCCGCCCCGTGTGCTGGATACCCATAAAGAACCGCAACTGGACGAGCATGACTTGCCGTCGATGAGCGCGCCGGTGCGTGAAGCCCGCGAGCCGTCCTCCAAGCGTGGCAAGCGCGCCAACCCTGCCGTGGCCGAGCCACATCAGGGCGACCTCAACCTGGATGTGGACGAAGGCCCGAGCTTCAGCAGCCGCGACGACGACTTCCCCGACGAAAACGTCGGCAAGAATGCCCCGCGCCAATCGGTCAACGATCAGCCGGCCGCCGAAGAAGTGCTGGTGATCAGCGTGATCTGCCGCGACGCCGCTGGCTTCAAGGGTCCGGCGCTGCTGCAGAACATCCTCGAAAGCGGCCTGCGTTTCGGCGAGATGGACATCTTCCACCGTCACGAAAGCATGGCCGGTAACGGCGAAGTGCTGTTCTCCATGGCCAATGCGGTCAAGCCGGGCACTTTCGACCTGGATGATATCGACCTGTTCAGCACGCCGGCCGTGAGCTTCTTCCTCGGCCTGCCGGGTCCGCGTCACCCCAAACAGGCGTTCGATGTGATGGTGGCCGCCGCCCGCAAGCTGTCCCAGGAACTCAACGGCGAGCTCAAGGACGACCAGCGCAGCGTCCTGACCGCCCAGACCATCGAACACTACCGTCAGCGCATCGTCGAGTTCGAGCGTCGTGCACTGACTCAGAAACGCTGAGGATTGGTCCTCAGCGTTGTCAGTAGAATAAGCGCACTAACATATTGAGCAGCTTCGGCTGCTCTTTTGCTTTCTGAGAGAACACCCATGACCGCCGCCCCTACCCGCATCCTCGAACTGCGCGCTGAACTGGATCAGCACAACTACCGCTACCACGTCCTCGACGAGCCGAGCATTCCGGACGCCGAATACGACCGGCTGTTCCACGAGCTCAAGGCCCTGGAGGCCGAGCACCCGGAGCTGGTCACGCGTGATTCACCGACGCAGCGGGTCGGCAGCGCGGCACTCTCGGCCTTTACCCAGGTGCGCCACGAAATTCCGATGCTCAGCCTGGGCAACGCCTTCGATGAAACCACCATGCTCGAATTCGATCGGCGGGTCACCGAAGGGCTCGACCTGCCGGTGGGCGATCTGTTTGGGGGCGGCGCGGCGGTGGAGTACAGCTGCGAGCCGAAGCTGGACGGGCTGGCGGTCAGCCTGCTGTACCAGGATGGCGAGTTGGTGCGCGGCGCCACGCGCGGCGACGGTACGACCGGCGAGGACATCAGCGTCAACGTGCGCACCGTGCGCAATATCCCGCTGAAACTGCACGGCAGCGGCTGGCCGGCGACGCTCGAAGTGCGCGGTGAAGTGTTCATGTCCAAGGCCGGTTTCGAACGGCTCAATGCCTCGCAGCTGGAAGTCGGCGGCAAGACCTTCGCCAACCCGCGCAACGCCGCGGCCGGCAGCCTGCGCCAGCTGGACTCGAAGATTACCGCCAGCCGCCCGCTGGAATTCTGCTGCTATGGCATTGGCCAGGTGACGGCGGATATCAGCGACACCCATATCGGCAACCTCAAGCAGTTGCAGAAATGGGGCATGCCCATCAGCCATGAGTTGAAACTGGCCAAGGGTATCCAGGAATGCCTGGCGTACTACCACGACATTGGTGAGCGGCGTAACAGCCTGGCGTATGAAATCGACGGTGTGGTGTTCAAGGTCAACAGTATTGCTGCCCAGCGTGAACTGGGCTTCCGCGCGCGTGAGCCGCGTTGGGCGATCGCGCATAAATTCCCGGCCATGGAAGAGCTTACCGAGTTGCTCGATGTGGAATTCCAGGTCGGCCGCACCGGCGCCGTGACGCCGGTGGCGCGCTTGAAGCCGGTCAAGGTTGCGGGCGTCACTGTGTCCAACGCCACCCTGCACAACATGGACGAGGTTGCGCGCCTGGGCCTGATGATCGGTGACACAGTGATCATCCGCCGCGCCGGAGACGTGATTCCGCAGGTGGTCTCGGTGGTGCCCGAGCGTCGCCCGGAAAACGCCCGCGCGGTGCAGATCCCCGAAAGCTGTCCGGTGTGTGGCTCGCATGTGGAGCGCACGCAGTTGGTCAAGCGCAGCAAGGGCAAGGAAACCGTCAGCGAAGGCGCGGTGTACCGCTGCGTCGGGCGCCTGGCCTGTGGGGCGCAGCTCAAGCAGGCGATTATCCATTTTGTCTCGCGCCGCGCCATGGACATCGACGGTCTGGGTGACAAGACCATCGAGCAATTGGTGGATGAAAAACTCATCGGTTCGCCGGCCGACCTCTACAAGCTCAAATACGAGCAGATCATCGACCTGGAAGGCTTTGCCGATATCTCCAGCAAGAAGCTGATCACTGCTATCGAAAACAGCAAGTCGCCGACCCTGGCGCGCTTTATCTACGCGCTGGGCATTCCCGACGTGGGCGAGGAGACCGCCAAGGTGCTGGCACGCTCGCTGGCGTCCCTTGAGCGGGTGCAGAAGGCCTTGCCGGAAGTGCTGACGTACTTGCCGGACGTCGGCCTGGAAGTGGCGCACGAGATCCACAGCTTCTTCGAGGACAGCCACAACCAGGACGTGATCGGCGCGCTGCTGTCGCCGGGTGAGTGCGGCCTGCAACTGCAGGACCAGGGCGAGCTGAGCGCCGAGTTCGCCGCGAGCACCACGCTGGGTGGTCTGCTCGACAAGCTGCATGTGCCGAGTGTGGGCCCGGGCGCCGCGCAGAAACTCGCGGACAAGTTCGGCAGCCTCGAAGGCGTGATCAAGGCCGACTGGCTCGACATGCGCCAGGCGCTGCCCGAGAAGCAGGCCAAGGCGGTGCGCGAGTTCTTCGACAACGAAGACAACGCCAACCGCGCCCTGGCCATTGAGCAGCAGCTCAAGGACTTCGGCATGCACTGGCAGAGCGAGAAAAAGGTCGTCGAAGGCTTGCCTGAAGCCGGGCACACCTGGGTGCTCACCGGCTCCCTGGAGCTGATGAGTCGTGACGTGGCCAAGGACAAGCTCGAAAGCCTGGGCGCCAAGGTCGCCGGGTCCGTGTCGGCGAAAACCCACTGCGTGGTGGCAGGGCCGGGCGCCGGATCGAAACTGGCCAAGGCCAGCGAGCTGGGTCTGAAGGTCCTGGACGAAGAGGCCTTT
>NZ_JANLOH010000116.1:0-77695 GCF_025466155.1 Pseudomonas sp. 13B_2.1_Bac1 | reverse complement strand
CCTCTCGTTAGCGGGAGGCGAATTCTACAGCGTTACACGCTGCTGTCAACACCTCTTTTTCTCCGCTTTCGACCGAGAGGATCGAAACGTTAATAGAGCCAAACAACACTGCCCTACCAACTCCTTCTGGGCCTCGATGAACTGAAGCAAGTCGCTGTCGAATCTCGCGTAACTCTTTGTTTACCAAGGAGTTTTCCGTTTCGACTGCGCCGGAAGTGGGGCGAATTATAGACTTCCAGAATCTGCCGTCAACACCTTTTTTCACATTTCTGTCATATCGGTCAAAAAGCCCCCGAAAACACGAAAGCCGGCCCCAGGGGGCCGGCTTTCTAGTTACCCAGCCTTACAGGCTAGGGAAGGCAAACTGCGACGCTTCATGACTGGCGCGCTGCGGCCAACGCTGGGTAATCGCCTTGCGACGGGTATAGAAGCGCACACCGTCCGGCCCATAGGCATGCAAGTCGCCAAACAGCGAACGCTTCCAGCCACCAAAGCTGTGATACGCCACCGGCACCGGCAATGGAACGTTCACGCCGACCATACCCACTTCAATCTCGTCACAGAACAGCCGGGCCGCTTCACCGTCACGGGTGAAGATGCACGTGCCATTACCGTATTCGTGATCGTTGATCAGTTGCATCGCCGCTTCCAGGCTGCTCACCCGGACCACGCACAGCACCGGCCCGAAGATCTCTTCCTTATAGATACGCATCTCAGGCGTCACGCGGTCGAACAGGCTACCACCCAGGAAGAAGCCCTCTTCATGCCCGGCAACACTCAAACCACGCCCGTCGACCACCAGCTCAGCGCCCGACGCCACGCCGTCTTCTATATAGCCACTGACTTTATCCCGTGCCTGCCCCGTCACCAACGGCCCCATATCCAGGCCGCAGGACGTGCCCGCACCAATCTTCAGCGCCTTGACCTGCGGTACCAGCTTGGCGATCAACGCATCCGCCACCTGATCACCCACGCACACCGCCACCGAGATCGCCATGCAACGCTCGCCACACGAACCATAGGCCGCGCCCATCAACGCGCTGACCGCGTTATCCAGGTCCGCATCCGGCATCAACACCGCATGGTTCTTCGCGCCGCCCAGGGCTTGGACGCGCTTGCCGCGCTTGGTCGCCTCGGCATAGATGTATTCGGCAATCGGCGTCGAACCGACAAAGCTCAGCGCCTTGACTTCCGGTGCCTCGATCAACGCATCCACCGCGCCCTTGTCGCCGTGCACCACGCTCAGCACGCCTTTGGGCAAACCGGCTTCCTGCAGCAGTTGTGCAATCAGCAGCGTCGAACTCGGGTCGCGCTCAGACGGCTTGAGGATGAAACAGTTACCGCAGACGATCGCCAGTGGGTACATCCACAGCGGCACCATCGCCGGGAAGTTGAACGGGGTGATGCCCGCCACCACACCCAACGGCTGGAAGTCCGACCACGCATCAATGTTTGGCCCAACGTTGCGGCTGTACTCACCCTTGAGAATCTCCGGCGCCGAGCACGCGTACTCAACGTTCTCGATTCCGCGCTTGAGCTCGCCGGCAGCATCTTCCAGCGTCTTGCCGTGCTCTTCACTGATCAACTGCGAGATGCGTGCTTCATTCTGCTCCAGCAATTGCTTGAAACGGAACATCACCTGGGCGCGCTTGGCCGGCGGGGTATTACGCCAGGCTGGAAACGCCGCCTTGGCCGAGTCGATCGCCTGTTGAATGGTTTCACGGCTGGCCAACGGCACCTGGTGAATGACCTGGCCGGTGGATGGGTTGTAGACGTCGGCACTTCGACCGCTGTCGTTGACCAACTCACCGTTGATCAAATGCTGGATAAGGCTCATGCAGGGCTCCTGAAAAGTTGTTCTATATAGAAGGAGAAATCAGTCGATCTTGTTCAGCACTTCGCCGACCGCATCGAACAGACGATCCAGGTCCTGCGGCTTGCTGTTGAAGGTTGGCCCGAACTGCAGGGTGTCACCGCCAAAGCGCACGTAGAAACCGGCCTTCCACAACGCCATGCCGGCCTCGAATGGACGCACGATCGCATCACCGTCACGCGGGGCAATCTGGATCGCACCGGCCAGGCCATAGTTACGAATGTCGATCACGTTCTTGCTGCCCTTCAAGCCGTGCAGCGCATTCTCAAAGTGCGGGGCGACTTCGGCTACGCTCTGCACCAGGTTTTCCTTCTGCAGCAGGTCCAATGCCGCAAGGCCGGCAGCGCAGGCTACCGGGTGAGCCGAGTAGGTGTAGCCGTGAGGGAATTCCACCGCGTACTCAGGCGTCGCCTGGTTCATGAAGGTCTGATAGATCTCGCTGCTGGCAATCACCGCGCCCATCGGGATCGCGCCGTTGGTGACTTGCTTGGCAATGCACATCAGGTCCGGGGTCACACCGAAGCTGTCGGCGCCGAACATCGAGCCGGTACGGCCGAAACCGGTGATCACTTCGTCGAACACCAACAGGATGTTGTGCTGGTCGCAAATCTCACGCAGACGCTTGAGGTAGCCCTGTGGCGGTACCAGCACGCCGGCGGAACCGGCCATCGGCTCGACAAACACGGCGGCGATGTTCGACGCGTCATGCAATTCGATCAGTTTGAGCAGCTCATCGGCCAAGGCAATCCCGCCCTGCTCCGGCATGCCACGCGAGAACGCATTGCTCGCCAGCAAGGTGTGCGGCAGATGGTCAACATCCATCAAGCCCTGGCCAAACAGTTTACGGTTGCCGTTGACGCCGCCCAGGCTGGTACCGGCGATGTTCACCCCGTGGTAACCACGGGCGCGGCCGATCATCTTGGTCTTGGTGGCCTGGCCCTTCAGGCGCCAGTAGGCACGCACCATCTTCACCGCCGTGTCGGCGCACTCGGAACCGGAGTCGGTGAAGAACACGTGGTTGAGGTTGCCCGGGGTCAGATCGGTGATCTTTTCTGCCAGCTGGAAAGACAACGGATGACCGTATTGGAAGCCCGGGGAGTAGTCCAAGGTGCCCAACTGCTTGGCGACGGCTTCCTGGATTTCCTTGCGGGAGTGCCCGGCGCCACAGGTCCACAGGCCCGACAGCGAATCGTAGACCTTGCGGCCCTTGTCATCCGTCAGCCAACTGCCTTCGGCGGCGACGATCAGCCGTGGGTCACGCTGGAAGTTACGGTTGGCGGTGTAGGGCATCCAGTGCGCATCCAACTTCAGTTGGCTGGCCAGGGACGAAGGGGCGTTTTCGGGCATGTTCATCAGCAAAACCTCGCAGGGCAAAAGGCAGCGTCGGGATTGAAAAGCGTTGTTGCAGCTAAATTGCCACGGGGATAAAGTCGGTGAAATCCAACTCTTCTAACCTTCAGTCAGGCCTTTACTAAACTATGAGCAGCCGTCGACCCGATCCTCTGGCCCAAGTCAGCGACTTCGATATTCGCCTGCTGCGCATCTTTCGCAGCGTGGTCGAGTGCGGCGGCTTTTCGGCGGCGGAGACCGTACTCGGTATCGGCCGCTCCGCGATCAGCCAGCAGATGAGCGACCTGGAGCAGCGGCTCGGATTAAGACTCTGTCAGCGCGGCCGCGCCGGTTTTTCCCTTACCGAAGAGGGCCGCGAGGTCTACCAATCGGCGCTGCAGCTATTAAGTGCCCTGGAAAGCTTTCGCACCGAGGTCAACGGCCTGCACCAGCACCTGCGCGGTGAGTTGATCATCGGCCTGACCGACAACCTGGTAACCCTGCCCCACATGCGCATCACGCACGCGTTGGCGCAGTTGAAGGAACGCGGCCCGGACGTGCAGATCCAGATCCGCATGATCGCGCCCAATGAAGTTGAACAAGGTGTACTCGACGGCCGCCTGCACGTCGGCGTGGTGCCCCAGGCCAGCGCCCTCTCCGGCCTCGAATACCAGCCGTTGTACAGTGAACGCTCGTTGCTCTACTGCGCCGTCGGCCACCCGCTGTTCTATGCCGATGACAAGCAACTCGAAGACGCGCGCATCGACACCCAGGACGCCATCGCCCCCACCTTCCGCCTGCCCGCCGAGATCCAGGCCCATTACCAGGCGCTCAACTGCACCGCCAGCGCCTCCGACCGCGAGGGCATGGCGTTCCTGATTCTGACCGGTCGCTACATCGGCTATCTGCCCGACCACTACGCCAGCCTGTGGGTGCAACAAGGCCGACTGCGCGCGCTGAAACCGACTACACGTTTTTACGATTTGAGCCTCGCATCGGTCACGCGCAAGGGACGTCGCCCTCATTTGGTGCTGGAAAGTTTCCTGGAAAGCCTGGCAGCAACGCGCTAACTCGGGGCCTGCGCAAAAAGCTGAGCAGTTGGACAGTTTTTTGCAAGGGTACGAGGACCTTGAACCGTCCGCCTCGAGTTACCCGCCATGCCACCAGAATCCACCAGCCCCAGTGACCTGATCTACGGCCTGAATGACCGACCGAAACCGCTGCCCTCCCTGCTGGCTGCCTTGCAACATGTGTTGGCCGCCTTCGTCGGCATCATCACCCCGCCGCTGATCATCGGGTCCACGCTGGGCCTTACTGCCCACTTGCCCTACCTGATCAGCATGGCTTTGATGGTGTCCGGCGTAGGAACCTTCATCCAGGCCCGCAGGCCATTCGGCATTGGCGCCGGGATGATCTGCCTGCAGGGCACCAGCTTTTCGTTTCTCGGCGCGGTGTTGTCCGCAGGGTTCCTGGTCAAGCAACGTGGCGGCAGCCCGGAAGACATCCTGGCGATGATCTTCGGTGTGTGCTTTTTCGGCGCGGCGGTACAAATCGTGTTGAGTCGTTTCATCGGCCAGTTGCGCCGGGTCATCACCCCGTTGGTCACCGGGATTGTCATCACGCTGATCGGCATCAGCCTGATCAAGGTTGGCATCACGGATTTGGGCGGCGGCTTCAATGCCCCGGACTTCGGCGCCCCGACCAACCTGGCGCTGGGCCTGTTCGTGGTGCTGACGATCATCCTGCTCAATCGCTCCAACACGCCGTGGGTACGCCTCTCGGCCATCATTATCGGGTTGGCCCTCGGCAGCCTGGCGGCATGGTTCAGTGGCAAGCTGGTGCCACACGCCCTGCCCGACTTGCCTCTGGTCAGCCTGCCGATACCGTTTCGCTTCGGCTTCAACTTCGACTGGAGCGCGTTCCTGCCAATCGCGCTGATTTATCTGATCAGCAGTATCGAAACCGTGGGCGACCTCACGGCCAACTGCATGATCGCCCGACAACCCATCAGCGGCCCTGCTTATATAAGCCGGCTTAAAGGCGGCGTGCTCGGCGATGGCGTCAGCTGCATGATCGCCGCCACCTTCAGCGCCTTCCCCAACACCACCTTTGCGCAGAACAACGGCGTGATCCAACTCACTGGCGTGGCCAGCCGTTACGTCGGGCTGTACATCGGCGTGGTGCTGTTCGCCCTGGGCCTGTTCCCGTTGATTGGCGCGGTGCTGCAGCAGATCCCCAAGCCGGTGCTGGGCGGTGCGACCCTGGTGATGTTCGGCAGCGTGGCCGCCGCCGGCGTGCGCATCCTGGCCCAGGCGCCGCTGGACCGGCGCAGCATGCTGATCATCGCCACTTCATTCGGCGTCGGCCTGGGCATTGCCGCCCAACCCAACTTGCTGCACTTGATGCCCGTCCTGGTGCAGAACCTGTTCGACTCGGCCATCACCAGCGGCGGGCTGACGGCGATTGTGTTGTGCCTATTACTGCCGGAAACCAAAGCGACCTCGGTTGCCGCAAACCGCGCGTCGGAAAGCGACAGCCTGGAACCGCTTTGACGGTTTTATTGCATCGGGACTTGTCTGAGGCTTGAGGGTGGGTTATCTGTGCACACGTCGCCATCATCGATCAGCACGGAAACCTCCATGAGCCTCGAAGTTCCTGCCCACAGCAACCCCGCCGGTAAACCCGCCAGCCGCATTCGGCAAAAGAACGAACAAGCGATTCTCCAGGCTGCTGAAGATGAGTTCGCGCGCCATGGCTACAAAGGCACCAGCATGAATACGATTGCCGCGAGCGCCGGGCTGCCCAAGGCCAACCTGCATTACTACTTCACCAATAAACTGGGCCTGTATATCGCGGTGCTCAGCAATATCCTGGAGTTGTGGGACAGCACCTTCAACGCCCTGACCGCCGATGACGACCCGGCTGTAGCCCTCACCCGCTACATTCGCACCAAGATGGAATTCTCGCGGCGCCAACCCCAGGCCTCGCGGATCTTTGCGATGGAGATCATCAGCGGCGGCGAATGCCTGACCGAATATTTCAGCCAGGACTACCGCGCCTGGTTCAGCGGCCGGGCGGCGGTGTTCCAGGCCTGGATGGACGCCGGCAAAATGGACCCGGTCGACCCGGTGCACCTGATCTTCCTGTTGTGGGGCAGCACCCAGCATTACGCCGACTTCGCCACCCAGATCTGCCGTGTCACCGGGCGCACCAAGCTGACCAAGCAAGACATGGAAGACGCCGGGACCAACCTGATCCACATCATTCTCAAAGGCTGTGGCGTCAAGCCGGCCCCCTGAAGACGCGACTTATGCCTTTCACGCTTACCGGCTTTTGCGAGTTTCGCGAAGAAATTCGCAAAAGCCGCTTTATCACCCTCGCCGCACCGATCACCAGCCCGCAGGATGCCCAGGCGTTTTTCGAGCAACACAGCGACTTGAATGCCACGCACAACTGCTGGGCCTGGAAGCTCGCCGATCAATACCGCAGCAATGACGACGGTGAACCTGGCGGCACCGCTGGGCGGCCGATCCTTGCGGCCATCGAGGCACAAGGATTCGATCAGGTCGCCGTGCTGGTGATCCGCTGGTACGGCGGCATCCAACTGGGCACCGGCGGCCTCGCGCGCGCCTATGGCGGCGGCGCGAATAAATGCCTGCAGGCCGCCGAGCGCATCGAGCTGATCAGTCGCGTGCCGCTGAGTTGCGCCTGCAGCTTCTCCGAACTGAACCTGGTCAAGCTGCGCGTCGCCGAACTCGGCGGGCTCGTCGTCGAGGAAAACTTCACCGCCAACGGCGTGGAGCTGCAGCTGGCCCTGGGCGAAACCCAGATCGACACCCTGCAAACCCAGCTCGCCGACTTGAGCCGAGGACGTATCCTGCTGCAACGCTGAAACTGCTACTGTTGTGCACTGAATTCCCTGAACCGCGATTTCAAAGGAAGCCCTTCATGTCTACGCCAAAAACCGCACTGATCATCGGCGCCTCGCGCGGGCTGGGCCTTGGCCTGGTCAAGCAATTGCTCAAGGATGGCTGGGACGTGACCGCCACCGTGCGTGATCCGAACAAGGCCGATGCCCTCAAAGCCGTCGGCCCGGTGCAGATCGAGAAGCTCGACATGGACGATCAACAAGCCGTGATCGCCCTGAACCAGCGCCTCAAGGACCGCACCTTCGACCTGCTGTTCGTCAACGCTGGCGTCAAGGGTCCCGCCAATCAGGAGCCTGGTCATGCCACGCTGGCGGAAGTCGGCCAGCTGTTCTTCACCAACGCCGTGGCGCCGATCAACCTGGCCCAGCGCTTTGTCGGGCAGATCCGCAAGGACAGCGGTGTGCTGGCGTTCATGAGTTCGGTGCTGGGCAGCGTGACCATCCCCGATGGCTCGGACCTGGCGCTGTACAAGGCGAGCAAGGCCGCGCTCAACTCGATGACCAACAGCTTTATCACGCAACTCGGTGACCACAAGCTCACCGTGCTGTCGCTGCATCCGGGCTGGGTGAAGACCGATATGGGCGGCGAAAACGCGCATATCGATGTCGACACCAGCGTGCGCGGCCTGGTGGACCAGGTGAACGCCTACACCGGCAAGGGCGGCCATCACTTCATCGACTACAAAGGCGACACCATCGCCTGGTAACGCCACTCCACTGTGGGAGCGGTTGCCGGCGATGGTCTCAAAAGCAGCGCGTTCCTACAGATAGACCCGAACATAGACTACAAGTAGACTCTGCACCTCGCCCTCACCGGCGACCCTGGATCAGCAGACAGGGCAACACTGAGCTGGCAAACCTGAACCCATCATTCAGAGGAGCCGGCCAATGCCTGCGACCCGTATCTGGTTAAAAAACCCCCTCGCGATTTTCACTGCCAACGGCCTCGACGCCCGTGGCGGCCTGGTGCTGCAGGACGGTGTGATCACCGAGGTGCTGCCCCTGGGCCAAGCCCCCGCACAACCGTGCGCGCAGATGTTCGACGCGCGCGAACACGTGATCCTCCCGGGGCTGATCAACACCCACCACCATTTCTACCAGACCCTGACCCGCGCCTGGGCGCCGGTGGTCAACCAGCCGCTGTTTCCCTGGTTGAAAACCCTGTACCCGGTATGGGCACGGCTGACCCCGGAAAAACTCGCGCTGGCCACTAAAGTTGCACTCGCCGAGCTGCTGCTCTCGGGCTGTACCACGGCGGCCGATCACCACTACCTGTTCCCCGACGGCCTGGAAAATGCCATCGATGTGCAGGTGCAAAGCGTGCGCGAACTGGGCATGCGCGCCATGCTCACCCGCGGCTCCATGAGCCTGGGCGAAGCCGACGGCGGCCTGCCGCCGCAGCAGACGGTGCAACAAGGCCAAGTGATCCTTGACGACAGCCAACGCCTGATCCGCGAATACCACCAGCGGGGCGACGGCGCCCAGATCCAGATTGCCCTGGCGCCCTGCTCGCCGTTTTCCGTCACGCCGGAAATCATGCGCGCCAGCGCCGAACTGGCCGACCAACTCGATGTGCGCCTGCACACCCACTTGGCGGAAACCCTCGATGAAGAAGACTTCTGCCTGCAGCGTTTCGGCCTGCGCACGGTGGACTACCTCGACAGTGTCGGCTGGCTCGGCCCGCGCACCTGGCTGGCCCATGGTATTCACTTCAACCCGGATGAAATCGCACGCCTGGGAGCGGCCGGCACCGGCATCTGCCACTGCCCGAGTTCGAACATGCGCCTGGCGTCCGGCATCTGTCCGACCCTGGACCTGCTCGCCGCCGGCGCGCCTATCGGCCTGGGCGTGGATGGCTCGGCCTCCAATGATGCCTCGAACATGATCCTCGAGACCCGCCAGGCCCTGTACATCCAGCGTCTGCGTTATGGTGCCGAGAAGATCACGCCAGAAGGCGTACTGGGCTGGGCGACCAAGGGTTCGGCGCAGCTGCTGGGGCGCACGGATATCGGCGAGTTGGCCGTTGGCAAACAGGCCGACCTGGCGCTGTTCAAGCTCGATGAGCTGCGCTTCTCCGGCAGCCACGACCCGATTTCCGCCCTGCTGCTGTGCGGTGCGGACCGTGCGGACCGGGTGATGATCGGCGGCCAGTGGCGTGTGATCGACGGACAGGTTGAAGGCCTGGATCTCAAAGGCTTGATTGCCGATCACAGCCAGGCGGCGCGTGAACTGATCAATCCGAATTAAAGGAAGAAACGCCATCAAAATGTGGGAGCGGGCTTGCTCGCGAATGCAGTAGATCAGTCAGCTAATGCATCGACTGACACACCGCCTTCGCGAGCAAGCCCGCTCCCACACTGGTTTCCAGGGTGCTCTGTAGAACCGGTTACAAACCCAGCAACGACAGCATGATAAACGTCGCAAACAGCACAAAGTGGGTCATCCCTTCGATAGCGTTGGTTTCGCCATCGTTGAGGTTGATCGCGCTGACGATCAGCGTGATAAACACCATCACCGTCTGCACCGGCGTCATCGCCATCTGGAACGGCTGGCCGGTGTAGAGCGCCATGGCCTCCATCACCGGCACCGTCAGGATCACCGTCGACAAAGATGCACCCAACGCGATGTTGACCACCGATTGCATGCGGTTGGCCAGGGCGGCGCGCAAGGCCGTGAGGATTTCCGGTGCCGCTGAAATCGCCGCGACCACAATCGCAGTGATGACCGGCGGTGCTCCCGTACCTTCCAGGCCCAGGTCGAGAGTCTTGGACATCACCTCGGCCAGTGCGCCAATCACAATCACGCCAAACACCAGGGTGCCGATGGAGAACGCCAGGTTCACCGGCGGCGCCTGTTCCTCTTCCGGCAGTTTCTTGCGACGCTTTTCCGGGTAGCTGTAGCTGAAGAAATAACTGTGCGGCCCGACCTGCATTCTCAGGAACAGGGTGTAGAGCACCACCATCGCACCGATGGTGAAGGCCGAGTAGATTTTCCAGTCGGCCTCGGGGATGAATTCCGGCACCACCATCGACACGCCCATGGCGGTGAGGATCATCACGCTGTAGGTACGTGCCGAATCATCGTTGTAGGACTGTTCTCCATGCTTGATGCCGCCCATCAACGCCGCCAGGCCGAGGATGCCGTTGATATCGAGCATCACTGCCGAATAGATGGTGTCGCGCACCAGGGTCGGCGACGGCTCATTGCTCATCATGATCGCCAGGATCACCACTTCCACGAGTACGGCGGCGAGGGTCAGGATCATCGTGCCGTAGGGGTCGCCGACTTTTTCCGCCAACTGCTCGGCATGGTGCGCCACGCGCATCGAGGCCACCACGATAAACGCGATCAGCACCACGCCGGCCAGCAGCGCGACCATCTGCCCGCTGTGCAGCATCCAGTGCTCCAACGGGTAGGCGGCGATGGCGGCAATCAGCGCCAGCAACATGAATTTTTCTTGCTTGAGGGATGTGAGCATTCCGGGCCTTTTAGGACGGCAAATCAGTCATTGATGGGGTACAGACTGCGTCACGCCGCTAACGTTTCGTTACACCTTAGTTCACGCGGCCCTTGCGCGAACCCACCAAAACTCTTCTGCCGGTCAGGTTTTGCCGATTATTTCAGCCATGACCTGTAGAATGCCGCCATTGCACCTGATGAGAATTATAGAAATGTACGATTGGCTCAACGCCCTGCCCAAGGCTGAATTGCACCTGCACCTGGAAGGCTCGCTGGAGCCTGAGCTGCTGTTCGCCCTGGCCGAGCGCAACAAGATCGCGCTGCCGTGGAACGACGTTGAAACCCTGCGCAAGGCCTACGCCTTCAACAACCTGCAAGAGTTTCTCGACCTGTATTACAAGGGCGCCGACGTGCTGCGCACCTCCCAGGATTTCTATGACCTGACCTGGGCCTACCTGCTGCGCTGCAAAGAACAGAACGTGATCCACACCGAACCGTTCTTCGACCCGCAGACCCATACCGACCGTGGCATCCCGTTCGAAGTGGTGCTCAACGGTATCGCCGCGGCCCTCAAAGATGGCGAGCAGCAACTGGGGATCACCAGCGGCTTGATCCTCAGCTTCCTGCGCCACCTGAGCGAAGCCGAGGCCGAGAAAACCCTCGACCAGGCGCTGCCGTTCCGTGACGCGTTCGTGGCCGTGGGCCTGGACAGTTCGGAAATGGGCCACCCGCCGAGCAAGTTCCAGCGCGTGTTCGACCGTGCCCGCCACGAAGGCTTCCTCACTGTCGCCCACGCCGGCGAAGAAGGCCCGCCCGAGTACATCTGGGAAGCCATCGACCTGCTGAAAATCCAGCGTATCGACCATGGCGTGCGCGCCATCGAAGACGAACGCCTGATGCAGCGCATCATCGACGAGCAGATCCCGCTGACCGTCTGCCCGTTGTCCAACACCAAACTGTGCGTGTTCGACGACATGGCGCAGCACAACATCCTCGACATGCTTGAGCGTGGCGTGAAGGTGACGGTGAACTCGGATGATCCGGCGTACTTCGGCGGCTATGTCACCGAGAACTTCCACGCGCTGTACACCTCGCTGGGCATGACCCAGGACCAGGCCAAACGCCTGGCGCAGAACAGCCTGGACGCGCGACTGGTAAAACCCTGACGGCACCGGACGTGGGCTTGCTGGCGAAGGCGGCAGATCAGTCAGACACCGAGTGACTGACACGCCGCCTTTGCGAGCAAGCCCGCTCCAACGGCGACCTCTTCACCTCAAGCCTGCTCCGGCGCGGCGAGCCGAGTGATTTCCGCCAGCCCGGTCTCGCTGACCAGCAAGGCGCGGGACTCGTTGACCGCACGAATCCAGCCCGACTGCACAAACAGTTGTAGCAACCCCGCACCCAACGCCCCTCCCAGGTGCGGTTGATGCTGGCTCCAGTCAAAACAATCGCACACCAGCGGTGACGCCAGCGCCGGCGTGAAAATACCCAGCCTCGCCAAGCGCTGCGCGCCCTTGAATGTGACGTCGGTGCGCTGCTCAGCGCGCTCGATCCACCCTGCGTCGATCATCCGTTGATACAACCCCGCCGCCAGCTCGCCGCCCAGGTGACCATGGCATAACCGTGCGTGGCGCAACGACGCAGGCGCCATCAAGGCCGGCGGCGACGACTCGGGGGCAGAACGCACGGCACTGGCCATGGTCGTCGTGGCCAGGGCATCGATGGCGCTGCTGACGTCCGCTGCCGCCATGCGAAACAGTCGCTGGCCGCGTCGAGCTTCGACCCGCAGCAGGCCGCTGCCGGTCAGCCGTGCCAGGTGTGCAGTGGCGGACGCCGGTGACAGCTCGGCGAGGGAGGCCAGTTCGGCGCAAGACTTGGCCGAGCCGTCCATCAATGCCCATAGCATGGCGGTACGCTTGGGCTCGGCGAGCAAGCTGGCGATCTGACTGATGCAAGGTGCCTGTTCCATCTATCCACTCCCTGTTGAATCATTTATCTGCTGCGGTTGGTGCCGAAGTATAGGTGCGCAAACCCGCGGTTCCGCGATGTCCGACAGCACGGATAGGGACAGGCTCTGAGTGAAATTTCCTGCTTTGATGGAGGCTACTGCGAAGCGCGCGGGCGCTCTGGCCTTTGCGCGGTCAATGTCGCACAGCGAGCCACGAGCATTTCCCGCAGCAGGTTGATGGGTTTACTCAACTGCGCACGGTGCGCGCACAGCAGATTCAGTGGCGTTCGCTCGCCGCGCAGCTCCGGCAGGATCAATCGCAAGCGCCCGGCCAGCACATCGGTGCTCACATCCAGCCATGACTTGTAGGCAATGCCCACGCCAGCCACCGCCCAGCGTCGCACCACGTCGGCGTCGTCGCTGAAGCGATCACCCGAGACCGTCAGGCTGACTTCGCGCTTGCCGTCGTGGAAACTCCAATGGTCGTGGACCCGGCTGCCGAGCATGTACAACAGGCAGTTGTGCTGGGCCAATTGTTCCAGGTGCCGGGGCTCCCCGTGGCGTGCGAGGTAACTGGGCGCGGCACACAGCACTCGGACATTCTCGGGAGCCACGGGCAGCGCAATCAGGCTTGAGTCTTCCGGCTCGCCATAACGCAGGGCAATATCCACCGGCTGGCGGAACAGGTCGGCGATTCGATCACCCAACAATAAACGTACGGTGAGTTGCGGGTGTTCACGCTGGAACTCATCCAGCCACGGCAGCAGCTGGTTGCGGCCGAAATCCGACGGCGCTGACAGTTGCAGCACGCCGCTGACATGGTCCTGGCCGCTGGCCAACAGGCGCCGCCCCTCATCCAGCGCGCCCAACGCGGCGCGCGCGTATTCGAGGAAACCCTCGCCTTCGGCAGTCAGGCGCAGGCTGCGGGTGGACCGGGCCAGCAGGCGCGTGCCCAGTTGCTCTTCAATCCGCTTGAGTGCTGCGCTGGCCACGGCGGGCGACAGGTCCATGACCCGCGCTGCAGCCGAAAGGCTGCCCAGGTCGGCTGCGCGAACAAACAACTGCAAATCGTCAAAACGCAGCATGCATCCCATCCATTATCAAAATTTCGTTGAAACAGACTGCTGTTTTAGCCGCTTTTATCTTCACGGGAAATAGCCAATCATCTGTGCATCCCGTTCATCACGTGTCTGGAGTTGCCATGTCCACTGCCTTTAACGTCATTGCCACGCTGATCGCCAAGCCCGGCCAACAGGCCACCCTGGAAACCCTGCTGCGCGGCCTGCTGGAACCCACCCGCCTGGAAGCCGGTTGCGAGCAATACGACCTGCACCAGGACCTGCAACACCCCGAGACCTTCTACATGCTCGAACGCTGGGCCGATGACGCCGCACTGGCCGACCACGACCAGAGCGCGCACATCCAGAGTTTTCGCGCCAAGGCCGCCGATGTGATCGAACACTTCGAACTCAAGCGCCTGAAATTTCTCGCCTGATCACTGCCCTTTTTCCGGAGCCATCATGAAAGCCATTGCCTACTATGCATCCCTGCCGATCAACGATCCCAGCGCCCTGCAAGACATCGAACTGCCAGCACCGGTCGCCGGTCCACGCGACCTGCTGGTGGAAGTCAAAGCCATCTCGGTCAACCCGGTGGACACCAAGGTGCGCCAGAACGTCGCCCCGGAAAACGGCGACGCCAAGGTGCTGGGCTGGGATGTGGCCGGTGTGGTCAAGGCCGTCGGCAGCGAAGTGACACTGTTCAAGGCCGGCGACAAGGTGTTCTACGCCGGCTCCCTGGTGCGCCCAGGTGGCAACAGCGAGTTGCACACTGTGGACGAGCGCATCGTCGGCCATATGCCCAAGAGCCTGGGTTTTGCCGAGGCCGCCGCGCTGCCCCTGACCGCCATCACCGCCTGGGAACTGCTGTTCGAACGCCTGCAGGTCCGTGAGAGTAAAGAGGACGAGGGCCAGAGCCTGCTGATCGTCGGCGCGGCCGGTGGCGTGGGTTCGATCCTGACCCAGTTGGCCAGCCAATTGACGGCACTGAAAGTCATCGGCACCGCCTCGCGCCCGGAAACCCAGGCCTGGGCCAAGGACCTCGGCGCCGACCTGGTGATCGACCACAGCCAACCGCTGAGCGAAGCGCTGAAAGCCGCCGGCCACCCGCAAGTGACCCACGTTGCCAGCCTGACCCAGACCGACCATCACCTCGAACAACTGGTGGAAGCCCTGCAACCCCAGGGCAAGCTGGCACTGATTGACGATCCCAAGGCGCTGGACGTGAGCACACTCAAGCGCAAGAGCCTGTCGCTGCACTGGGAGTTCATGTACACGCGCTCGATGTTCGAGACCCCGGACATGATCGAGCAGCACAACCTGCTCAACCGCGTGGCCGAGCTGATCGACGCCGGCACCTTGAAAACCACGGTGGGCGAGCACTTCGGCGTGATCAACGCCGAGAACCTGCGCCGCGCCCATGCGCTGCTGGAAAGCGGCAAGGCCAAGGGCAAGATCGTGCTGGAAGGCTTCTAAAAACGGTCTGTCAGCGTCGTCCCTTATTCCTGTAGGTAAGGGACGACGCCGCTAGTCAGAGAGTTGATCTTTGTCATATTTGTGAGCGTATTCGGGTTTATATTGGCCGCCTTTGCCACGATTCTTTTACGTGAGGAAGTCAGCAATGAAAATCCTGATAAAAGCGTTAGCAAAATCCCCAGGCAATAAATGGCAAGTTCGTCTCGACGGCGACGCGTTTACGTTTCGCAGTGAAGCCGAGGCCCGAGCCTTTGCCGACACCCTGCAAGCCCGTATCCAGGCGCCCCACCGTTTTCCGCTCAGCCAGCAACGTTCCGCCGCTGGCTGACCCGCATTTCAGGCCTGCGCCTGCAGGGCCCTCGCCCGTTGCAGGCGCTGGGTCGACATCGCAATCGTCACCGCCAATACACCGCACAAGCTGATGACCATGGCCATCGGCATCGCCGTGCCGTCATGCAACACGCCGACCAACGACGCGGCGCCCGCCGCCACGCCAAACTGGATGCAGCCGAGCAACGCCGAAGCACTGCCCGCCCGGGCGCCCTGCCCGGCCATGGCGCAGGCCGAGGTGTTGGGCAAAATGCAGCCCAGGCTCGCGATGCAGATAAACAGCGGCACCAGCAGCGGCCACAGTGCGTCGGTGCGCAAGGCTGCGATACCCAGCAGCGTCAACGCGGCCAGCATGTAAAGCCAGACCGTGCGCGACAGCAAAAACGCCGGGCCGCGCTTGGCCAGCAGGCGTGCATTCACCTGGGCCATCAGGATAAAGCCGGCAGCGTTGGAACCGAAGACCCAGCCGTAATGCTCGGCGGGCACGCCATACAGCTTGATAGACACGAAAGGCGAACCGGCGATGTAGGCAAACATCCCGGCAATCGAGATGCCGCCGGTCAGCGCATAGCCGAGGTAGACCCGGTCTGACAGCAGCGAACCGTAGCGACGCAGCGATCCAGACAAAGGCTGGCGTGGTTGATGGGCCGGGAACGTCTCGGGCAACCCCACGGCCACGGCGACGGCGGCCATTACGCTGAAGATCGACAGCGCCAGGAAAATCGACTGCCAGCCCCACAAGCCGACCATCAGCCCACCGGCCAACGGCGCGAGGATCGGCGCCAGGCCGGTGACCAGCATCAGTTGGGAAAACACTTTGGCCGAGCCCACCGCATCACATTTGTCGCTGACCACCGCGCGGGAAATCACCATGCCGGCGCAACCGCCGAGGGCCTGCACGAAGCGCGCGCCGATCAGCCATTCCAATGACGGCGCAAAGGCGCAGGCGAAAGAGGCCAGGGTAAACAGGGTCACGCCGCTGAGCAGCGGGCCGCGCCGACCAAAGCGGTCGGCCAGCGGACCGTAGATCAATTGGCCGATGGCCAAGCCGCCGAAATACACCGCCAGGGTCAGCTGGATGTGTTTTTCGTCGGTCGCGAACGCGGTGGCCATGGCTGGAAAGCCCGGCAGATAGAAATCGATCGCCAGCGGCGCGAAGGCGCTCAAGGCACCCAGAATCAGGATTATACGGAGGTTCATCAGGCACCCAAGTGTGTCGGCAGCCCGACAGTCTAGCCGCGCTTGGGTGCATTTAACACGATAGCTCGCTAACTATTTGAGCGGGTCAGGCGAGCTTGGCGCTGTAGCCTTCTTCACTGATCAGGCTGATTACCTGCTCGGCAGACAGACGGCTTTCCACCCCCACTTCCTTCGCCGCCAGGTCGACCTTCACGCTCGCGGCCGGGTCCTCGTTCTGCACCGCCTGGGTGACGGCCCGAACGCAGTGGCCGCAGGTCATTCCTTCAACGCTGAATACTTGCATGACATGACTCCTTTGATGAGGTTGAACCCAGTCTCGACCTTGCCACGATGGCAAGGTCAAGTTCCAGGATGATCTGCCGGGCTGGTATTCGGCGGCGACGTCGGCCAAGCTTCACTCATCTTTGATTCAATCCACGGAGCATTCGCCATGCGCTGGTCTTTTTTTGGCCTTGTCGGCCTGATGAGCTTGTCTGCCATTGCGCCCACGGCCAGTGCCGCAGAAGACTATGCGGTGCTGATCATTTCCCGCGAACGCCTGGAAGTGCCGACCAATTGCGAAATCGGCCTATATATCCAGGACCAGCTGGCAGGCCGGCTGTTCCAGGAGCAATCCACCTCGTTCAACTTGCCCGCCGGCAATGTGTCGCTACGCCTGAAGCTGTTGCCGGGCCAGTCCCCGGGCTGCCTGCCGGGCATGCTCGCGCCACCGGCGCAGAACATCACGCTGAAGGTCGGCGACGTACGTAAATTGCGCATCGCACAGGGCCCGGACGGTATGTACCTCAAGCCTGCCGCACTGGAATATTAAAGGCGCTTGACCTTCCCCACAGGTCAAGGTTGATCCTAGGGGCAACTTCTCCTGGAGGACTGCCCCATGAATGGATCCACCACCTTTGACCTGCCCATCGGCGGCATGACCTGCGCCAGCTGCGCCGGGCGCGTCGAACGCGCGCTGGGCAAAGTGCCGGGGGTGCAAAGCGTCAGCGTCAACCTGGCCAACGAACGCGCGCATGTTGAAGTGCTCGGCCAGATGGACCCGAACGTGTTGATCGCCGCCGTCGACAAGGCCGGCTACAGCGCCAGCCTGCCCCAGAGCGAAGCCGCCACCGAGGTCGACCAGGCCCAGCGCCTGCACCGCGAGCGCTGGTCATTGCTGCTGGCGATCCTGCTGGCGCTGCCGTTGGTGCTGCCGATGCTGGTGGAGCCTTTCGGCCTGCACTGGATGCTGCCGGCCTGGGTGCAGTTCGCGCTGGCGACGCCGGTGCAGTTCATCTTCGGTGCGCGCTTTTATATCGCCGCCTGGAAAGCCGTGCGCGCCGGTGCCGGGAATATGGACTTGCTGGTGGCCATCGGCACCAGCGCCGGCTACGGCCTGAGCATTTATGAGTGGCTCACCGCACCGGCCGGCAGCATGCCCCATTTGTACTTCGAGGCCTCGGCCGTGGTGATTGCCCTGGTGTTGCTCGGCAAATACCTGGAAAGCCGCGCCAAACGCCAGACCGCCAGCGCCATCCGCGCCCTCGAAGCGCTGCGCCCGGAGCGCGCAATTCGCGTGGTCGATGGCCGCGAGGAAGACGTCGCGATCAACGCGTTGAGGCGCGGCGACCTGGTGCTGGTCAAGCCCGGCGAACGCTTCCCGGTGGACGGTGAAGTGGTCGACGGCCAAAGCCACGCCGACGAAGCGCTGATCAGTGGCGAGAGCCTGCCGGTGCCAAAGCAGCCGGGCGACTCGGTCACCGGCGGCGCCATCAACGGCGAAGGCCGCCTGCTGGTGCGCACCCTCGCCTTGGGTGCGGAAAGCGTGCTGGCACGCATCATCCGCCTGGTGGAAGACGCCCAGGCCGCCAAGGCTCCGATCCAGAAGCTGGTGGATAAAGTCAGCCAAGTGTTCGTGCCGGCGGTGCTGGTGCTGGCGTTGATCACGCTGGTGGGCTGGTGGCTGTACGGCGCCTCCCTGGAGACGGCAATCATCAACGCGGTGGCGGTGCTGGTGATCGCCTGTCCGTGCGCCCTGGGCCTGGCCACACCGACGGCGATCATGGCCGGCACCGGCGTCGCCGCGCGCTATGGCATCCTGATCAAGGACGCCGAAGCCCTCGAGCGTGCGCACGCTGTGAGCGCCGTGGTATTCGACAAGACCGGCACCCTCACCTCCGGCACGCCAAGAATTGCGCACCTGGCGGCGGTGGATGGCGACGAAGCATCATTGCTGCAGCACGCCGGTGCCTTGCAGCGCGGCAGTGAACATCCGCTGGCCAAGGCGGTGCTGGATGCCTGCCGCGAGCGAGGGCTGGATGTCGCCGATGTGAGCGCCAGCCAAGCCCTGACCGGGCGCGGCATTGCCGGCACCCTGGCGGGCCGGCAACTGGCGCTGGGTAACCGTCGGCTGCTGGAAGAAAGCGGTTTGAACGCCGGTGAACTGTCCGGCTCCGCCACCGCCTGGGAAGCCGAAGGCCGGACCTTGTCCTGGCTGATCGAGCAAGGCCCGCAACCGCGTGTGCTCGGGCTGTTTGCCTTTGGCGATACCCTCAAGCCGGGGGCGCTTGCCGCCGTGCAGCAACTCAAGGCGCAGCAGATCAGCAGTCATCTGCTCACCGGTGACAATCGCGGCAGCGCCCGCGTGGTTGCGCAGGCGCTGGGCATCGAGGATGTGCACGCTGAAGTGCTGCCCGCCGAAAAAGCTGCCACCGTCGCCGAGTTGAAAAAAACCGGCGTGGTGGCGATGGTCGGCGACGGCATCAACGATGCCCCGGCCCTCGCGGCTGCCGACATTGGCATCGCCATGGGCGGCGGCACCGACGTGGCGATGCATGCGGCGGGTATCACCTTGATGCGCGGCGACCCACGCCTGGTGCCTGCCGCCCTGGAGATCAGCCGCAAGACCTACGCAAAGATCCGCCAGAACCTGTTCTGGGCCTTTGTGTATAACTTGATCGGCATTCCGCTGGCGGCGTTCGGCCTGCTCAACCCGGTGCTCGCGGGCGCGGCCATGGCCTTGTCCAGCGTCAGCGTGGTCAGCAATGCCTTACTGTTGAAAACCTGGAAACCCAAGGACCTGGAGGATCAACGCCCATGAACATCGGCCAAGCCGCCCGCCAGAGCGGGCTGAGCGCCAAGATGATTCGCTACTACGAATCCATCGGTCTGTTGAAAGCCGCCCACCGCACCGACAGCGGCTACCGCGTCTACAGCGGCGAAGATTTGCACACACTGGCGTTTATCAAACGCTCACGGGACCTGGGGTTTTCCCTGGAGGAAGTTGGCAAGTTGCTGGCCCTGTGGCAAGACCGCCAACGCGCGAGCGCGGACGTGAAAGCCCTGGCGCGCCAGCACATCGATGAGCTCAATCAGAAGATTCTGGAGTTGGGGCAACTGCGCGATACGCTGCAGGACCTGGTGGAACATTGCCAGGGCGATCATCGGCCGGATTGTCCGATTCTCAAGGAGTTGGCTTCGGGCAGTTGCTGCGCCTGATTGCGCTTTACCCGCCCCAGACAGAACAAAATGTGGGCGCCAGCGTGTGTGGGAGCCGGGCTTGCCCGCGATGCAGGCACCTCGGTATGTCAGTCACACCGAGGTGATGCGATCGCCGGCAAGCCAGCGTCTACACCAGCCTGCTCCCACATCTTTGCGGGATCACTGCAGCCAAGGCGGCGGCGGTGGCTCGTCAGGTACTTTGTTCGGTGGCGCATCGTCCGCCGCGCGAATCGCCTGGCGACGCTCTTCATCGAGGCGCGCCGCTTCGATCTCGCGGATCACTCCGCCGACATCCGCCAGCTCTTCCGGTTCGTCGAACTCGCCGGTCAACACACTGGCCGGGTGCAAGGTGCCGGCTTCGTACAGCGCCCACATCTCCTTGGCGTACTTGGTCTTCTTCAGCTCCGGGGCAAAACGGCCGAAGTAGGACGCCATGTTGCCCACGTCACGCTCCAGCATGCTGAACGCGTGGTTGTTGCCCGCCGCATCCACCGCCTGAGGCAGATCGATGATCACCGGCCCGGTTGGCGTGAGCAGTACGTTGAACTCGGACAGGTCACCGTGCACCAGGCCGGTACACAGCATCAGCACGATCTGGGAGATCAGGAAGACGTGGTATTCGCGCGCCTGGTCCGGCTCCAGCACCACGTCGTTCAGACGCGGTGCGGCATCGCCGTACTCGTCGGCGACCAGCTCCATCAACAGCACACCTTCAAGGAAGTCGTACGGCTGGGGCACGCGAACGCCCGCACCGGCCAGGCGGAACAACGCCGCCACTTCAGCGTTCTGCCAGGCATCTTCGGTTTCTTTCTTGCCGAACTTGGAGCCCTTGGCCATGGCCCGGGCCTGCCGGCTGTTACGGACCTTACGGCCTTCCTGGTATTCGGACGCCTGACGAAAACTTCGTTTGTTCGCCTCCTTGTAAACCTTGGCGCAACGCAATTCGTTGCCGCAGCGCACCACATAAACAGCTGCTTCTTTACCACTCATGAGTGGGCGCAGCACTTCGTCGACCAGACCGTCTTCGATCAGGGGTTCAATGCGTTTAGGAGTCTTCATCAGCTTTTATTGTGGGTCCTTTATTACCAAATACGCGTATGGCACTCGTTATACGGCAATCGGCTCGCCGGTGGGAGAGGCTACCGACCTCTGACCCGTCAAGAATGCATCCAATATGCCAATTTTTATCGCAATCAGCGTTCGATGATCGCCGTGACCCCTTGCCCGCCCGCCGCACAGATCGAAATCAGCCCCCTGCCCTTGCCCGCCGCGTCGAGCAACTTGGCCAGATTGGCGACAATGCGCCCGCCCGTGGCGGCAAACGGGTGGCCGGCTGCCAGGGAGCTGCCCTTGACGTTCAGGCGGCTGCGGTCGATGGCGCCCAACGGCGCATCCAGCCCGAGGCGGGTCTTGCAGTAGTCCGCATCCTCCCAGGCCTTGAGCGTGCACAACACTTGGGCAGCGAAGGCTTCGTGGATCTCGTAGTAATCGAAGTCCTGCAGCGTCAGGCCATTCCTCGCCAGCAGGCGCGGTACTGCGTAGACCGGCGCCATCAACAAGCCTTCGGCGCCGTTGACGAAATCCACCGCAGCCGCCTCGCCATCGCGCAAATACGCGAGGATCGGCAAGCCGCGCTCCTGGGCCCAGGCCTCACTGCCCAGCAACACCAGGGACGCACCGTCGGTGAGCGGCGTGGAGTTGCCAGCCGTGAGCGTGCCCTTTTCGCTGCGCTCGAAGGCAGGCTTGAGGGCGGCGAGTTTTTCCAGGGTCAGGTCGGGGCGCAGGTTGTTGTCGCGGGTCAGGCCGAGAAACGGCGTCAGCAAGTCGTTGTGCCAGCCTTCGGCGTAGGCGGCGGCCATTTTCTGGTGACTTTCCAGCGCCAGTTGGTCTTGCTCGGCGCGTGGGATCTGCCATGTCTGCGCCATCAACTCGCAATGCTGGCCCATGGACAAACCAGTGCGCGGTTCGCCATTGCGCGGCAGTTCGGGCTTGAGGTGATGAGGACGAAGTTGTAACAGGAGTTTTAATTTGTCCGCCATGGACTTGCTGCGATTGGCCTGCAGCAGGAGCTTGCGCAGCCCTTCATTCACGCCGATCGGGGCGTCGGACGTAGTGTCGACCCCGCCGGCTATCCCGCATTCGATCTGGCCCAGGGCGATCTTGTTGGCCACCAGCAATGCGGCCTCAAGACCGGTGCCACAGGCCTGTTGAATGTCGTAGGCCGGGGTTTGCGGCGACAGGCGCGAGCCGAGCACGCATTCGCGGGTGAGGTTGAAGTCGCGCGAATGCTTGAGCACCGCACCGGCAGCCACTTCGCCCATGCGCAGGCCGTGCAGGTTGTAGCGCTCGATCAGGCCCTCCAGGGCCGCAGTCA
The DNA here is from genome assembly GCF_025466155.1 of Pseudomonas sp. 13B_2.1_Bac1. Lineage (NCBI taxonomy): Bacteria > Pseudomonadati > Pseudomonadota > Gammaproteobacteria > Pseudomonadales > Pseudomonadaceae > Pseudomonas > Pseudomonas sp. 13B_2.1_Bac1. Next base: position 55,240 of record NZ_JANLOH010000116.1, on the reverse strand, counting down.
GCATCGCCTGGTTGCTGGCCGTGGCATACGGGCCATTGGAACGGGCGAAAGGAATGCGGTTACCGCCAATGATCGCTACACGGCGCAATTGAGTCATGAAAAGCTCCCTCGGTCTGTTATGGGCTGGCTGCTGTGGGTTGGATAACAGAGCCTAGTCGAACGACTGCTACCCTGGGATGGTCAACCCTTTGAACCCCAGTCTTCGGAGAGCGTTCCATGTCTGACCGTTATATCGACTTCGCCAACTCAAGCCTCGGCCATCGCCTGGTCGCTGCCATTGGCCTGCCGTCACCGGTACGCCTCGAACGCTGGCAAGCCGGGCGCCTGCGCCCGGTAGAAGGGGCATTGTTGCTCGGTGGCGGCGCGCTGGCGGCCAAGGTGCTGCCGTTTGCCAATAAACTCACTGACGCGATCTACAGCTACGGCACCGACGCCTCGACCGCCCCGGCGTGGATTCCCGGCCACGGGCCCAAACTCAAGGCGGTGGTGTTCGACGCCAGCGACTTGCAGCACACCGACCAGCTCAAGCAACTGCGTGAGTTTTTCCAGCCGCTGCTGAAAAACCTGGATAACAGTGCGCACCTGGTGATCCTCGGTCGCGCGCCGGAAAGCCTCGGCGATCCATTTGCCGCCAGCGCCCAGCGTGCCCTCGAAGGCTTCAGCCGCTCACTGGCCAAAGAGTTGCGCAACGGTGGCGTGCTGCAATTGCTCTACGTTGGCGAGGGCGCCGAAGACCAGCTGGAAGGCGCGTTGCGGTTTTTCCTGTCGCCCAAGAGCGCCTACATTTCCGGCCAGGTTATCCGCCTGCAGGCCTGTGACACGCCGGTCGAGGACTGGACGCGCCCACTCGCCGGGCGCAAGGCGCTGGTCACCGGTGCCGCCCGTGGCATTGGTGCGTCCATCGCCGAAACCCTGGCCCGCGACGGGGCCGAGGTGATCCTGCTGGACGTGCCCCAGGCCAAGACCGATCTCGAAGCCCTGGCCGCGCGCCTGGGTGCACGCTCCGTGCTGCTGGATATCTGCGCCGAAGACGCCGCCAGCCAGTTGATCGAACACCTGCCCGACGGCCTCGACATCCTGGTGCACAACGCCGGGATCACCCGCGACAAGACCCTGGCCAACATGACCCCGGAATACTGGGACGCGGTGCTGGCGGTCAACCTGAATGCCCCGCAAGTGCTGACCAAGGCGCTGCTCGACAGCGGCACCCTGCATGACAACGCGCGCGTGGTGCTGCTCGCGTCCATCAGTGGGATCGCCGGCAATCGCGGGCAAACCAATTATGCCGCGAGCAAAGCCGGGTTGATCGGCCTGGCCCAGGCCTGGGCGCCGCTGCTCAAAGAACGGGGGATCAGTATCAACGCCGTGGCCCCAGGCTTTATTGAGACCCAGATGACCGCGCATATTCCGTTCGCCCTGCGTGAGGCCGGGCGCCGTATGAGTTCGCTCGGCCAGGGCGGCTTGCCACAAGACGTCGCCGAAGCCGTCGCCTGGCTTGGCCAGCCGGGCTCCGGAGCGGTCAGCGGGCAAGCGCTGCGGGTGTGTGGGCAAAGTCTATTGGGAGCGTGAGCATGCAATGGCAGACAGTGGGCAGTCCCCCGTTTCTCGCGCCGCTGTACTGGCGCGCCGCGCTCAAGCGCAAGATCACCGGCACTGCGTTGCCCGAGCAGGGCTTGCGCTGCCGGGTCAGTGTCAATCCCAAAGCGGTCGCGGCGTATCGCAAGGTCTGCGGGTTTGCCGACAGCGCAGTGCTGCCGGCGACTTATCCGCACATCCTCGCGTTCGGCTTGCAGATGCAGTTGCTCACGGCCAAATCGTTTCCGTTTCCGCTGCTGGGGTTGATTCACCTGAGCAATCGCATCCGTATTCATCGTCCACTCGGCGGTATCAGCGACCTGTTCATTGGTGTGCATGCGCAAAACCTCAAGCCGCATGCGAAGGGCGCAACGTTTGACCTGGTGACCACCGTCGAGGATTCCCTCGGCCTGCTGTGGGAGGCCGAGAGCCGCATGCTCTGTCGCGGCGTGAAACTGGAAGGCGCAGCGAGCGAAGAGTCTCAATCGCCCCCCACCCAGGTCAGCGAAGTGAGCCGCTGGAAAGCACCGGCCGATATCGGCCGCCGGTATGCGCGGGTGTCCGGCGACTACAACCCGATCCATCTCAGCGCACTCACGGCCAAGCTGTTCGGCTTCCCCCAGGCCATCGCCCACGGACTGTGGAACAAGGCGCACACCCTGGCGGCCTTGGGTGAACACCTGCCGGCCGCGAACATCGAGATAAACGTCGAGTTCAAGAAGCCGGTACGCCTGCCCAGTGAGGTCACCTTATGGGCCAGTGCGGCCGGGTCCAGCGGGGAGTTAGTGTTGAAAGGCGCGGGTGACATTGAACACATGGTGGGCAAATGGCAGCCGATCGCCTGAAAAATCACTGATTAATTGTATATATACATCCTGGGTTATAGCGGACTTTCTCAAGTCCGCTTTTTTATTCAACTCTTTGATTTTTAATACATATATATCTTGATACATCCACCCCTTATACCCTTGGTATTAGTCGCTTAACCGGTACATCCGCGCCGTATATAAATCGTTAATACCAAGTAGAGCATTGTGAGAAAGAGCGCCCGGGCTTGTTATAGCCACACGGACAAACGCATCGCTATCCCAAGAAATAGCGAGTGTTTGAGACAACCAAGGTTGTACAGGTGCAAGGAACTCAATCATGAAAGCTCAAGTAGTGTTTTGGAAAGCAAGTACCGCGCTGGCCCTGGCAGTAGCAATGACGCTCGGCGGCTGCAGCAGCGGTGGTGGTGGGCATCACAGTGGCGGCTCCGCTTCCTCACCGGACGCATCCACTGGCGGTGGCGGTACCGGCGGCGGGGGTACTGGTGGTGGCGGCACAGGAGGTGGCGGTACCGGCACCACCAGCACCCTGGTCACGGCTAACGTGGCCGATACCCTCGGCGATACCGTAACCGGCCTCGGCGGCACTGTCGGCAGCCTCGGTACCACACTCGGCAACCTGCCGATCGTGGGGGCTACCGCAGGTGGCCTGGTGACCTCTGTCGGCACCGCTGTCGGCAGCATCGGCACGGGCGTTTCGGATGGCCTGGGCACACTGGGTACCGACAGCAATGCACTGGGCAAAACCGTGGCCGGCGTGGCCAACGGGGTCGCTGATCTCGGCACCGGTGTCTCCACGACCGGTCAAAATGTGGCGACACTGCTGGGGCAAGTGCCCGTTGTCAGCGGTGCCGCCCCCGTAGTCGGCAATGTAGTGGGCAAGGTCGGCAACGCCGTGACCATGCTCGGCGACACACTCAGCACAGCGAGCACCACCGGCCCACTGGGCTCGGTCACCAACACCGTCGGCGCGAAAGTACTGGTGCCCGTGGTGTCCCTGGTGGAAAAAACCACCGGCAAAGTCGGCACCACCACAGGCCTGGATGCCCCTGTCGGCGGCCTGCTGCAAAAAGTCGGCGATACCGTTGACGGCCTGGGCGATAAAGTCGCCGATGCCGGCGGCACCGGCAACCCTGTCACTGGCGCTGTGGGCAATGTGCTCAATGGCGTGGGCACCGTGGTCGGTAAAGCCAGCGGCTATGTCGACCCGGCTGCCGACAGCAGTGGCGGCAGTGGCGGCGGCAGTGGCGGCGGCACGGGTGGTGGCAGTGGCGGTGGCACCGGGCAACTGGGCCTGGCGGAACTCATCGGTGGTGTGATCGCAGGCGCCGGCAGCGGCCTGGATGCAGGCAGCAGCAATGGCGTGGTCAGCGCGACCGGCGTCACTGGCGTCAAAACGGGCGGTACCGTGGCATCGCTGGGTACCCTGCTGGGTGGCAGCGGCACACCGAACACTGCGGCAGGCGCACCGGTTGCTGCCCTCACCAATCAGGTCGGCGGCGCCCTGAACCCTATCACCAGCGGCGTTACCAGCCTGACCCAAAACGTCGGCAACGCCACCGGTCTGGGGGCTCCCGTCAACGGCCTGGTGACCAATGTCGGCGGCGCCGTCAGCAGCCTGGGCGGCAAAATCAGCGGCACTAACGCCAACCCGGTCACCAACGCCTTGGGCGGTACCGTGAGCGCAGTAGGCGGCACCGTGGCCTCGATCGGCGGCCTGGTGACCGGCGGCACCAACACCGGCGGTGGTTTGCTCGGCGGTGGCCTGAACCTGGGAGCCGGCGCATCCGCCTCCGCAGGTGCAGGTGCCAGTGCAAATGGGGGTCTGCTGGGCGGCCTGATCGGTGGCCTTACCGGCAAAAAATAGAATTGCACCTGGCCGATTAGACGGCCTCACCTACAGCGCCTACGCTTGGTTGAGACGAGAGACCCCAATAAGTCTCTCGTCTTTTTTTATGGGTCAATGATCGATCCCTGAAAACACCCGAACCGCGCCCCCAGAGCCCGGCGGGACCCTGCAATACGCTGCTGCAGTTTTGACCATGGAGTGTCCTATGCGCGCTTTGACGCCGTTGTTATTGCTCACCCTCAGTGCTTACGCCCACGCCGATACCCTACCCAGCTTCCTCAATAGCAACGACACCATTCGCAACCTGCCCGTGCCCAACCTGCCCGCCGATGCGTATCGACCGGCGACCCCGCAGACCCAGTTGCCCACCCCCGCTGCCACCGCAGCGCAACCCCTGCTGATGGACACCAAGGTGACCATTCGCAAGCTGCAGATCGACGGCGGCACGGTCTACCCGCTGAAGGAAGTCGCCCAGGCCTTCGAACCCCTGATCGGCCATGAAACCAACCTGGCGCAATTGATCGAAGCCACCCGCAGCATCACCCGTCGCTACCAGCAAGACGGCTATTTGCTGTCCTACGCCTTCCTGCCGGAACAACGCTTTGAAAACGGCCTGGTGCACGTGGTGCTGGTCGAGGGTTATATCCGCGATTACGACCTGCAAGGCGACATCGGCTCGGTGTCGTCCTACGTCGACAAACTCGCGGAAAAACTCAAGGCTGAACGCCCGCTCACCCGCAAGACCTTCGAGCGCTACACCACGCTGATGAGCGCCATCCCCGGGGTGACTCTGCAGGCGCAGGTGCCGCCGCCCGGCACCACCGATGGCGGCACCCATATGCAAATCACCGCCAGCCGCAAACCGTTCACCACCAGCATGAGCCTGAACGAGGCCAGCCGTGGCGGTACGCAAGCGCTGCTGACGGCCACCAGCAATTCGTGGACATCCATGGGGGAACAACTGAGCCTCAGCGGGCTGTTCCCACCGGGCGACGACAAAGAGCATTACTACCGTGCGGCCTACAGCCAGTTCATCAATGCCGAGGGCACGCAGTTGGTGTTGTCGGGCGAGCGCTACCGCGCCGACCCACGCACCAGCCTGCAATTGGGCGACGGCTTCGAACTCAAGCCGCACCAGGAAATCGACCGCTACTCCATCGGCTTCAGCCACCCCGTGATCGCCTCGCCCAACGAGTCGCTGAGCCTCGGCGCCCGCTACTACGCGGTCGACCAGACCACTCGCTACAAACTCGAAGGTTTCCCCCAGCGCCTGGAGCTGCAAACCGACCTACGCGCCTTGGCGTTCGAAGGTGATTGGCGCAAGGCCGATACCACGCAACTGCGCATCCTCAGCGCGGGCCTGTACCAAGGCATCAACGGCATGGGCGCCAAGACCCGCAGTGACTTCGGCGGCCTCAAGCCGGACCTCGACTTCTTCCGCCTGCGCCTGTCCGGCGTGCAGAGCAACAAGCTCTTCGATAACTGGCAAGGCGTGCTGTCCGGCGCGCTCTACTGGAGTGATGACACCCTGCCCGACAGCGAGCGCGCCACCTTCGGTGGACAGAACTTCGCCCGTGGCTACCCCGATGACCAGGGCTCGGGCGACAAAGGGTGGGGCGTGGCGTATGAGGTCAACTACAGCTACAACCGCGCCGGCGAATGGGTGCGCATCCTGCAGCCTTATGTGGTGTTCGACCGCGCCAAGACCTGGTTCAACGACCTGCCGATCAAGGGCAACAACATGTCATCGGCCGCCGTCGGCCTGCGCTTCGGTGACGCCAAGTACTACAACATCTCCCTGGAAGCGGCCAAGCCGATGTCGGAAGTGGCGCTGGACAACTTTGATCGGCGTCCGCGCTACACGTTGAGCTTCAGCTACCAACTCTGAACCTCGCACTGCGCCCACCTACCGGGTGGGCGCGACTAGCCGCGCGGGCGATCTCACCGACGTCAGCGCCGGCAAGGCGACCACTACTCAGTGGATTTCTTTGCGAGAGGGAACAGGTTGTTCAAGGTATCGATCAACCGCACCAGGTAGATCGGCTTGCGGAACAGGTCGAGCACTTGCAGGCGCAGCATGTCGCTGACGTCGTCCATCTCGGCATGGCCCGACATGACAATCACCGGCAGGTGCGAGCGTGAGGTGTGTTCGCGCAGACGCTTGATCAAGGAAATGCCACTTTCCTCGGGCATGCGCAGGTCAGTGATGACCAGGGCAATGTCAGGGTGGAGTGTCAATTCTTGCAGGGCGAAGGTGACAGAGTTGGCGGTAAAACAGACAAATCCCTCGTTACCGAGGGACTCGGCAAGTTCGATCAGGGCGTCTTCTTCATCGTCCACCAATAAGATTTGTTGGCGACCCGAAGAAGATGCGCTCATGACCGTACCTGCCCGTGGATTAAGGGGGTGGCTTTACACTTTAACTCAGGTCACCGTGGTCATCTTGTTGGCAATACCGTTGAACACCGAGGCGATCTTGGTGCCCAGCCCCGAGCCTGCACCGACAATAACAATCGCCACCAGCGCCACGATAATGGCGTATTCAATACCTGACGCACCCTCTTTGCGTTTGAAGAATAGTTGTGTCTGAACATAGAACTTCAACATCAGGTCAAGGAACATAAGACTTCTCCCTAAGAACGCCACTGAAAGCCGAAGGGCTCTAGATCCAGATAATCACGGCGTGCCACTAGAGCATTGTCAACAAACCCCAGGCTCACAACTGTAATAACGCATTAATCAGAAAGTATTAGTCACAACGTTGGCGCCATAAACCCGCCGTTCAAAAGGCAACGCCTTGGCGTGCAGATAAATTTTCTGTCAGGTAATGGCATTTCGTCCTAGCTGAGCTACCTTCAAATAGCCAAATCGTTAGTTGTTCATCACAGCCAGGTTGCGAATTAACTCGATTGGATTAACGAGTGTGTAATGCAACGGGAAAGGGAGAGCCGTCATGAACAGTCGTATCAGCATGGTCCTGGCCGGCTTGTTGCTGATCGGGGCATTGATTGCAGGGTACTGGGGACTGGTACTGAGTCGCTCGCCGGAGCCCGTCACGGCACCCACCGCACCTGTCGTTTCCGTGGAAAAAACCGTCGCTGCCGTCGAAGACCAGAACCGCACCCCCGTCGTGGTATTGGTGCATGACGTCCCTGCTTTCGTACCACTGACCGCTGCTGACCTGGCCGTGGAAAAACTGCGCACCGTACCCGCCGGCAGCCTGACGCAACTGGACCAGGCGATCGGACGCACACCGCTGCGCATGCTGGCTGCGGGCACCTGGCTCAACGAAGAAAGCTTCAACGCCGGCGGCCCGCTGGCCCGCATGATTCGCCCAGATGAGCGGGCGCTGGCCGTCGCGGTGGATGAAGTCATCGGCGTCGCCGGCCAGTTGAGCCCAGGCGACTACGTGGATGTGCTGCTGTTCCTGCGCCAGGACAACAGCAATACCGAGCCGTCAGCCCAAATCGTACTGCCGGCCATGCGCCTGCTTAGCGTCGGTGATCAACTGGGCCTGGCCAATGACGGCACGCCTGCGGTACCACCACCGGCCACGCCTGAAGAACGCGCCCAGGCCGCACAACGCCGCGCCGGTGCCCGCACCGTAGTGCTGGCTGTGCCGGAAGCCTTATTGAGTCGCCTGATGCTCGCGGCCCAGGCCGGCACCCTGCGCCTGGCCGTGCGCAGCGCCGACGAACAGCTGCTCAGTCGCTACTGGGCCGGCGAAAGCGACGCACCGGACAAACTGGAAAGTGCCAACCGCGACCTCTATCAATTCACCCAACTGGCTCTGATCGGCCCGCCCAAGCGGGTAGCCACAGTCGCCGGCGAGCCCGGCGCACGTCGTGGCATTGAAGTGATCCGCGGTGCCCAAGCAGCCCCACAAACCCCGTGATTGAGCAAGGATGCCTTGAATGAGCCATCGCTACACTGCCATGTTCACGCACCTCGCCTGGACCCTGATGCTGTCGAGCCTGCCGGCGGGCATGGCCTTCGCGGCGCCGGGTAATTGCAGCGCCCTGGGCCAGTTGCCCGCCGTGGTCGAGGTGGGAGAAGGCCTGCAACAGGAACTGCAATCGCCGGTGGCAATAACCCGCCTGGCGATTGGCGACCCGAAGATCGCCGATGTGCGCGTCAACGGCGACCGTAACTTCCTGCTGACCGGCGTCGGTGTCGGCGCGACCAGCCTGATGGTGTGGACCGCCTGCGCCAGCGCGCCGCGCCAGAGCATGGTGTTCGTCAAGGGCAAGGCCACCTCGGCGCTGACCAGCTTGTCGCTGTCACCTTCCGAGGACCCGCTGCTGCCCAGCCAGGTGCAGACCGACATTCGCTTTGTCGAGGTCAGCCGTACCAAGCTCAAGGAAGCCAGTACCTCGTTGTTCGGCCAAGGTGGCAATTTCCTGTTCGGCAGCCCGGGCAATGGCACGATCCCCTCCGTCTCCGCCAACAGCTTTCGCGGACAGGCAGTGAACAATGGCTTTTTCAACATCGGCTTCGGTGGCGGGCGGATCTCGGCGATGATCAACGCCCTCGAACAGAGCGGCTTCGCCTATACCCTGTCGCGTCCCAGCCTGGTAGCCCTGAGCGGGCAGAGCGCAACCTTCCTGGCCGGCGGCGAAGTGCCCATTCCGGTGCCCAGCAGCGGCAGCGACAGTATCTCCATCGAGTACAAGGAGTTCGGCATCCGCCTGACCCTGACCCCCACGGTGATCGACCGCAATCGGATCACCCTCAAGGTCGCGCCGGAGGTCAGCGAACTCGACTACAGCAACGCCGTGCAGATCCAGGGAATCCAGGTGCCCGCCCTGACCGTGCGTCGAACCGACACCAGCGTGTCCCTGGCCGATGGCGAAAGCTTCGTGATCAGCGGCCTGATCAGCAGCACCAACCGCTCCACCATCAGCAAGTTTCCAGGCCTGGGTGACATCCCGATCCTCGGCGCGTTTTTCCGCGATTCCAACATCAGCCGCGAAGAAAAAGAGCTGCTGATGATCGTCACGCCGCACCTGGTCCAGCCGCTGGCCGCCAATGCGCAACTGCCTTCCCTGCCCGGCGAGAAACTGCGCACCTACGACCCGAACTGGTACCGCCTGTTCTTCCTGGAAAACGGCAACTTCGATCGTCGCAGTGGACTTTCCCAATGAGCGATAGCCTGAGCCAGACATTTCTGGCAATTACCCGTAACACCACCGACCTGGAATGGCTCCAGGGCGCCCTCGCGCCCCTTGGCCAAGTGGTCAGTGCCGGCGGTGGCAGCCTGGATGAGTTGCTCGCGCTGGTCGACGTGACCTTCGCCAACCTGGTGTTCGTCGGCCTCGACCGTGAAAACGTGGTGGCCCAAAGTGCGCTGATCGAAGGGGCACTGGAGGCCAAGCCGATGCTCGCGGTGGTCGCCCTCGGTGATGGCATGGACAACCAACTGGTACTCAATGCCATGCGGGCCGGCGCACGCGATTTCGTCGCCTATGGCTCGCGCTCCAGTGAAGTCGCAGGCCTGGTGCGGCGCCTGAGCAAGCGCCTGCCGCCGGTGACTTCCAGTGCGCAGTTGGGCGGCCTCACCGTGCTGTTTGGCACCCAGAGCAACGCCGATGGGGCGATGCTGGCGACGCACCTGGCGCTGGTGGTGCAAAAAAGCGGGCAACAGACCCTGCTGCTCGACCTGGGCCTGCCACGCAGTGACAGCCTGGCGCTGCTGGGGCTGGAAAGCACGTTCAACTTTGGCGATGCATTGCGGCACCTGCGCCGTCTCGATACCACCTTGATCAACAGCGCCTTCACTTCAGCCCTGTATGGCCTGCGCATCCTGGCCTATGCCACCGGTGACGAACCGCTAAAACTGACCAGCGCCGCCGAGCTGTACATGCTGCTCAGCGCGTTGCGCCAACACTTCCAGCACATCGTCGTGAACATTACCGGGCAACCGGACAGCGAGGCGCTGCGAACCTTTGTCAGCCACTGCGACAAACTGCTGTGGTGCACTGACCAGAGCGTACTCGACTGCCGGCGCAACCTGGCGGTGCTCAACCGCTGGCGCGACAAAGGCATGAAACTCGAGCACGCCAAGCTGGTGGTCGACCGCTATATCAAATCCTGTGCACCCGACACCGAAGCCCTGGAAAAAAGCTTCGGCCTTGAGTGCATCGCCGTCCTGCCGCTGAGCGCCGAACTGCGCCTGAACGTCAAGAACCAGGGCCAGACCCTGTTCGCCCTGGCCCCACGTGAACCCCTGACCCAAGCCGTACGGACCTTGGGCGAACGCCTGGCGAAACGCTCCGAGGGCCTTGAAAAACCCTCGATGCGCTGGTTTGAACGCTTCCTGGGGTCGGGACGATGACCAGCGAAAAACTCTTCGGCGGCCCGGCCCGCAGCGTCAGCGGCAACAGCGACCATGATGGCCTGAAGCTGGTGCTGCACCGCTACATCATTGACGCCATCGAGGAGTCAGGCAAAAACCTGCTCGAAGGCACGCGCCAGTCGCTGGCGCAGTTTGTCACCGACAAAGTCTCCGAATACATCACGCGCATGCGCCTGGCGATCTCGCGCTATGAAATGGAACGCCTGGCCGAAGAAATCGTTGACGAACTCACCGGTTTCGGCCCGCTGGAAGTGCTGCTGCGCGATCCCTCGGTGACCGAGATTCTGGTCAACGGGCCGCACCGGGTGTTTATCGAGCGCGACGGCCTGCTGCATCAGAGCGACCTGCGCTTTATCGACGATCACCACGTCGAGCGCGTGATGCAGCGGATTCTCGCGCCGCTGGGACGGCGCCTGGATGAGTCGTCGCCGATGGTGGATGCGCGCCTGCCGGACGGCAGCCGGGTCAACGCGATCATCCCGCCGATTGCCTTGGACGGGCCGTGCCTGTCGATTCGAAAATTTCGCAAGGACATGCTCAAGAGCAGCGACCTGGTCGCGATGCAGACCATCGACCAGAGCATTTTCGAGTTCTTTCAGGAGGCCGTCGGCAAGCGTTGCAACATTCTCATCAGCGGCGGTACCGGCACCGGCAAGACTACGCTGCTGAATATCCTCAGCCAGTTGATCAACCCGCACGAGCGCCTGGTGACCATCGAGGACGTCGCCGAGCTGCAACTGGGTCATCCCCATGTGGTGCGCCTGGAAACCCGGCCGCCAAACGCCGAAGGCCATGGTGAAGTGCGGTCCAGTGACCTGATCCGCAACGCCCTGCGGATGCGCCCGGACCGCATCATCCTCGGCGAAATCCGAGGCGTGGAAGTGCTCGATGTGATGACGGCGATGAACACCGGCCACGACGGTTCCATGAGCACCGTACACGCCAACAATGCCCAGGATGCCCTGCTGCGCCTGGAAACCCTGGTGGGCCTGACCGGCCGGGTGATCGCGGAAAAAACCCTGCGCCAGATGATTTGCGCCGCCCTGGACGTGGTGATTCAACTGACACGCATGCCCGATGGCCGCCGCTGCGTTAGCGAAGTCGTCGAGGTGGTGGGCGTGCGCGACGACGTGTACGTCACCAATACCCTGTTCCGGCTGGACCGGCGCACCGGCTTCGGTTTCCTGCGCGAAGCCATCAACCCGGCCGGTGACAAACTGCGCCGCGAATCGGCCTTGCCGTTATAGGGGGCGCCTGATGACCGGACCTATGCTGCTGCTTTTTTGCCTGCTGCTGATTGGGCTGTCGCTCTGGCAGTTTCAGCACGGCCTGCGCAAGGCCCAGACTGACCGCGTGCTGGAGCGCCTCGGTGACGGCCAACCCGAAGCCCGCGAAGAACCCACTCGCTGGTCCGGCCTTGAGCGCATGTTTCTGCGCGCGGGGCTGGGCAAGCCGACTGATCGCCTGGGCCTGTGGCTCAGCGCTTGGATCGTCGGCGCGTTGTTCGGCTACCTGATCGCCGACGGGCTGGGCCTGGCGGTGATGGTGCTGGGCCCGCCCATTCTGTTGCGCGCCTACATCAGCTGGCGTTACCAGCGGCGGGTGCAACGTATGGTCGAACAGTTGCCACAGTTGCTGGACCACAGCGTACGCAGCCTGAAATCCGGCAGGACCCTGGCCGACGCCGTATTGGGCGGTATCGAGAATATTGATAACCCGCTCAAGGAGGCCATGGGCCGTGTGCAGCGCAACGTGCGCATGGGCGTGAGCCTGCCGGACTCGGCGAGTGACTTTGCCGAATTCTACGAACAGGATGAATTTCGCCTGTTCGCCCTGGGCCTGAAGGTCAACCATCGCTACGGCGGCAACGCCAGCGAACTGCTGGAAAACCTGATCAAGATGATTCGCGAGCGTGAACAGGGCGCCCGCCAACTCAAGGCCATGACCGGTGAAACCCGCATGACCGCGTACCTGCTGGGTGGCTTGCCCATTTTGCTGGTGAGTTACTTCATGCTGGTCAACCCTGGCTACCTGTTGACCATGTGGAACGACGACACCGGGCGCACCCTGCTGTTCGTCGCCCTCGCGATGGACCTGACAGGCACCTTCGCCATGTGGCGCATGCTGAGGAGTGTCTGAGATGGTGCTTCTGGCTGGCGCCTTGATGTTCCTTGCCGCCCTGGTGCTGGTGGGTGGCCAGGTTCTTGAGCATCGCCGGCGCGATCGCCGCGTCTCCGAACGGTTGCAGGGGCGGACCGGCAGCGATGACAAAATCGGCGCGTTCATGCGCCAACTCGGCGGCAGCAGCCTGGCCCAGCGCTCGGTCAGCCTGGACAATGAAACCCAGGTGCTGCTCAACCGGGTCGGTTGGCGCAAAGCCAGCCAGCGCTCGCTGTTCGCAGCCTTCCAGGTCGGCGTGCCGATTGTATTAATGGGCCTGACCTTTCTCGGCCAGGAGCTGTTTTTCCCGCAGGCCGCCCCTGTGTGGATTGCCCCCGCGGTTGCCTTGGGCATCGGCTACCTGCTGCCCAAGCGGGTACTCGCTGCGGCCGCCAAATACCGCCAGCAGCGGATCGCCAGAGAGATCGCCACCTTCATTCCACTGCTGCGCATCCTGTTCGAATCGGGCATGGCGGTTGAACAGTCTCTGCGCGTGCTGGGTAACGACGCGCAGCGCTTACTGCCAAGCCTCACCCACGAGCTGCGCCTGATCCTGGCCCGGGTCGATTCCGGCCTGGAACTGGGCGAAGAACTGGGCAAGACCGCCCGGCTGCTTGAAGTGGACGAGTTCACCGACACCTGCATCATCCTTCAGCAATTGATCCAGCAAGGCGGCGGCGCGATGAAATCCCTGCTGGCGCTCAAGCAATTGCTGGATGACCGCCGGCTGACCCGCCTGCAGGAATACATTTCGAAGATGTCGGCAAAAATGTCGGTGGTGATGATGGTGTTTCTGTTTCCAGCCTTGCTGATCGTGCTCGGCGGCCCCGCCTTTATCGGCATCGCCCGCGCCTTGAGCCACTTTTGAGGAAGTCCTGATGAAAGTACTGATCGCCGGCCTGGCCCTGTTGATGCTCGGTGGATGCGCCACCAACGGTCAATCGCCCTGGGCGGCGTTGACCACACCCGGCAGTTGCAGCAAGCCCAGCGCCGACCAGGAACTGGCGTTGAACCTGTCCGATGACCTCGCCAACGAAGGCAAGCTGCACGCCAGCCTGGCCAACCTGCAGAACCTGCCGGACACCTTGCCCCAGGTGCGCCAGCGCAAGGCGCGTAACTACCGTTTGTTGGGCCGCAGCGAGGCAGAGCCGTTGTACCGCAGCCTGCTCGGCACCTGCATGACGGCCGAGGGCGAGCACGGCCTGGGACAACTGGCCGCCGCCAAGGGTGACAACGGCCAGGCGATGGCCCACCTGCAAAGGGCTGCACGCCTGGCACCTACCGACGAAAAAATCCGCAATGACCTGGGGGTGGTGTACCTCAACCAATTGCGTCTGGAAGACGCGCGCTTCGAGTTCATGACGGCCATCGAACTCAAGCAGGGCGAACCGTTGGCGGCCGTGAACCTGGTGACCCTGCTGATCTATCAGGATGACTGGGGGCAAGCCGCCAAAGTGGTCAGCCAGTTGGGCCTGAGCCCCGAACAGGTCACCGAGGCCCAGGCTCGCGCGGTGAAACTCAAGGAGTCCAGCGCGGCAGCACGCAACGTCGCGGCAGTCAGTGATGCGCTGCCGGTGACCATCAAATAAGGAGTCGACGATGAAAGCCTATTACCTGGTTTACCTGGCGGTGCTGCCGCTGAGCGCGGTGGCCATTCCACCCGGCCCTTCGTCTCCACAGCAGGCAGAGACGGAAAACTGGATGACGCTGCAGATCAATGGCCGAGCCGCCTCGCCGACGCCGCAAAAGACCACGCCCACCGAAAGGGAGCAGGCCATGCAGCGTTGGCTCGACAGCAACAAGCATCCGATTCCGGAGTTCTTCGAAGCGTCATCCAAAGGCGGGAAGAGTCAATAACGCTGCGCGCGTCAGTGGGCCGTCACCCGCTGGCGCATTGCCGAATTGTTCGGCGACAACGCCAATGCCAGTTGGGTGCGGTTATGCATATGGGTCAGGCGCAAGACCTGGGACACATACAGCTTGACCGTGTTTTCGGTGATGCCCAGCTCGCAGGCAATCTGATAGTTGGTCTGGCCCTTGCCCACCAGCCGCGCCACGTCCAGCTGACGGGGCGAGAGCTGATTGAAGATGGTCGGGATTTCCACCGGCCCGGCCTCTTCGGCTGACTCGCCATCGTCGGACAGCCCTGCATTCGGGCTGCGACGTACCTTGTCGAGGTCCTGGTACAAGTCATTGATCGACTCGGAAAGGTACTGCAGCTTCTGGTTCAGGTGCCCCAGTTGCAGCTCTTTTTGCCGCTCCTCCAACGCCGCTTCCTGGCGTTGCAGGCCTTCGAGCAATTCATCGAGGTTGATCGGCTTCTGGTAGTAATCCGAGATGCCTGCGCGCAGGGCCTTGATCACGTCCTGCTTGTCGGCACGCCCGGTGAGCATGATCGCTTCGAACGCGCGCTGCTTGCCGGCGACCTTTTGCATGGCCTGGACCAGCTCGATGCCATCCATGTCGGGCATGTGCAGATCACACAGCACCAGGCCGATCTCGGCGTCTTCGCTGAAACGCTTCAAGGCGTGGCGGCTGGACTCACACGGGACACAACGATAACCACTGTTTTCGAGAAATTCGCAGAGCTCTTCCACGATCAGCGGCTGATCGTCGACCACGAGCACTTTTACTGCCGATGTGAGCTTGTTCACGCGCTACTCCATGCCTGGAAAGCCAATAGATTGACCTATCCCTTTCGACGAAGAATCCTATACATCTACTCAATAAACGTAGACCTACTTTATGACTATGTACATAGCGATAGAGGCGTTGTGCGACTAATGGATCCAAAATAAATACAGCGCAAAACCTGTCAATAAAAACGGTGCAAAAGGCTGTTTTGTTGACGCCTCCACACCCGGTTTCGCATGGCCCGCGCTAACCCATTGATGGATAAGCAGCCACGCGCCCAGGACGGGCGCAGCGCCGATCAGCGACCACAACAAAGGGTCCACCGTGGTGGCCATTCCCAACGCGGCCAACAGCTTTACATCGCCCGCGCCAAAGCGTCCCAGCACATAGCCCGGCAGGCCCAACAACAGCGCCAGGGCAAACGCCCAGCCACCCTCCTTCGCCGGCGCACCCAGCCAGGTGACACCCGTCCAGCTCAAATAAAGTAAGGCCAGCAGCCCAACCCCCAAGGTCAACCCATTGGCGATCTGTCGCTGACGCATATCCTGCACCGCACAGAGCCCCAGCCAGAGCACTATCACCACGCCATGGATCACGTAAAAAACATCCCTTTTTGCTGATTGATTCTATGCTGATATCAGGTAGTAGCCGTCAGGGTAGACGCAGTCATGAAAACAGGCCTCCCCAGAAAGCAAAAAGGTGCTGCGGCGATCGAGTTCGCCCTGGTCTTCGGGATCTTCTTTGCCGTGTTTTATGGGTTGGTCAGCTATAGCCTGCCGCTGTTATTGATGCAGTCATTCAACCAGGCCGCAGCCGAGGGTGTGCGCCAGGCCATGTCGATAGACCCGGTCGCGGCCGGAACCGCCTACCCGACGCAGGTCACCCAACGCGCGAAAGATACCGTCGCCGCGCAATTGAGCTGGATCCCCGCAAGCTTCCAGTTCCAGCCCTCCTTCGTCAGTGCCACCTACACCGGCACCACGCTGACCGTCGCGATCACCTACCCCAGTGCCAACCTCAACTCGGTATTCCCGGCGCTGGTGATCCCCGGCATAGGCAACGTACCGAGCCTGCCGACCAACCTGACGGCCAGTTCGAGTATCCAGTTTTGACCGCGGGGGATAACCTTTTCGGGCGCCTGTCGGGCCGCACCCGCCCGCAGGTTCTCGAGCCGCAAGCGGTGCCGGCTGCCGGGCTGCATGTGCGACTGGATCACCAAGGCCGTGTCGTCAGCCTCAGCGGCACGCTGCGCCAGCAATTGGCTGCGCAGGGCGTGGCCGAAGCCCGGCCATTATTGCGAGACCTGCTGTGTGCCGGCAGCGCGCTGAGCGTCGAAGGCCACCCCGCCGACTGGCAACGTCAAAACCTCGACCTGGATTTCCAGGGCATTGGGCAGGTGCTGCACACCCGCGGCTGGGTCGAGCCAGAGGGTGACGGCTGGATCCTGCGCTTGCTCGACATCGGTGACTTGCTGACCGGCAGGCAACAGGCCGGGCAGCGCGAGCAGAACCACCAACTGGCTGGCCGCATGAGCGAGCAGTTGCGCGTCTGCAGCCTGGGTCGCTTGCCCGACGTGGTCACCGAGCAGCTGCGCAACCTGGCACAGCATTGGCGAATCCCCTGTGTTGCCCTGGCAGTGCCCGATGACGACGAGCGGGGTTGGCGGATCTACAGCCAATACACCGCCCATGACGCACCGGCCTTGTGGCAAACCGGCCAGCACCTCGGCACCGGCCTGGACGGCGTCAACGGCAACATACCGCTGCGCCTGGCCGAGGCACGCAATGATCACCCGCGCCTGCTCAGCCTCTTCGGCCATGCCGACGGGTTGCTGGTGCCGTATCGCGACGCCGAGGGCGTTGCCGCCTGGCTGCTTTGCGGTTGCTACATCGGCGAGCCACAGACCCGCGAACGCGACTGGCTGGACCTTGCCGCCGCCCTCGCCGCGCCGTTGCTCAGCCGCCTGCGCGAACAGCGCGACCACCAACAACTGGAACGCATGGAAGCCCTGCAAGGCCTGCTCGGCACCGGTTGGTGGGAACTGCTGCCCGCCACCGAGGAAATCCAACTCGCCCCGAGCCTGTTGCGCAGCCTCGGCCAGGAAGACGGCGCGACGCGCCAGGCGCTGGGCCTGTGGCTGGAGCTGATTCATCCCGCCGATCGCCAGGAGCTCAACAGCCGCCTGCAGGATTTGCAGGCCCTGGGCAAACCCCTGCTGACCAGCGTCCGCCTGCAACGCACCGACGGCGACCAGCCGCTCTGGTATCGCGTGCAGGGCCAGGTACTGGGCGCGGGCGACAGTCGACGCTGGATCGGCTTCATGCTCGACATCAGCGACATCAAGAACCAGCAACTGCAAGCCGCCGCCGCCCATGCGCGCCTGGACAACGTGATCGCGAGTTCACCGGCGGTGATCTATGTACAGCGCTACGTCGGCGGCGCGTTGCACCCCGCCTTCTTCAGCGACAGCCTGCTGCCCGTGCTGGGCTGGACCCTGGACGATTGCAGCCATGACAGCCTGGCCGCACTGATCCACCCCGAAGACCGCGACCTGTACTTTGATCGCACCCGCCAACTGCTGCGCGACGGCAATGTGCGCAGTCGCTACCGGGTGCGTGACAAGCAGGGTGCCTATCATTGGCTGCTCGACGAGGCCAAGTTGCTGCGCGATGACCTGGGCCTGCCGGTAGAAGCCGTCGGGCTGTGGCTCGACGTGACCGAGGCGACCCTGGCCGCCGAGCAGATCAAGCAGAGCGAAGAACGCTATCGCATCCTGGTGGAAGACTCGCCGGCGATGATCTGCCGCTATCGCCCGGACTTGACCCTGACCTTCGGCAACACGCCACTGGCCAACTACCTGGAGTGCCGGCCAGAGCAACTGCCGGGGCTTCACCTCGGAGATTGGTTGTCGGACGAGCAGCGCCAGGCATTTATCCAGCGCATCCGCCAACTGACTCCGGAATTCCCGGTGAGCACGGCTGAAATCAGCCTGCAACTGCCGGGTCGTGAACATGCCTGGTGGGTGTGGTCCGACCGTGGTGTGTTCGATGAGCAAGGCGTATTGGTGGAAGTGCAGGCCGTTGGCCGCGATAACACTGAGGTACGTCGCTCCCAGCAACAACTGACCCAGAGCGCGAAGATGGCCACCCTCGGGGAAATGGCCACGGGCCTGGCCCACGAGATCAACCAGCCGCTGAATGTGATGCGCATGGCCATCGTCAATGTGCTCAAGCGCCTGGGCAACGGCGACGCGCAGATCGACTACCTGACGGAAAAGCTCCAGCGCATCGATGCCCAGGTCCAACGCGCGGCGCGTGTGGTGGACCATATGCGCGTGTTTGGCCGCCGCTCGGAAATCGAACAGCAGCCCTTCGACCCCTCCCAGGCCGTGGAGGGCACACTGTCGCTGCTCGGCGAAGGGCTGCGCGGCAAGGGCGTGGACCTGCGCGTCACCCCGGCGGACTTCAGCGTGCAGGTCAAAGGCTACGCCGACCAGCTTGAGCAGGTGCTGATCAACCTGATGGTCAACGCCCGTGATGCGCTGCTGGGCAAACGTGAAAAGGATCCGCAGTTCCGCCCGTGGATCGCCGTGCACTGCGAGCACGACAGCCGGAACGTACGCATTTGGGTCGAGGACAACGGCGGCGGCATCGATCCACGCTTGCTGGAGCGGATTTTCGAGCCGTTTTTTACCACCAAGCCCATTGGCGTCGGCACGGGGTTGGGGCTGTCGGTGAGCTATGGGATTGTGGAAAACATGGGCGGACGGTTGAGCGTCACCAATGGCGAGCAAGGGGCGCGGTTTTGTGTGGAATTGCCGGTGGTTCAGCCAGGTTAGATCACCAGGTATGCGCGGCCCATGTGGCAGGTGAGGTTGGCGCCGACTTCGGCGTTGCCCAGGCTGATGCCGAGGGCCGAGAGCAGCGTGTTTACGATGGGGTCGAGGACTGGTGCCAATACGGTCTGGACCAGACTGATCACCGAACTCACGATGCTCGCCAGGGCAGTGGTGACCGTGCCGTTCGCCGCACCGGGCGTGCTGCCGCTGGGTGGCACATAGGTAACCTGCAAGCCGCTCAAGGTCGCCCCCAGGCTATTGATTATATTGGCGGTGCCGGGAGCGTTTTGGTAAGTCGGCGTCGCGTTCATTTCGGCCACCGGTAAAAACACCATCGAGTTGGTTTGCGCAGCCACCGTGGACAGCGCCATTAAATTCAGGCCTCCGCCTACACCGGCGGTACGCGGGCCGCAGAGCAGGGTCAGGACCACGCAATAGCGCTCGCCAAAATCGATCAGCCTGATGGGTTGCACGCTGACCGGTGCCTTTGAGGAAAACGCCGCAACCGGGTCAACATAGCCCACACCCAGGGTCGCGAGTGAGGTGGTGGTCTTCACCGTCAACGACTTGGTAGCCGGCGTGGTGCAGGTGAAGTCCGTCACGTAGCTTTGCGCGCTGGCCGCCTCAATGTAGATGGACAAGGACTGAGTGATATCGACGTCAGTGACATTACACGCCACCAGGCACAACACGCCCCCGACCACTGCCGGTAGATTCAGATTCAGCAGCCCGCCGACAACCTTGGATACCGGTGTCGTCAGCCCGCTCAAAATCGAGGAAACCCCGGAGACCACCTTGAGTATCGGCGCCTGCACAACCACCAATGTCCTGACTTGCGCGGTGCGCACAAAAATCTGATTGGTAGGGGGGGTGTTGGCCAGCCCGGCCTTCGCCAGCACGGGATTGCCAATCGCCGACATTTGCGGAGGCTGGATCACTTGGGTCTGAATCGAGACGCTCCCCACGACGGGAATGTTCACCTGCGTAGCCACGCTGACGGCGGTCTTGCTATTGGACAGTTGCGCTACCGTCTCCAGCAATTGAAACAGCTGCACGCTGGAATTCAACGCGGCCGCCGGCGTACCGGTCGCCACATTCAGCAGGCTGCCGACTGTCAGCACCTTGCTATTGGGGGCGATGGCCTTGATTGATAGCACGTCGTTGACGACCGACTGGACCGCCGAGCCATTCTGCTGCAGCACCATCACCGCGGCATTGATCAGGTCGGTGGCGGACACGGCGGTGTTTAGCAACGTGGTGTAGTCACCCGCCGTCACGCCCAGGTTGATCGCCAACTGGTTGAGGTAACTCAACAGGTTCACATTGGTTTGAAGGATGCCATTCCAGCCGGCTGCGGTGATCGACAAGCTGCCACCGAGCAGATTCCCGATGACCAGGTTCAATAGCGGCGACTTCGTCGAATCCACCGACACCAGGCTGCTGCGGATCGTCAGCTGTGCCACCGGCGGTGCATACGCGGCCACGGCGGTCGCGCTCAAGGTCATCTGGGTGGACACCGGCACGCCGCTGAACATGTTCCAGAGACCACTGGCGATGCTGGTCACCACGCTGCGCGTGGCGATCACCCGCACGGCATCGTTTTTTGTGGGGTCGGCGGTAAACACGCGGACATTGCTGGCATTGGTCACCAGCGAGCCGCAGGTAACTGCCAAGCCACGACTGGTATCGCCCGCAACCACGGTGAAAGCATTGCGGGTGGCGTTCTGCACCGCGTAGTCATTGGCGGTAGTCGAGGGCGTGCACAGGCCGCCACGGCCGGCGGCTTCCAGGGCGGCGGTGTCGGCGATGGACTGCAGCCGGCGCTTTTCCATATACAAGCGGCCGCTGTCCACTGCCAGCAGCATGAACACCAAGGCTACCGCCAGGGTACCCGCCGCCATCAAGCCAATTGCACCACGCTGCCGGGAACCAAGTCGGGGAGACATCAGGCACTCCTTAGCGCTTACTCTCCGTAGTTGGTTTGAAGTGTAGACAAGGCTTGGAGGGTGCGCTGGCCCGGCGCCACCCGGGTGACTAACGGGAATTCACCGGCTGCAGCAGGCCTCATGTGGGAGCAAGCCTGCTCCCGCATGAGGTAGGTGGTGGTTTTTAGTGAGGGGGATAGCTGGAAAGGACGCGATTGACCGTGGTACGGATGGCTTTGTCGCGGTCCTGCGGGTTTGGGGAAGTGGCCATCATTTGCTCGTCACTGCCGCGCCACACCAGCTTGCCGTCCTTGCCGTCGAGCAGGTCGATCTGGATGGTGGCGACTTTGTAAGTCACGTTGCGGGTTTCGTTGTACATCGGCCCGCCCCAGTAGCCATTCCAGGGGCCACCCCAGGCGCCGCCGTAGTTGGTGGTGACTTGCTGCTGGCGGTCCTCGACGATGAGATAGGCCTGCACGCTCAAGTCAGCCTTGGTGCCTGCCGCAGCCGGGCGCAGGCCGCGCTGGTCGAGTTGCTCACCCACCGCCTGGCGAATGCGTTGCTCGGTAAGGTCGCTCTTGATCCGTGGATCATCCGGGCGGTATTGCAACGCCGGGTCTTTCCAGGCCCAGCTGCGGTAGGCGCCGAAGTCCCGGCTGGCATCAAAATCGTGGTTGACCTGGGTACTCTGGCAACCGCCCAGCAGCACAACAAACGCGAGCGTAGCGATACGACGAAACATGGTTGTTCTCCAAAGAGCGACCTGCACTTGAAATGAGAATAGCTGTTAACTCGGAGGATAGGCCGTCATTGCCTTCTGCACCGCCTGGCGCAAGGCATCCCCGCGCTCACTGAGGCTTCCCTGGCTGCCCGTTTCCGCGCTGGCACTCCACACCGGCTGGCCCGTGCGGGCATCGAACAGATTGACGCGAACCACCACCACCTGGACTTCATAGGTGCGCACGATCGGCACGGAGTTGTACATGCCGTAACCATTGCCATAGCGGTTGTAGCCGCCGTAACCATAGCCGTAGTCATCCTGGACTTGCTTGAGGCGCTTCTCCAGGCGCACATCGGCGCTCACGAACAGGTCCGCCGGACGGCTGTCGTGCAAGGGCCGCAGGCCGCGCTGGTCAAGGGCACCGCTGACCGCCTCGGCAATTTGCGCCGAATCCGCCCAGGCTGTGCCGGCCGGCAGTTGGCCGTTGCGCCAGGCCCAATTGCGGTAGGCGCCATAGTCACGCACCGGCGCCGGGTAGGCGCTGGCATCGAAGGTGTTGGCTGCCTGCGCGGGGGCGGGCGGGATCGGCGCTGAAGCAGCCACATAAGGATTGGGACTGGAACAGGCGCCCAGCCCAAGGGACAACAGGATCAAACAGAGACGACGCATTTCGACCTCCGCAGACTGGGCCGCTTATACCGGACGGCAGATCCAGTGCAAATAACGCCCAAGTCCGGCAAAGCTTGGGTGACGACGGTGAGCGAGTTCCATCTCTACAAGGTCCTGTAAATCCGCGCGGGCCTGGAATTCCACCGGCATATAGTCGTGGAAAACCCGCACGCCACTCTGGCTTTCGACCTGCCAAAGCCCCTCGAGTTGCGCCGCCAACTCACGTGGGTCCAGCGGCTGTTGCGGGGTCAGGCTCTGCTTTTCGCCGGCCAGGTCATTCTTGCGCATTTTGCGGAAGTGGCCCTTGAGCAGATTGCGATAAATCAGCGCATCACGGTTGTAGAACGCCAGCGACAGCCAGCCGCCAGGCACCGTGAGCTGGTGCAGCACCGGCAGGATGGCGTGGGGTTCGGCCAACCACTCCAGCACGGCATGGCACAGCACCAGGTCGTAGGGTTCGGTCAGTTGGCCCAGCAGGTCTTGCCAGGGCGCATGGATGAAGGTCGCCGTTTGTCCGGCCTCGGCAAACCGTTGGCGTGCGCCCTCGAGCATCGGCTCGGCGGGTTCGGCCAGGGTCACCTGATGACCGCGCTCGGCCAGCCA
Organism: Pseudomonas sp. 13B_2.1_Bac1; assembly: GCF_025466155.1. Lineage (NCBI taxonomy): Bacteria > Pseudomonadati > Pseudomonadota > Gammaproteobacteria > Pseudomonadales > Pseudomonadaceae > Pseudomonas > Pseudomonas sp. 13B_2.1_Bac1. The sequence continues at coordinate 32,084 of NZ_JANLOH010000116.1, read as the reverse complement.
CAGCGACATGTGCCCAAGGCCCGCGCCGATATCCAACACACGCAACGGGCGGCCAGGCAGCGCTTCGGCTAGGTCGGCCTGGAGTACCGCCAGGCGAATCGCGCCTTTGGCGCCGCCGTAGATCTTTTCGGCGAAGCGCGTGGCCAACTGGTCGAAATGGCGGTCACTCATGGGCGAACCGCCGTTCACTGTCGGCCAGCTTGGCGCGCACCACCTCGTTCATGTCCAGGCCCAGCTCACTGCACAGCAACAACAGGTACAGCACGATATCGCCGACTTCCTGCCCGGCGTGGGCGAGTGCGTCGGCAGGCAACTGGCGGGACTGGTCTTCGGTCAGCCATTGGAAGATTTCGACCAGTTCGGCCATTTCCACGCTGGCGGCCATGGCCAGGTTTTTCGGGCTGTGGAACTGCTTCCAGTCGTTGGTATCGCGGATGCGGTGCAGGCGTTCGGTGAGGTGTTCGAGGTTCATGCGGGGGCTCCTGAAGGTGGATAGCTTCGGGGGGAATGGCTTTGAAGGCAAGTGAACCTTTGGGGCGCTATCGCCGGCAAGCCGGCTCCTACGGTTTGGAATGCATTCCCCTGTAGGAGCCGGCTTACCGGCGATGGCGGTTCAGTCGACGACGCTGAATTCGAGCCGGGCGGTCTGTCCGGCTTCGTCGAGAACGCTGAGCTGGTAGCGGCCCAGGTGCTCGAAGCTGGCATTGATAAATTCCTGGTTGGCGCTGTCACCCAACGGTGCGCCATTGAGGAACCACCAGCGCCGGCCACTGCCGCCCAGGGCGGAGAGTTTCAGGCGCAGGGCTTGCTGGCTGGCGGCCGGCAGGCGCAATTGGTCACCTTCGCGCACGCCGACGATGGACAGCGGCGACGAACCGGCCAAGGCCGGCGGCGGGCAATCAGGGTCGGCCGGCGGAATCCGCGCTTCACGACGCTCCGCCCTGGGCAGCCAGGGTTCCAGCGGCGCCGGCCACAAGGCAATGTTTTTCGCCACCGCGCCAGGGCAATGGGCATCCACTCGCAGGCCCTTGGCATTGACCCAGACGCTTTCCATCAAGCCCACGCTCAACGGTTGATCCAACGCCTGCAAGGTCGGCGGCGTGGTGTTGTCCAGCGTCCAGGCAAACCGCTGGCGACGGCAATTAGGGTCGCTGCGGCTCATGGGCTGGCCCAGTGGCCAACAGATCGCGGCCACGCCGACATTGGCCGGCACCGGTTTGACCGCTGCGCTGATACCGCGCTGGCTGTCGCGGTTGGTCAGTACATCGTGCACCTGCAGCATCAACGGCGCCGCCGACGCGAGGCCGAACTGCCCCGGCACCGGCGTGCCGTCCGGGCGGCCAATCCACACGCCGATCAAATAGCGCGGCCCGACACCAATCGCCCAGGCATCGCGAAAACCGTAGCTGGTGCCGGTTTTCCAGGCCAATACCGGGCGCTGTACCAGTTCGGCGCGCGGGTCACGGTCGGGCCGTGCCTGGCCGCTGAGGATGCGGCGGATGATCCAGGCGGATCCTGGCGACAACATTGGCCGCTCTCTCAGCGTATCGTCCGGCTGTAAACGGAGAGTGGCGCTCTTGCCATCCCGGGCGAAGGCACTGTAGCCACTGACCAGGTCTTCGAGGCGGCTGCCCGCGCCGCCCAGGATCAACGCCAGGTTGGGCTCGGCCAACGCCGGCAAGGCCAAGGGCACACCGCCGATACGCATCTGCGCGGCAAAGCGCTTGGGCCCGTAGGCTTCCAACAACTGCACCGCGGGCAAATTCAGCGAGCTGGACAGCGCCGTGCTCGCCGGCACCGCGCCGGTGAACCCCATGGAGAAGTTGCCCGGCCGGTAATCGCCGTAACGTCGGGGCACGTCCTGCAACAGCGATTCGGAATGAATCAGCCCGTCGTCCAGGGCCATGCCATACAGGAAGGGTTTCAACGTGGAGCCTGGCGAGCGCAGCGCGCTGATCATGTCCACATGGCCGAAGCGCTTGGTGTCGTTGATATCCACCGAGCCCAGGTAGGCGCGCACGGCCATGGTTTCCTCTTCCACCACCAGGATGGCGGCGGAGGTGTGTTCCGGCAGGCGCGCGCGCCAGCCCAGCAGCAGGTCTTCGAGCCGGCGTTGCAGGGTGGCATCCAGGGTGGTGCGGATCAGCGGCGGGCTGTCCGGACGGTTCAGGCGCCGAGCGAGCAAGGGCGCCAGGCTCGGTTCCAGGCGCGGGGCGAGCAGCAACGGTTCTTCGAGAGCTTCGTCCACCGCCGGCCGCGGCCATACCTGGAATTCGGCGAGGCGACGCAGCACCTTGTCGCGGGCTTCCTGGGCGCGCTGCGGGTGACGGTCGGGACGCAAGCGGCTGGGTGCCTGGGGCAACACCGCGAGCAGGGCGGCTTCGGCATGCGTCAGTTGCGCCGGCGATTTACCCAGGTACGCCCAACTGGCGGCGGCCACGCCCTGCAACGTGCCGCCAAACGGCGCGCGGTTCAGGTACAGGTTGAGGATCTGTTCCTTGGACAGGTGCCACTCCAACTGCGCCGTGCGCCACAACTGGCGCAGCTTGCCGTGGAAAGTCCGCGAGTGGGGGTCGAGCAGGCGCGCGACCTGCATCGACAAGGTGCTGCCGCCGGACACCACGCGCGCGCCCGTCAGGTTCTGCCACGTCGCCCGCACCAGCGCCAGCGGGTTCACCCCGGGGTGCTGATAAAACCAGCGGTCTTCGTAGGTGAGCAATGCGTCCAGGTAATACGGCGACACTTCGCCGGTCTGCACCGGGTAGCGCCAAACACCATTGGCATCGGCAAACCGCCACAACGGCGTGCCATCCTCAGCCAGCACCACCCGCGCCAGGTCATCCTCGGGCAGCGGCAACGGCCAGATCCGATCCGCCAGCCACAGCAGCGCCACCAGCAACACCACGGCGCCCAAGCCCCAACGCAACACCCGTAGGAGCCGGCTTGCCAGCGATAGCGGTGGTTCAGTGGGTAAATGCGTCACAGGCCCACCGCTCTCGCAGCAAGGCGGCGACCCGACAAGTCAGCCCCCATACTGAAATGCGTACACCAAAAACAAAGGAAACCCATTATTAAACCTGCAAACCTCTATGCTTCACGGAACTAGCCTGTCGCAATAACAACCAACGCACAGATACGCCCACCTTCTTATCAGGACACACACATGCAGGTAGAAAGCTTCTTCGAATGGTTGGGCCAGGCGCTCGGCTCCGTCATCCGCTTTATCGTCGACGGGCTCAGCGGGTTGTTCGGCGCCTTGACCCACGCGGGCGGCAACTTTATCGAAGGCCTGTCGCGCACGCTGGGCATGGACACGTCGATCATCAGCATCCTCACCCTGATCGTCGGCCTGCTCTTCCTGTACTCAGCCGTACGCGCCTTCATGCGCGCCTCGATCATCTTCGGCATCATTTGGCTGATGCTCGGCCTGTGGCTCCTCAGTTGGGTCGTCCACTGAGCCAAAACACCCAAAAACCCCTGTGGGAGCGGGCTTGCTCGCGAAGACGCTGGGTCAGTCCCCAATACGCTGACTGACACTACGCCTTCGCGAGCAAGCCCGCTCCCACATTGAGTGCGCATTTCAGGTCGAGACCTTCAACGCCCCTTGATCACCAGATCCGCCGGCGTCTCCCCCACCGCCTGCCAGTTCGGCCGGTACATCGACTCCACCTGCGGCGGGGGCACCCGGTAAGTCCCCGGCGTCACCGCCCGTGCCAGGTACAGCAGGTGCGTGGTGCCATACCCGTCGAGGTTCATCGCCGCCACATAGCGGTCATCCCTGAATTCCTGGTGCTTGAGCGATGCATTCTGCATCGACTCACGCCACTCCTTGACCTGGCTGCTGGCGTTTTCCAGGCTCGCCGCGCTTTGCGCCAGGTTCTGGTTTTCCAGCTCCAGGCCTGCGGGCAGCAAATCCACCACCAACGCGTCCGGCACCCGTTGCTTGGCGCTCACCGCCAGGTGCACCAGCACCAGGTCACCGCTGTTCAGCGTACGCAGGTTCAGCGGCTGACCATTCATGCCGAGGTATTCGCGGCGGATGCTCAGGTTGTCGCCACCGGCTGCCGGCGGCACTTGTGGATAACCCGACAGCGTCAGTTGCTGGTACACCGGCGTGTCACCCTGATTGCTCAAGGTCAGGTCGCTGGACAGCTGCTTGCCGTCCAGCGCCAGGGTCGACTGCTGGTTATTCAACGCCTGCACACCGCCACTGCCGGTAAGCGACACCTGCCAGTTCGCCTCGGGCTGCGCGAACCCAAGACGCCCGGCCAGGAACAGCGAGTTACGCTCCTGGGTCGACAGGTATGGGCTGGCCGCCAACTGATCCGACAGTGTGAACAGGCGCTCCTCACGCTTGCCCTTGGCCAGGTCATTCTCTTCCAGCAAGGCCAGGATCATCGCCTGGTCGCGCAGCGGGCTGCCGTAATCGGCCAGCCACTCATTGGCACTGCGCTGGGTTGCCAGCCCCGCCTGCAGCGCCTGGTCGGCGCGCGGCTGATCGCCCATCTTCTGCAGGGCGATGGACAGCTGCACCAGCGGCAGCCCCGAACGTGCTTCGCTGCGTCGTTCGAAAATACTCCGCAGCGCGCCCAACGGTGCCTGCTGACTGCGCGCCAGGACCATGCCGGCGTAGGCCTGCACGGCGAAACGCGTGTGGTCGGCGTTGTCGCTGTAATCGACTTCGATCAGGTTACGTTCCTGCACATACCGCAGCAGGCGTTCGCTGGCCTTCTTCAAGGCCTCGGGCGGTACCGCAAAGCCCTGGTCACGGGCGCGCAGCAGGAAGTCGGAGACATACGCGGTCAGCCAATACTCTTCCTCACCATCGGCGCCCCACAGCCCAAAGCTGCCGTTGTAGCGCTGCATGCCCAGCAGGCGCTCGATGCCCAGCTCGATCTTGCGTTTGCGTGCGGCATCCGGCTCGCCTTTCACCCCCAGGCGCTTGAGTAAAGCGTCGTCGGCGTAGAGCGAGGGGTACAAGCCACTCGCGGTCTGCTCCAGGCATCCATAGGGGTAGGCCTTGAGCGCACTGATCTGCGCACCCAGGTTCAACGGCGGTCGGCTCGACAGACTCAGCAACGCCTCGCGTCCCGACGCATCGAACTGCTCCAGCGTGCCAGCGGGTAGGCTCCACGGCTCGCTTTTGAGCACCGCGCGATAGTGCTTGAGCAGTGCCGGATACGCCGGGCGCACGCCCAGGGTCCATTCGCGGCTGAACGGCGGCAGGTTTTCGCCGGGCAGGTCCAGGCCATTCACGGCGACCTTGACCTTGCCCTGGCCCAGGCCGCCCCAGGCTTTGACCGGGATGCGCAGCGTGGTGCGCTGGCCCTGCTTGAGCTCGACGGATTGCGCGCCGCTGTTGACCAGCTCCAATTGCCCTTCGGCGCTCAGTTGTACATCCAGCTTCTGCGCTTTGCCCGACAGGTTGGACAGGTCCAGCGCCAGCGTGGTCTGGTCACCTCCGGCGAGAAAGCGCGGAGCCGACAGTTCGGCAATCAGCGGTGCGGCAATCACCGTCTTGCCCTCGGCCATGCCGTAGCGGTCATCGCTCCAGGCCTGGGCCATCAGGCGCAACTCGCCGTTGAAGTCGGGAATATTGACGCTGACTTCGCCTTCGCCTTGCTCATTCAGGGTCACCGGTGCGCTTTGCAGCGCAACGATAGTGACGCTGGTATCCGGACGCTTGCCGCCCTTGGCCAGCGCCGCGTCACCACCGAAGGCCAGGCTGGCCAGGCGGCCCTGTCCGGCTTCGATCAATTGGCCGTAGATGTCGAACTGGTCGACACCATAGGCCTTGCGACCGAACAGGCTGGAGTACGGGTCCGGTGTCGGGTATTCGGTGATATTGAGGATGCCCACGTCCACCGCGGCCACCAGCACGTGCACCTGCTTGGGCACGCTGCCGTCCGCATTCTTCGCGGCAATCTTTACTATCAGCGGTTGTTTGGGACGCATTTTTTCCGGCGCGCTCAGGGTCACGCCGAGTTTGCGCTGGGTGCGGTCCAGCGGCAGGTGCAGCAGGCCCACCGCGCGTTTAGGGGTGATATTGGCTTTGCGCTCGCCGGGGCGAATCACCAGCGCACTCACATACAGATCATGGCGTGACCATTTCGGGTCGAGCTTCACCGCGAAGCTTTTGCCTTCGGCCGGCACGTCGATTTCCTGCCACCACAGCGGCCCTTCAGCGGACTCCACCAGCAGGTAGCCTTTACCGGCAGCCGGCGGCGTGACCGTGACGTTGGCGGTATCGCCGTCGCCATACGCAGGCTTGTCCAACGCCAGCTTGACCTGGTCGGGCCGTACGGCGCCGCCCTCGGTATTGTCCTGGGCCTGGTAACCGGCCCAGAAACGCAGGCTGCTGACCAGGCCGGTCTGTGGGTCTTCGACCTCCACGCGATATGGGCCCCACTCCACCTGGAAGCTGACCTTGGCGGTGTCGCCGGCCTTGATGTTCAGGGTCTGTTCGTCGAGGTTGAGGAATTTTTCGTTGTAGTGATAGCTCCAGCCATCGCTGTCGGAGTAGTTCCAGTAGTAGTCACGACGCTCGCGCACCAGGCGCACCTTGAGGTTTTGCGCGGCGAGTTTCTGCCCGTCCTGATTGGCCACCAGCACTTCGAATTCCGCCGGGCCGTCGCCGTTGGTTTCCTTGCCGTCAAACAACCCCCGCAGGCCCGGCAGCTGTTCGGCCGGCCAGATCGGCTGCACCAGGCGCCGGGTGATCGGGCGTCCGCCCGACTCTTGCAGGCTGGCTTGCACGATCAATTGCAGCGGCGACTTGGCGTCGGCCCATTTGCTTTCCAGGGTGAGGTCTTCCTGGCCTTTGGCGTCGAGGACGCTTTCGTCCAACTCGAAGTCCTGGCTCAGCTCTTCCTCGGTGACCGAACCGAACTGGTAGCCCGGCAGTGCCTTGACCGCTTCACGCAGCGGGCGCACATAGACCTGGCCGCTGACCCGGTTGCCCGAGGCCGGCGCGCCGTAGAGGTAGCGACCATTGACGTGAATGACCGGGTTATCCGCCGGGCTCAGGGCCGTGTCGCTGCCCTTGAGCTCCAGGGCCAGGCGCTCGGGCAGGAAGTCTTCGACTAGGAACTCATACAGCTGCGGCTTGCCGTCACCCAGGTCGAACACCAGTTGCCAGCGCCCGGTCGGCGCTTCGCCCGCCAGTTGCAGTTGATATTGATACAGGCCGGACGCATCGGCATCCCACACGAACTTGCGGCTCACCTGCTCATCCGGGCGACGCACTTCGACGCTCACCGGCTGCGGCTTGACCGCGTTGCCATCCTTGTCGCGCAGCAGGGCGTTGAGCAGCACGGTTTCGCCAGGGCGATACAAATCGCGCGGGCCGAACACAAAGAACTGCAACGGGTGGGACGGCTGGCCGCCGATGTCGAACTCGGCCAGATCCAGCGCGGCGCTGTCGAGGCGCAGCAGGCTGGTCTGTTCGCCTTGCTTGGCGAGCAGCACCTGGGCTTTTTTCGGCAGTGGCAACTCGGCGTGACCACCCTTCTCGGTCTTGCCCTGGCCCAGCACCCGGCCATTGGCATCCAGCACTTCGAGGTCGACGCCGTCCAGGGCCTTGCCGCCTTCGAGCGCCTGGGTGAACACATCCAGGCGGTTGGCATAGCGGTGCACCGACAGGCCGATATCACTCAAGGTGAACAACGTGGCCGGCTGCGAATAGTTGTAGGTGCCCGAGGCGCGCATCACCGCCAGGTACACGCCCGGCTGCTGCAATGGCTTGAGGCCGGCGATCGGCAACAACAGGGTTTCGCGGGTATTGCGCGCAGGGTTCAGGTCGAAACGCCCGCCGTAGACCAGGTCGGCCATAGGTAGCAGTTCGCGCGATTCATACCCTTGCAGGCTGGAGTTGCGGCCCCACTGCGCGAGAAACGACGGCAGCGATTCAGGCTTGATCCGGAAGAATTCGACGTCGATCTTGTCGACGTTCAGCGCGATCACCGGCAAGCCTTCGGCCAGGCGCGTCGGCAGCAAGGTGCCACGACTGGCGAAGCCGACAGTGGCTTGCAGATCACGGGTTTCCAGGCGCGCGCTGTATTCGGCGGCAAGTGTGTTGTCGTTGACCGCCTTCACCCCGGCATCGACCGTGAGCACCAGTTTGCGCTGCGGCTCCAGGTGGCGCAGGCGCAGCTCCATCAGGTTATCGGAGAGTTCCCAGGCACCATCGACCTTGCCGGACTTGGCATCGACCAGATGCAGTTTGTCGGCGAATTTCTGTTCGGGATCCAGTGGAATCGAAAAGCTCACCGACAGCGTGCTGGCGCCATCCAGCTGCACCTCGGAGACGTCCACCACACTCAACTCACGCCCGGCATAGCGCTGCTTCAATGCCGCCACATCAACCGCCGCCTTGGCCGGCTTCGGTGCGGTACTCGTCGCCGCTGCTGGAGCGGTCGGGGCTGCCGGTTTATCGGAAGAGTCGCAAGCGCTCAGCAGGGCCAGCGCACAGGCCAGGAACAGTCCTTTGTTAAGCATGGGGCACTCGTAGTGAGAGGGATCCGAGGGGTGAACTATATATCAGCGCCAGCCAAGCCGATGTGGCGCTGGTCACATTGACCGACGGAGGGCAGTTTGGTTCTCGAACGGCTCAAGCCCAGCCAAATCCCACAACCAACACCAACCCCCTGTGGGAGCAGGCTTGCCGGCGCCGACATTCGTTCTGCGGACAGTTACAATGCCGCTCCCCCGTAGGAGCCTCCATGAATTCCCTGCTCACCGACTGGCGCCACCGCCCCACTCACCGCCGCGTCTGGGCCCTGGCCGCGCCGATGATCCTGTCGAACATTTCGGTGCCGCTGGTGGCACTGGTGGACAGCATGGTGATCGGCCACCTGCCGCACGCCCACCAACTCGGCGCGGTGGCTGTCGGTGCCAGCCTCTACACCTTTCTGGCCTGGGCCATGGGATTCCTGCGCATGGGCTCCACCGGATTCGCCGCCCAGGCCGCCGGGCGTAATGATGGAGCGGCGCTGCGGCAAATCCTGCTGCAGGGTTTGCTGCTGGCACTGGGGTTGGCGATGCTGCTGGGAACCGTCGGCATCCCCCTGAGCCATCTGGCGCTGGAGTGGATGCAACCGTCGCCCGAACTCAACCAACTGACTCGCGATTTCTTCCACACCCGCCTGTTTGGCCTGCCCGCCGCGCTGGCCAGTTACGCGCTGGTCGGCTGGTTCCTTGGCACGCAAAACGCCCGCGCGCCGCTGGCGATCCTGCTGACCACCAACCTGGTGAATATCGCCTTGAACCTGTGGTTCGTACTCGGCCTGGATTGGGGCGTAGTCGGCTCCGCGCGCGCCTCGGTCATTGCAGAATGGACCGGCGCCCTGCTCGGCCTGGCGCTGACGCAAAAAGCCCTGCGCGCCTACCCAGGGCACATCGCCTGGGCTGCGCTGAAGGTGTGGCAAAGCTGGCGGCCACTGCTGGCGGTCAACCGCGATATTTTTATCCGCAGCCTGGCGCTGCAATCGGTGTTTTTCATGATCACCGTGCAAGGCGCACGCCTGGGTGACGCCACCGTGGCCGCCAACGCACTGCTGCTCAACGGCCTGCTGCTGACCGCGCACGCCCTCGACGGCCTGGCCCACGCAGTCGAAGCGCTGTGCGGCCACGCCATCGGCGCGCATGATCGCCAGGCCCTGCGTCGTTCATTGGTGGTTGCCTGCGGTTGGTCGCTGATCGCCAGCGTCGGCTTCGCCCTGCTGTTCACGTTCGCCGGGCACCTGTTTATCGCGATGCAGACCGACATCCCCAGCGTGCGCGATACGGCTGACATCTACCTGCCATACCTGGCGGTGCTGCCATTGATTGCGGTGTGGAGTTATTTGCTGGACGGCCTTTTCATCGGCGCCACCCGTGCGCGCGAAATGCGCAATGGGATGCTGCTGACCGTGCTGATCCTGCTGCCGTTCGCGTGGCTGTTGCAGGGCTACGGCAACCACGGCCTGTGGATAAGTTTCCTGCTGTTCATGGCATTGCGCAGCCTCACTTTGTGGGCGATTGCCTGGCGCCTGAATCGGCAGAATCAGTGGCTTGGATGAAATCCACGACCCGATCCAGCACCGGTGCCAGCCAACGCAACGGTTTGGATATGGCCGCCACCAGCGTCTGGTGGTTGGTCTTGCCGAAGTAGAACTCCTCCACCGGCACACCGGCCGCCCGTAACGCGTTGGCCAGCCCGCCGGTGTTGCGCGTGGGGTTGACCAGTGTGTCGGACGAAGAGGCGATCAACAGGCTCGGCGGCGCGCCGGCATTGACATGGTTGATCGGCTGGGAGTCCGGGGGTGAGTGGGGGAAGAAAAACACCGGCTTCACGTCAGGGTTTTCAATCGGCAGAAAGTCATACGGACCTGCAAGACCGATCCAGCCCTTGAGCATCGACGGCGACAGGTTCGCTTCGTTGAGCCAACGCGCATCCAGCGCCAGCATCGCGGCGTTGTAGGCGCCGGAACTGTGGCCCATCACATACAGCTTGCGGGGATCGCCGCCGTATTCGGCACTGTGCTGATACGTCCAGGCGACCGCTTGGGCACCGTCCTGAAGAAACAGTGGGTAACGCACTTGCGGGTAAAGCCGATAATCGGCGATCACCACCACAATGCCTCGCGAGGCCAGGGCTTCGCCGACAAAACCGTAATCATCCTTGGAGCCACTGTTCCAGCTGCCGCCATAGAAAAACACCACCACGGGGGCGTTCGGCGAAGCATTGGCCGGGCGGTAGATATCGAGTTTCTGGCGGGGATCATCGCCGTAGGCGACGGAGGAGGTTTTGCTGAAGGTGCTGGAGGGCGTGAGTGCGTTGAGCACCTTGATGGGCGAGCAGGCTGCGAGCAGCGCAGCAATAGCCAGGGTGCATACTTGCAGGAGCTTTTTCGACATGACTCAGGCCCTATAAAAACTGCAGGACTTGCGGCGGTCCAAATGTGGGAGCGGGCTTGCTCGCGAAGGCGGTGTGTCAGTCGGCACCTGTATTGACTGATACACCGCCTTCGCGAGCAAGCCCGCTCCCACACTGGATCTCTGTCACTTTGAGATCTTTGTCAGCCGGGAAGCGGCGACTTACGAAGACAGGTACGAAGACCGCGTCAGGCCCAGGCGCAACGCGTCCAGGAACTGCGTACGCTCATTGGCGCTGATCTTCGCACTGGCGCACTTGTCACGGTAGTGAGTCATCAACTCCTCCGGCGACAAGTGCACGTAGCGCAGCATGTCTTCGATGGTGTCATGGGTCTCGATACCGGCGCTGTACACCGAACCATCCTCGCGCTGGTAGATGTTCACCGAGTCGGTGTCACCGAACAGGTTGTGCATGTCGCCGAGGATTTCCTGGTAGGCCCCCACCAGGAAGATACCCAGCAGGTAGTCCTCGCCTTCGTTCAAGGCGTGCACCGGCAGGCTGGTCTCGATGCTCTGCTCGTCGACGTACTGCTTGATCTTGCCGTCGGAGTCGCAGGTCAAATCCTGCAGGACCGCGCGGCGCAGCGGCTCTTCGTCGAGACGGTGCAGCGGCAGGATCGGCAGTACCTGGCCGATGGCCCAAGTGTCCGGCAGGCTCTGGAACACCGAGAAATTGCAGATGTACTTGTCGGCCAGCTTGTCGTTGAGTTCATCCAGCACCTGGCGGTGCGAGCGCTGGCGGGCTTTCAACGAGTTGTGCAGGCGACGGCAGACGGCGAAGTAGCACTGCTCGGCCAGGGCTTTTTCCGCCAGGGTCAGCTTGCCATCGGCGTACTGGGTGGCCACGTCGCTCATGTAGTGGGTGGCACGCCAGTAGGTCTCGGTGACCATCTCGATGTCGGTCGGGCCCAGCAGGTCCACCAGCCACTGCACGGTTTCCGGCAGGCTTTCCTTGTTTTCGATCTCCGGCACGTCGTCGTTGTGCTTCTCGACGTCAGTGACCTGCACCACCAGCATGGCGTGGTGGGCGGTCAGGGAGCGGCCGCTTTCGGAGAAGATGTGCGGGTGCGGCAGGCTCTGCGCATCGCAGAATTCCTTGAGCATGCCCACGACCACGCCGGCGTAGTCGTCCATGTCGTAGTTGATCGAGCTGGCGTTACGCGAGTGGGTACCGTCGTAGTCCACGCCCAGGCCGCCGCCGACGTCGATGTGGTCCACCGGCAGGCCGAGGTTGCGCAGCTCGCCGTAGTAACGAATGGCTTCCTTGAACCCGTGCTGGTAGTCGGCCAGGTTGGCGATCTGCGAACCCATGTGGAAGTGCAGCAGGCGGATGCCCTGGTCCAGGCCGGCAGCGCGGAAGCGTTCGACCACGGACAGCAGCTGCGCCGCCGACAGGCCGAATTTGGATTTCTCGCCACCGGTGTCCGCCCACTTGCTCGACGCCAGGGACGACAAGCGCACGCGCAGGCCGACCTGCGGCTTGACCTTGAGGCTGGCAGCCTCTTCGATCACCAGCTCAACTTCGGATTCTTTCTCGATCACGATAAACACGTTGTGGCCGAGCTTCTGGCCCATCAGCGCCAGGCGGATGAACTCACGGTCCTTGTAACCGTTGCAGACGATGGTGCCGCCCTTCGGCGCCAGGGCCAGCACGGCCAGCAGCTCGGGCTTGGAGCCGGCTTCGAGGCCAATGGACACGTTCTGGGTTGCGATGATGTTCTCGATCACCGCCTCCTGCTGGTTCACCTTGATCGGGTACAGCGCGGTGTATTGGCTCTGGTATTCCAGGCGCTCGATGTTGGCATCGAAGGCACCGGTCAGCTGGCGCACGCGGTCTTGCAGGATGTCGGGGAAACGCACCAGCAACGGCAAGGACAGGCCGCTTTTACGCAGCTCGTCGACTTGCTCGTACAGGTCGACGGGCGTGCTGTTCGGGCCGTTCGGACGAACTTCAACGCGACCGGCATCATTGATCGCGAAATACCCGGCCCCCCAATGGCGGATCCCGTAAACACTGCGGCTGTCCGCAACTGTCCATTGGCTGCCATCGTCTTTGCGTGTGCGTCGTACGGACATCGAAGTCCCCTATAAATGAAGTCGAAGGCACCGCCTCTCTCTGAGGCTGGCGCAGTCTAAAGAATGAAAATGACGATTTGCCTGTAAGGAAGGTAGACCCCACTCGCAGGACAGAGTTTAGACACCGGTCAGGAACAGGCTCTGTGAAACCCATGGAGACGACAGTTCGCGTTCAGCGAGCCGGCGGTCGGGGTGGGTTTCACAGAGGCTGCTAGCCGCCGGATTTCTTCGCCTTGTAACCCAGCTTGATCAGCTCGGCCAGCAGCAACTCGACGTGGTCGCCCTGGATCTCGATGACGCCGTCTTTGAGCGCGCCACCGGTGCCACAGCGCTTTTTCAGCGTCGTGGCCAGCTCCTTCAGGGCATCTTCGGCCAGGGGCACGCCGGTGATGGTCGTCACCGTCTTGCCGCCACGGCCCTTGCTCTCGCGTCGCACGCGGGCAATGCCATCGCCTTCAGGGATCAGGGTCTGTTTGCAGGTACACGAATCCACGGGCTGACGACAGTCCGGGCAGTGTCGACCTGCGTCGGTGGAAAATACCAGGCCACCAAGGGCGGCGAAGGATGCGGCTTTTTTGGCCACCGGCAATCCTCTTGGGAGGACAAAGACTGATCGATCAGAATGACCGACCGCGAAGCCCCACTCAGGCAGGGGCAGCGCTACCGTACCGCCCTGTTTCAACCCCACCTGTGGCAGCCGGTTTGCCAGCGATGGCGTCCTAAAGATAGCCATCGCCGGCAAGCCGGCACCTACAGTGATACCCGGGTGAAACAATCGTAGTACGGGTGAAAAGTCGCGCAGTGTAACGGCAAAACCGCGACTTGCTAAGGGCCAAATGGCGCCAATTTATGCAACTTTAGCGACGCGAGGCCAGATAGCGGCGCAAGCCCTCCTGGGCATCCGGGCAGTAGGGCTTTTGCTCGGCCTCCTGCAGGACCGTTTCAATCGGTAAAAAGCGAGCTTCCATGACTTCTTCGGGCTGCAGGCTGAGCGGCCCGTCCCACGTCGCCGAGTAGGATTTGCACCAGAGCCGGCTGTCGCCATCTTCGAAATAGAAGTGGTCATGTTCGACCAACGCTACCCCGCCGACGCCCAACTCTTCTTCCAACTCACGAGCGGCCGACACCGCATACGACTCGCCTGCCGCGACCATGCCGCCGGCTGCCGTGTCCCAGAAACCGGGATACAGGGCTTTGCTCAGGGTGCGCCGATGCACGCACAGCTCGCCCTTGGAATTGAACAGGAAGATAAACGTGCACCGGCCAATCAGGCCACGCTGGCGCAGGTCGGACCGCACCAGGTGGCCGAGCAGGTTGTCCTGCTCGTCGACCCAGCAGATCAGTTCGGCATCGGAGGCCGCACGGTGCGCGGCCTCGTTTTGAGCAGCGTCCATCATCAACCCTGGTTGAGCAGCTGACGCAAGTCGATCACCGCCGCGTTGGCCCGGGAAATGTAGTTGGCCATGACCAGCGAGTGGTTGGCCAGCACGCCGAAGCCGCTGCCGTTGAGGATCATCGGGCTCCAGACAGGCTCTTGCGAGGCCTCCAGTTCACGAATGATCTGGCGCACGCTGACGGTGGCGTTTTTCTTGGCCAGGACGTCGGCGAAATCGACTTCGATAGCACGCAGCAGGTGGGACAGGGCCCACGCCTGGCCACGCGCCTCGTAGAACACGTTGTCGATCTGCATCCACGGGGTTTCGACCACTTCTTCGTCGACCTGTGGCACTTCACCCGGCGCCAGCGCTTCGGTTTTCAATGCAGTGTTCAACTTGACCCGGCCGACGCTGGCCGACAGGCGTTGCGACAGCGAGCCCAGGCGGGTAGCGACATCGCCCAGCCAGTTGTTCAGGTTGTCGGCTCGCGCATAGAACAGCGCGCCTTTCTGGTTAGGGTCCGACAGGCGCGCCTCGTAGCGGCTCAGGGAATTGATGCCTTCCTGGTATTCCGACTCACTGGATGGCAGCACCCAGCTTTTGTTGTCGAAGTTGAAGCGCGGCTCGGCCTTGGCCAAGTCAGCGTCTTCCGCCGATTGCGACTGGGAACGGGCGAAGTCTTTACGCAGGGCGCGGGTCAGGTCGCGTACCTGCACCAGCACGCCGTATTCCCAGCTGGGCATGTTGTCCATCCACAGGCCCGGCGGGAAGCGGTCGTTGGAAATGTAGCCACCCGGCTTGTTCAGCAGGGTGCCGACCACGGTCTTGAGGGTTTCGACGGTGGTGAAACCCACCACCATCTGCTTGCCGTCTTTTTCAGCGGCAATCTGCGCATTTTGCTGGACCGGAAACAGCGCCGGCTCTTCGCTCCAGTACCAACCCAGGGCACCGGTGACCAACAGGTACAGGCCGAGCACGCTCAGCACGGCGCGGCTCATCAGCACCGTGCGAAAATAGCTGCGGTTGGCCGACTTGGGCTCAGGGGCGGGGCCTTTGGCACTGCCTGCACGGTTTTTCCAGTCCAGCATGGCGATATCCTTTCAATCACTTGAGTTCATGCACTTCAATGGTCCGGGTGCGTTCAAACACTCCGACCACAACCCTACCCCATCGTGCCCGCCGGTGCGGTGCTTTTAATCAAACGGGGGACGAGGAAGGTTCGACTATAAAGGATGCAGGTTTTTTACGCTGCGCGACCATCGGGTCAATAACTGAATACCCGGGACACGCAGTTAATTGACATATGACACTCATCCCATGGAAAAGAGGTGCTAGCATAGAGCCATCAGTCGACCTCAGCATGCACCCTAACTAGTAGTCAGGATATGACCGAGCCAGAAGACCCCAGCCGTGAGCGTCTCAAGCAGCATTTTGCCCAGCGGGTAATTCATCAGGCACGTCAAATTCTTGAGATCTGGCAGCGCCTGCAACGCAGCGAATGGTCGGGCGCCGACCTGTCCGAACTCAGCGAAGCCAACCTGCGCCTGCTGCGCTTTGCCGAGCGTTTCGAACAGCCGGAACACAGCCAGCTCGCTGTGCACATCGGCGAATCCCTCAAGGCAGTGGACGAAAACCGTGGCCGCCTGAGCAGCCACCTGATCACCGAACTCAACCGCCTGATGCAGCGTCTGTCCCGCACCGGACTGCGCCAGGGCGACCAGCTCGAGCAAACGTTCCTGCCGCCGATGCGCAAGCCGATCTACGTGATGCTCGCCGATCACGACCGCGCCGAACGCCTGGCCAAGCAGCTGGAGTTCTTCGGCATGAGCGCGCAGTCGCTGGACAGCGTGGCAGCCTTTCGCGCCGCCATGGCCGAGCGCCTGCCCTCGGCGATCGTGATGGACGTGGATTTCTGCGGCGCCGGCCTGGGCCTCAAGCTCGCCGCCGAAGCCCAGGAAGGCCTGGAGCAAAAGCTGCCGCTGCTGTTTTTCAGCCTGCATGAAACCGACACCCCGACCCGCCTGGCCGCCGTGCGCGCCGGAGGCCAGGAGTTCCTCACCGGAACACTGGAGGCTTCCAGCCTGCTGGAAAAAATTGAAGTGCTGACCTGCGTCGCCCAGTACGAACCCTATAAAGTGCTGATCATCGATGACTCGCGGGCCCAGGCACTGCACACCGAGCGGCTGCTCAACAGTGCCGGCATCGTCACGCGCACCCTGATCGAGCCGATCCAGGCCATGGCCGAGCTGGCGGATTTCCAGCCTGACCTGATCATCCTCGACATGTACATGCCCGCCTGCACCGGTACCGAACTGGCCAAGGTGATTCGCCACAACGACCGCTACGTCAGCGTGCCGATCATCTACCTGTCAGCCGAAGACGACCTCGACAAGCAACTGGACGCCATGAGCGAAGGCGGCGACGACTTCCTCACCAAGCCGATCAAGCCGCGCCACCTGATCACCACCGTGCGCAACCGCGCCGCCCGTGCGCGCAACCTCAAGGCGCGGATGGTGCGCGACAGCCTGACCGGCCTGTACAACCACACTCACATCCTGCAATTGCTCGAAGACTGCAGCTTCCGTGCGCGCCGCGAGAACAAGCCGCTGAGCTTTGCCATGCTCGACATCGACCACTTCAAGCGGGTCAATGACAGCCACGGGCATCCTATGGGCGACCGCGTGATCAAGAGCCTGGCGCTGTTTCTCAAGCAGCGCCTGCGCAAGACCGACTATATCGGGCGCTATGGCGGTGAAGAGTTCGCCATCGTGATGCCCGACACCGACCTGGAGTCGGCCTGCAGGGTGCTGGATGAAATTCGCGGGCGCTTTGCCGAAATCCACTACCCGGCCCAGCCGCAGGATTTGTGGTGCACCTTCAGCGCCGGGCTGGTGGAGCTGTGCGACGGTTCCGACAGCCTGATGATGGCCGCCCAGGCCGACGAGGCGCTGTACCGCGCCAAGGACGCCGGGCGCAACCGCGTACAAGCGGCGCGCACGTCAAAGCAAAGTGCCATCTTTTCACCGGAATCGACCGATTCCGTCATAACTCTGTAACGCAAACGCAATAACTTCAGGCACTTACCTTTTGCTGTCGGTTGAAACCCCGCATGCGCCTGAAGCTGCTGACCAATCTCAATACCCTCCTCTTGGTGGCTGTGTGCCTGGCCCTCGGGGCCACACTCTGGTGGTCGCAACGCGCGCTGGAGCGTCCCTATCTGTTGATGGAGCGCTACCTGGGCCTGTCGCAGACCTTTCAGAATCAGGCCGCGCGCAATATCGACGACTACCTGGCCAGCGGCGATGCCCTGCGCCTGAGCAGCGCCAGCCAAAGCCTGGAAAACCTGCTGCAGCACCTGGATGAACTGCCCGCCGACCTCGCGCAGAACCTGCGCCCCAGCCTGGTGGACCTGGACACCTTCAGCAAGACCGACCTGCTGGCTGCCGGCAAGCTGGCCGGCGACCCGCAAGCGCTGTTACTGCAAGCCGAACGGGAACTGGGCGCGAACCTGGAGCAACTGGGTCAATACGCCCTGAGCGTCAATTCGCCGCAAGCCGCGCGTTACCTGCCGCCGTTGCTGGCCGCGTCCCAACACTTGGGCAAACTGTCCCTCGCCCGCGACAAGCTGGTGAGCAGCGGGCGCGCGGAACTGGCCGATGATGTGGAGCGTGAAGTCGGCAATATCCGCAGCCAGGCCGACCTGCTGGAGCCGTTGCCATTGCTCGGCGTCAAGGCCAGCGCCGACTCCAGCGCCGACGACTTTTCTGCCTTGATGGGCCTGGAAAACACCGAGAAGACCGAGACCCAGGACACCGGCGTCGACCTCAAGCGCGAACTCAACAGCCTCCTCACCCGCTACCCCGGCGAACTCAAGCGCACCCGCGAACAGATCCAGCAACGCACCGACCTGGCCGCAAGCACCCACCTGAAAATCGCCGCCGTACAGCAGGCCATTGCCAGCCTGGAGCCGGTGGTGCGCGCGCAACATGCCCAGATCCAGGGCGAAGTGCGCCTGATGCAAGGCGTGATGATCGGCCTGATCCTGCTGATTGCCCTGCTGATCGATACCCTGCAACGGCGCCTGGCACGGGTGCTGACCAACCTGGCGCCGGCCCTGTCGACCTGGGCCGAAGGTGACTTCAGCCAGCCGATTGCCTTGGGCAAGACCAACCGCGAGCTACACGATATCGAAGCCTCCCTCAACCGCTTGCGCGCCTATCTGGTCGACCTGGTGGGCACCATTCGCGGGAATGCCGAAGAGGTCGCCGGCAGCAGCCGAGCTCTCGCCGAGTTGAGCAGCGGCCTGCACGACGGCGCTGAACGCCAGGCCGGGGACACCGCGCAGATCCGCGATTCGCTCGGCGAGCTGGAGGCAACCATCCAGCAAGTCGCCGGGGATGCCAGCCAGGCGGCCGGGGCCAGCCGCAGTGCAGGCCAGGCGGTGGAGCAAGGCCAGCGCGTGATCGGCCTGAGCCTGACCGGGCTGCATGCGCTGGTGGGTGAAGTGCAGCAGAACGCGCAGATGATCGAAAAACTCGCCGAAGAATCCGCCACCATCGGCGGCGTACTCACGGTGATCCGCTCGATTGCCGACCAGACCAATCTGCTGGCGCTCAACGCCGCCATCGAGGCCGCCCGTGCCGGTGAAGCCGGGCGCGGGTTTGCGGTGGTCGCCGACGAAGTGCGCTCCCTGGCCCAGCGCACCGCCGGCGCCACCGCTGAAATCCAGGGCCTGATCGCCGGCCTGCAAAGCGCCGCCCACCAATCGGTGCAAGGCATGCGCGCCCAGGTCGAACACGCCGAAGCCACCGCCCAGCAAGCCCAGGCGGCAGATGGTGCGCTGGATGAAATCGTCGGCGCGATCCAGACCATTGCCGACACCGCCGTGCGCATCGCCGATGTGACCGCGCAGCAAAGTGGCGCCGTCAGTGAGATTCGCGACAACAGCGAGCGGATCCACCAGTTGGGCGAGGACAATCTGCTGCGCATCGGCCAGGGCCGCAGCCAGGGCGAACACCTGCTGGTGCTGGGCGGGCAGCTCAACACGGCGGTCCAGGCGTTTCGCGTCTGACCGGACTCAACGTGGGTTGCGACCCAATATGGGAGCTGGCTTGCCTGCGATGGCGGTGAACCAGGCGACATCTCCCTGTGCTGACACACCGCTATTGCAGGCAAGCCAGCTCCCACACTGACCGAACTCGCCCTCACAGTCACAAATTTCGCGCTATCCTCGGTAATCGTGCTGGCTACTGCATAGAACTGGACAGTCACAAAGGCTTTGCGGCATAGTCGCCGGGTTCTGCCGTACCCACATCAATAACAAGGAACAGCCGATGGCGACCTTACTGGTTCTTCACGGACCCAACCTGAACCTGCTCGGCACCCGCGAACCGGGCGTCTACGGGGCAGTCACCCTGGACCAGATCAACCTCGACCTGGAACGACGGGCGCGTGAAGCCGGCCACCATTTGCTCTACCTGCAAAGCAATGCCGAGTACGAATTGATTGATCGTATCCATGCAGCGCGCGGCGAAGGCGTGGACTTTATTCTGATTAATCCCGCCGCTTTTACGCATACAAGCGTTGCATTACGTGACGCGCTGCTGGCGGTGAGCATCCCATTCATCGAAGTGCACTTGTCGAACGTGCACAAACGCGAACCTTTCCGCCATCACTCCTACTTCTCCGACGTAGCGGTAGGAGTGATCTGCGGCCTTGGCGCCAGCGGTTACCGACTGGCCCTGGAGGCCGCCCTGGAACAGCTTGAACAACCGGCCAAGCGCCCCTGACCGACCCTTGGGAGTTGATGATTCATGGATATCCGTAAAGTTAAGAAACTGATCGAACTGCTGGAAGAATCCGGTATCGACGAGCTGGAAATCAAGGAAGGCGAAGAGTCCGTACGGATCAGCCGTCACAGCAAGACCCCGGCCCAGCAGTTCTACGCGCCACAAATGCAAGCGCCGGCTCCGGCCGCTGCTGCTCCGGCCGCCGCACCTGCCGCCGCCGCTGCGCCAGCAGCACCTGCTGCGCCAGTACTGAACGGCTTCGTGGTCAAGTCGCCAATGGTCGGTACCTTCTACCGCACCCCGGCACCGACCTCGCCAGCCTTCGTTGAAGTCGGCGCAACCGTGAAAGTGGGCGACACCATCTGCATCGTCGAAGCGATGAAAATGATGAACCACATCACTGCTGAAAAAGCCGGCGTCATCGAATCCATCCTGGTAGAAAACGGTCAGCCGGTTGAGTACGACCAGCCGCTGTTCACCATCGTTTGAACCGCGGAGCGCCTTCGATGTTGAAACCTGCGAAGAAACTGCAAAAAGTCCTGATCGCCAACCGCGGCGAGATCGCGCTGCGTATCCTGCGCGCCTGTAAGGAAGAGGGCATCAAGACCGTCGCTGTTTACTCGACGGCCGATACCGAATTGATGCACGTGAAACTGGCGGACGAAAGCATCTGCATCGGCCCGCCACTGGCCACGAACTCGTACCTGAAAGTCTCGAACATCATCGCCGCGGCAGAAGTGACCGGCGCGGACGGCATCCACCCGGGCTACGGCTTCCTCGCGGAAAACGCCGATTTCGCCGAACAGGTGGAAAAATCCGGGTTTGCCTTCATCGGCCCGAAAGCCGAAACCATTCGCCTGATGGGCGACAAGGTCTCGGCCAAGGACGCGATGATCGCTGCTGGCGTGCCAACCGTTCCAGGTTCCGACGGCCCACTGCCTGAAGACGAGGCCACCGCCCTGCGCATTGGTCGCGAAGTCGGTTACCCGGTGATCATCAAGGCCGCCGGTGGCGGTGGTGGTCGCGGCATGCGCGTGGTGCACAAGGAAGAAGACCTGATCGAAGCCGCCAAGCAGACCCGCTCCGAAGCGGGCGCCTGGTTCGGCAACCCGATGGTCTACCTGGAGAAGTACCTGACCAACCCACGTCACGTGGAAGTGCAGGTATTGTCCGACGGCCAGGGCCACGCCATCCACCTGGGCGACCGCGATTGCTCGCTGCAGCGCCGTCACCAGAAGGTACTGGAAGAAGCTCCGGCACCGGGCCTGGATGAAAAAGCTCGCCAGGAAGTACTGGCTCGCTGCGTCAAGGCGTGCATCGACATCAACTACCGTGGCGCCGGTACCTTCGAGTTCCTCTACGAGAACGGTCGTTTCTACTTCATCGAGATGAACACTCGCGTGCAGGTAGAGCACCCGGTTTCGGAGATGGTCACCGGTATCGACATCGTCAAGGAGATGCTCAGCATCGCCGCCGGCAACCCGCTGTCCTTTACCCAGGACGACGTGAAGATGCACGGCCACTCCCTGGAGTGCCGCATCAACGCCGAAGACCCGAAGACCTTTATCCCAAGCCCTGGCCTGGTCAAGCATTTCCACGCGCCCGGCGGCAACGGCGTCCGTGTGGATTCGCACCTGTACAGCGGCTACAAGGTTCCGTCCAACTACGACTCGCTGATCGGCAAGCTGATCACCTGGGGCGCGACCCGCGACGAGGCCATGGCCCGTATGCGTAACGCCCTGGACGAAATCGTGGTCGACGGCATCAAGACCAACATCCCGCTGCACCGGGAACTGGTCCGTGATGAAGGCTTCTGCGAAGGTGGTGTGAACATTCACTACCTGGAACACAAGCTGGCCAACCAGTAAGTGCTCCACCCAACAAAGCCGCCTTCGGGCGGCTTTGTTGTTTGTGAGCCCTGTGAAATTGGCTCTTGTGGCGAGGGGGCTTGTCCCCCGTTGGGCTGCGCAGCTGCCCCAAAACCTGATCTTGCGATTGACTTGGAGAAATCCGGCGACCTCATGGGGCTGCTACGCAGCCCAACGGGGGACAAGCCCCCTCGCCACAACAAGCTCCCTCGCCACAGGTCATGCTCTCGCGTAAACTTGCGCGCTTTCGCGACCCAGCAGTCGCACATTCATTTTATTCAAAGGTGCCCGCCATGCCTTGGCTGCAAGTCCGTCTCGCCATCAGCCCAGAACAAGCCGAAACCTACGAAGACGCTTTCCTCGAAGTGGGCGCTGTCTCGGTGACCTTCATGGACGCCGAAGACCAGCCGATCTTCGAACCCGAACTCAATACCACTCCGCTGTGGTCCCACACCCATCTGCTGGCCCTGTTCGAAGACGGCACCGACGCCGCCGTGCTGGCCCATATGGAACTGCTCACCGGCGGCCCGCTGCCCGAGCACCACAGCGAAGTCATCGAAGACCAGGACTGGGAACGCAGCTGGATGGATAACTTCCAGCCGATGCGGTTCGGCCAGCGCCTGTGGATCGTGCCGAGCTGGCACGCCGCGCCGGAGCCGGACGCAGTCAACCTGCTGCTTGATCCGGGCCTGGCCTTCGGCACCGGCACCCACCCCACCACCGCGCTGTGCCTGGAATGGCTGGACGGCCAGGACCTGACCGACAGCCACGTGCTGGACTTCGGCTGCGGCTCGGGGATCCTGGCGATTGCCGCCCTGCTGCTGGGCGCCAAGGAAGCCGTCGGCACCGACATCGACGTGCAGGCCCTGGAAGCTTCGCGCGACAACGCCGGGCGCAACCACATTCCCGAAGATAAATTCCCACTCTATCTGCCCGAGCAATTACCCCAGGTGCAGGCCGACGTGCTGGTGGCGAACATCCTCGCCGGCCCGCTGGTTTCCCTGGCGCCGCAGCTGTCGAGCCTGGTCAAGCCGGGCGGCCGCCTGGCGCTGTCGGGCATCCTTGCCGAGCAGGGTGAAGACGTGGCCGCTGCCTACGCCAAGGATTTCGAGCTGGATCCGATCGCCAACCGTGATGGCTGGGTACGCATCAGCGGTCGTCGGCGCTAGAATGAGCGCTTGCCTGAATCGGATGGCCGCATGACCGACAGTTTCGTCACCCAGTGTCCGCATTGCCAAGCGCGCTTTCGCGTTAACCACGCTCAATTGAGCGTGGCCCGCGGCGTGGTGCGCTGCGGCTCGTGCCTGCAGGTGTTCAATGCGGCACGCCAGCTGCTGGAGCAGCGCGCCCAGCAGGCGCCGGCACCGGAACCGGTCGAGCCAGCCGCAGAGGCCCCGCGGGCGATCAGCCAGAAACAGTGGACCGCCGAAGAACTGGACCTGGACAACCTCGACCTCGACGTCGAGCTGGCCAAGCTGGAACGCCGCGAGATTCAGCACACGCAGCCCTCGGGCGCAGAGCGTCGCCAGAGCGGTTCCGACCGTCGGCAGAAGGAAGAGGCCCTCAGCGCCAGCCGCGATACGGTCAAGGCCGAGGAAGAAAAGTGGGCGGCCAGCCTGTTCAGCGAACCACCGGAAGAACGCGTCCAGGTCGTCGAAGCCCCTGAACCGACCAAGACACCTGCGACCCGGCAGCGCACCGAACCGTCGATGTCGTTCCACACCGACGATATCGACGACGAACCGCCGCTGCGCTCGACGCTCGAGGATGACGAACTCGATCCCCCCGTCACGCCCGTCATCGAGGCGGTCGAGGAGCTGGAGCCGGAGCCCGAAGAACGCCCGCAACCCCGACGCAAGCGCCCTCGCCCGTCCACCGGCGTTCACGACGATGTCCTGCAGGACCTCGAAGACGACCCACTGCACCTCTACGCGCAAAAACGTGCGTCGGGCTGGGGCCGTCGCCTGCTCTGGCTGTTGCTGGTGCTGATCGCCGCCGCCGGCCTCGCCGGCCAATACATCGCCTACCAATTCGACGACCTGGCCCGCCAGGACGCCTACCGCCCATGGTTCCAGCAACTGTGCCCCACCCTGGGCTGCACGGTGCCGTCACGGGTCGATATCGCCCACATCAAGAGCAGCAACCTGGTGGTACGCAGCCACCCGGAATTCGCCGGGGCGCTGGTGGTGGATGCAATCATCTATAACCGCGCGACCTTCTCCCAGCCCTTCCCGCTGCTGGAGCTGCGTTTTGCCGATTTGAACGGCAGCCTGATCGCCAGTCGTCGGTTCAAACCCGCCGAATACCTCAGCGGTGAGTTGGCCGGCGTGAGCGAAATGCCATCACAGACGCCGATTCATATCTCCCTGGATATCCTCGATCCGGGCAATAAAGCCGTGAATTACAGCCTGAGCTTTCATTCGCCCGAGTGAATCGGTTCATGCACCGAGGCTTGACGGCAGATTCTTGACTAAGCGCCGGTCAACCAAACCGGCGGCGATAAAGAAATTGCTGTTCAGATTTTATCCAATTCAGCCTTTATCCAGTCATCGAGAGCGGGTATCATGCCAACCCTTTTTCGAACTCTAATGATCCGGCCCCACAACAGGGAAGTCCTATGTCGGCGGTACGCATCGGCCCATACACATTGCAGAACGGCTTGATCCTCGCTCCTATGGCGGGCGTCACCGACCAGCCCTTTCGTCAGCTGTGCAAGCGTTTGGGCGCGGGTCTAGTAGTCTCGGAAATGGTCACCAGCGACATGAGCTTGTGGAACACCCGCAAATCGCGGATGCGCATGATCCACGAAGGTGATCCCGAGCCCCGCTCGGTACAGATCGCCGGCGGTGATGCGCAGATGCTGGCGGATGCGGCCCGGGCCAACGTGGAGTTGGGCGCACAGATCATTGATATCAACATGGGCTGCCCGGCCAAGAAGGTCTGCAACAAGGCCGCCGGTTCCGCCTTGTTGAAGGATGAGCAGTTGGTCGCCGAGATCCTGCAGGCCGTTGTCGCCGCAGTGGATGTGCCGGTCACCCTGAAGATCCGTACCGGCTGGGACCGGGACAACAAGAATGGCCTGACGGTGGCGAAGATCGCCGAACAGGCGGGCATTACAGCGCTGGCGGTGCATGGCCGCACCCGCGCCGATCTGTACACCGGTGAAGCCGAGTACGACACCATTGCCGCGATCAAGCAGGCGGTGTCGATGCCGGTCTTTGCCAATGGCGATATCGACTCAGCCGAGAAAGCCCGGCGCGTGCTGCACGCTACCGGTGCCGATGGCCTGTTGATTGGCCGGGCCGCCCAGGGGCGGCCGTGGATTTTTCGTGAGATCGAGCATTTTCTGCGTACCGGCGAAGTCTTGCCGGCACCGGAGTTGATCGAGGTGGAACGTATTCTGCTAGAGCATCTGGCCGCCCTGCACGCCTTCTATGGAGACGTGATGGGAGTACGCATTGCTCGCAAGCATGTCGGCTGGTATCTCGCAACCTTGCCGGGCGCCAGGGAGTTTCGCGCCCACTTCAATCGTTTGGATGATACGGAAGCACAGTGCGCCAACGTTCGTGAGTTCTTCAGCGAGCGTTACAAGAGCCTGGGGACAGGGGACGGAGAGGGGGTGGCCGCATGACGATGATGACCGAGACTTTAGTGAGTGGAACAACACCCGTGAGCGACAACGTCAATTTGAAACAGCACCTCAACACGCCGAGCGAAGAAGGCCAGACCCTTCGCGGGAGTGTCGAGAAGGCGCTGCACAATTATTTCGCCCACCTTGAGGGCGCTTCCGTCACGGACGTGTACAACCTGGTGCTCTCCGAAGTCGAGGCGCCCTTGCTCGAAAGCGTGATGAACTACGTCAAGGGCAACCAGACCAAAGCCAGTGAGCTGCTGGGCCTCAACCGTGGCACCTTGCGCAAAAAGCTCAAACAATACGATTTGCTGTAAGCATTCAATCAAACCAGAAAGGCGCCCGCGTAAAAACGGTCGCCTTTTTTGCTGACTTCCTTTGCTTTTGATGGAAATTGAAATGACCGACCAGACTACCCGCCTGCCGATCCGCCGCGCCTTGATCAGTGTCTCCGACAAGACCGGGATCCTCGAATTTGCCCGGGAGCTGGAAGCCCTTGGCGTGGAAATCCTCTCCACGGGCGGGACCTTCAAACTGCTGCAGGACAACGGCGTGGACGCAGTAGAAGTGGCGGACTACACCGGTTTCGCAGAAATGATGGACGGTCGGGTCAAGACCCTGCACCCGAAAATCCACGGCGGTATCCTCGGCCGTCGCGGTACCGACGACGCCATCATGAGCGAGCACGGCATCAAGCCGATCGATCTGGTAGCCGTTAACCTGTACCCGTTCGAAGCCACCATCAACAAGCCAGGCTGCGACCTGCCGACCGCCATCGAAAACATCGATATCGGCGGCCCGACCATGGTTCGCTCGGCAGCCAAGAACCACAAAGACGTGGCCATCGTGGTCAACGCCAGCGACTACGCCCAAGTGCTCGAGAGCCTGAAAGCCGGCGGCCTGACCTACGCCCAGCGCTTCGACCTGATGCTCAAGGCGTTCGAACACACCGCCGCCTACGACGGCATGATCGCCAACTACATGGGCACCGTGAACCAGGCGGCTGAAACCCTCAGCACTGAAGGCCGCAGCCAGTTCCCGCGCACCTTCAACAGCCAGTTCATCAAGGCCCAGGAAATGCGCTACGGCGAGAACCCGCACCAGAGCGCGGCGTTCTACGTGGAGGCCAAGCCGGCCGAAGTGGGCATCGCCACCGCGACCCAGCTGCAAGGCAAGGAGCTGTCCTACAACAACGTGGCTGACACCGACGCCGCGCTGGAGTGCGTGAAGAGCTTCGTCAAGCCGGCCTGCGTAATCGTCAAGCACGCCAACCCGTGCGGCGTGGCCGTGAGCCCGGACGCTGAAGGCGGCATCCGCCAGGCGTACGAACTGGCCTACGCCACCGACACCGAATCCGCATTCGGCGGCATCATCGCGTTCAACCGCGAACTGGACGCCGAGACCGCTAAAGCCATCGTCGAGCGTCAGTTCGTCGAAGTCATCATCGCCCCTTCCGTCAGCGAAGAAGCCCGCGCCATCGTGGCAGCCAAGGCCAACGTGCGCCTGCTGGCCTGCGGCGAGTGGTCGGCTGAACGTGCCGCTGCCTGGGACTACAAGCGCGTCAACGGCGGCTTGCTGGTACAGAGCCGCGACATCGGCATGATCGGCAGCCAGGACCTGAAAGTGGTGACCAAGCGCGCACCGACCGAGCAAGAGATCAACGACCTGATCTTCGCCTGGAAAGTGGCCAAGTACGTTAAATCCAACGCCATCGTCTACGCCAAGAACCGCCAGACCATCGGTGTCGGCGCTGGCCAGATGAGCCGCGTGAACTCGGCGCGTATCGCCGCGATCAAGGCCGAACACGCCGGTTTGCAGGTGGCCGGTTCGGTGATGGCATCCGACGCGTTCTTCCCGTTCCGCGATGGCCTGGACAACGCCGCGAAAGCCGGTGTGACCGCGGTGATCCAACCGGGCGGTTCGATGCGTGACGCCGAAGTCATCGCGGCGGCAGACGAAGCCGGCATCGCCATGGTCTTCACTGGCATGCGCCACTTCCGCCACTGATCCACTGCCGTGAAGCGGCAAGGTTCAAGCTGCAAGCAGCACGTAAAAGCACAGCTGCCTCGCTTTTGCTGCTGGTTGTAGCCTCTAAAATTCATAGCTGCAGGCTGCCTTCAGAGCGATACAGATTGCTCTCAACGTGCAGCTTGCAGCTTGTAACTTCCTTCGAAGGAGTCTGACTTGAACGTCCTCATCATTGGCAGCGGTGGCCGTGAACACGCCCTGGCCTGGAAAGTTGCCCAGGACCCTCGCGTCCAGAAAGTATTCGTCGCCCCCGGCAACGCCGGCACCGCCATCGAAGCCAAGTGCGAGAACGTCGCTATCGACGTGCTGGCGCTCGAGCAACTGGCGGATTTCGCTGAAAAGAACGTCTCCCTGACCATCGTCGGTCCGGAAGTGCCGTTGGTGGCTGGCGTCGTCGACCTGTTCCGCAGCCGTGGCCTGGATTGCTTCGGCCCTACCGCCGGCGCGGCCCAACTGGAAGGTTCCAAGGCGTTCACCAAGGATTTCCTGGCACGCCACAAGATCCCGACCGCCGACTACCAGAACTTCACCGAGATCGAGCCGGCCCTGGCTTACTTGCGTGAAAAAGGTGCGCCGATCGTGATCAAGGCCGACGGCCTGGCCGCTGGCAAAGGCGTGATCGTTGCCATGACCCTGCAGGAAGCCGAAGACGCCGTGCGCGACATGCTCGCCGGCAACGCCTTCGGTGACGCGGGTTCGCGCGTGGTCATCGAGGAATTCCTCGACGGCGAAGAAGCCAGCTTCATCGTGATGGTCGACGGCAAGAATGTGCTGCCGATGGCCACCAGCCAGGACCACAAGCGCGTCGGCAACGGCGACAGCGGCCCGAACACGGGCGGCATGGGTGCCTACTCCCCTGCCCCGGTGGTCACCGCCGACGTGCACAAGCGCGTCATGGACCTGGTGATCTGGCCCACCGTGCGCGGCATGGCCGATGAAGGCAATGTGTACACCGGTTTCCTCTACGCCGGCCTGATGATCGACAAAGCCGGCAACCCGAAAGTCATCGAGTTCAACTGCCGCTTCGGTGATCCGGAAACCCAACCGGTGATGCTGCGCCTGCAATCGAGCCTGGTGCTGCTGGTCGAAGCCGCATTGGCCCAGGCCCTGGACAAGGTCGAAGCGCAATGGGATCCACGCCCGAGCGTCGGCATTGTGCTGGCGGCCGGTGGCTACCCTGCCGACTACGCCAAGGGTGATGTGATTGAAGGCCTGGACGCTGCTGCTACGCTGGAAGGCAAAGTGTTCCACGCGGGCACCGCGCTCAAGGATGGCAAGGTTGTTACCGCGGGTGGCCGCGTGTTGTGCGCCACCGCGATGGGTGCCAGTGTCGACGCTGCACAGCAACAAGCGTACAAGCTGGCCGCAAAAATCGACTGGAAAGGCTGCTTCTACCGCACTGATATCGGCTATCGCGCCATCGCGCGGGAACGCGGCGAGCACTCGTAAGTCGCTATCCGTTCGGTTAGGTAAGGGCCTCTGGCCCTTGCCGTACTCATGCCACCCCGCGCATAGTTAACCCGTGCATCAACCTACGAAGGGATTTCGCCGTGCGCTGGCTCAGGATCGCCATAGGTTTCACTGTCAGCCTGCTGACACTGCTCTGCTTGTTCCCGGCCCAGGCCGCCGCGCAAGGCAGTGGCTGGGCAGTATTGCTTGATGAACAGGCCGATCTGCAGCTGAGCGACATCCGCTCTTCACGCTACACCAATCAATTCAGCCCCATTGAACTGGACCGTATTACCGCTGCGGAACCGGACGGTGCACTGTGGGTACGTTTCAAGCTGCAACCCGGCAAGCACGAGCAAGTGCTGCGGGTATTCGCGCCCGACCTGTCGCACCTGAGCCTCTACGTGCTGGACGGCGACACACTGGTCGAACAACAGAGCACCGGCACGCGCCAGCCCCAGGCGGAACGCCCGCTGCCCAGCAGTGACTTCATGCTGCCGATGCCCCAGAGCCAGAAGCCTCTGGATGTCTATCTGCGCCTGGTCTCCGAACACGAACTGCGCCCCTATATCACCCTGGAACCGGCCGTGCTCGCCGCCGCCGACCAGACCCAGACGCTGATCTACGGCCTGCTGTTCGGCTGCCTGCTGATGCTGATCCTGCACAACCTCACGCGCTTCGCCTACCACCGCTCGCGCAGCAGCCTGTGGCTGGCGGCGTGCGAAGTGCTGTTGATGCTCAGCCTGGCGCTGCTGCTCAACCTGGTAGGCCCGTGGCTGCCGAACTGGCATGCGATCCAGACCCCGGGCGCCTACCTCGCGCTGCTGCTGACCGCACCGTGCGGGCTGATGTTTGCCTACCGTTTCTTCATGCCGCTCGGCCCGCATCCGCTTAACAAACTGTTGATGGCCGACATTCTGTTTATCGTGCTGTGCGGCCTGCTGCTGTTGTTCGTCAACACCCTGCCGCTGAACATCATCACCTACGCCCTGGTGGCCCTGGCCGGCTTGAGCATGCTGTTTGTCTCGGCCTGCCACTGGCAGAAAGGCTACCGCCCCGCACGTTTGTTCGTGGCGGCGATGGTGGTGTTCAACATCGGCACGCTGATTATCCTCCCGGCCTTGCTGGGCCTGACCATGGTCTCGCCGCAAGGCCTGATCGTCACACTGCTGGCATTTATCTGCGTCAGCGGCCTGTTGATGAGCCTGGCCCTGGGCGAACGCCAGCGTGCGATTGTCGAGGCCCGTTTCAGCCTCAGCCGTGACCTGGCCGCCAGCAACGCAGAGATCGCGGCCAAGGCCGAGTTCCTGGCGAAAATCAGCCACGAAATCCGCACCCCCATGAACGGCGTGCTGGGCATGACCGAGCTGCTGCTGGGCACGCCGCTATCGGTGAAGCAGCGCGACTACGTGCAAACCATCCACAGCGCCGGCAATGAACTGCTCACGTTGATCAACGAGATCCTCGATATCTCCAAGCTCGAATCCGGGCAGATCGAACTGGACGACGTGCAATTCGACCTCAACGCGCTGATCGAAGATTGCCTGAGTATCTTCCGCGCCAAGGCCGAGCAGCAGAACGTCGAGTTGATCAGTTTCATCCAGCCCCAGGTACCGCGCGTGATCAGCGGCGACCCGACGCGCCTGCGCCAGGCGATGCTGAGTCTGCTGGAAAACGCCCTGCAGAAAACCGATGAAGGCGAAGTGCTGATCGTGGTCGCCCTGGATGACCGCAGCACCAAGCCGCGCCTGCGCATTGCCGTCCAGGACAGCGGCCTGCCAATGGAAGCCGCCGAGCGCGACGCCCTGCTGCACAGCGAACTGCACAGCAAGAACTTCCTCTCGGCCACGCGCCTGAGCGGCCACCTGGGCCTGGTGATTGCGCGCCAGCTGATCCTGTTGATGAACGGCGAGTTCGGCATCAAGAGCGGCGCCCAGCAAGGCAGCACGCTGTGGCTGACCCTGCCGCTGGACCCGGAACGCCTCGAACACCCGACCTCCGACCTCGATGGCCCGCTCAAGGGCGCGCGCGTGCTGGTGGTGGACGACAACGATACTTGCCGCAAAGTGCTGGTGCAGCAATGCACCGCCTGGGGCCTGAATGTCAGCGCCGTGCCGTCGGGCAAGGAAGCCCTGGCGCTGCTGCGCACCAAGGCACACCTGCGTGATTACTTCGACGTGGTGCTGCTCGACCAGAACATGCCCGGCATGACCGGCATGCAACTGGCGGCGAAGATCAAGGAAGACCCGAGCCTGAACCACGACATTCTGTTGATCATGCTCACCGGCATCAGCAATGCGCCGAGCAAGATCATCGCGCGCAACTGCGGGATCAAGCGCATTCTCGCCAAGCCCGTGGCGGGCTATACGCTCAAGACCACCCTGGCCGACGAATTGACTCAACGCAGCAAGGGCAACGTCCCGGCGCGCGCGCTGCCCACCGCGCCAGCGCCCGTCACCGTGCCCAGCGACTTCCGCATCCTGGTGGCCGAAGACAACAGCATTTCCACCAAAGTGATCCGTGGCATGCTCGGCAAGCTCAACCTCAACCCGGACACCGCCAGCAACGGCGAGGAAGCACTGGAGGCGATGAAGGCCCAGCGTTACGACCTGGTCTTGATGGATTGCGAGATGCCGATCCTCGACGGTTTCTCCGCGACCCAGCAACTGCGCGCGTGGGAAGTCAGCCACCAGCGCATTCGCACACCGGTGGTGGCGCTCACCGCGCATATCCTCTCGGAGCACAAAGAACGTGCACGCCAGGCCGGAATGGACGGCCACATGGCCAAGCCGGTGGAACTCTCGCAATTGCGCGAGCTGGTGGAGTTCTGGGTCGCGCAGCGTCAACAGCGGCCAGAGCACGCGCCTACCTGACCCCTGCATGGCGCAGATCAAAATGTGGGAGCGGGGGGGGGGGGGGGGGGGGGGGGGGGGGGGGGGGGCGGGGGTGGGGG